>PARN01000033.1 GCA_002711515.1 Rickettsiales bacterium | reverse complement strand
AAAATTAATTAAACTATTAACAACCCAATGCTTAATAAATTTTCAAAAATAAACTTTTCCGAGTGTATTGGTAACACTCCTCTTTTGAAACTTAAACTAGCATCTGAGATTTCTGGATGTAATATTTTTGGAAAATGTGAGTTTTTAAACCCTGGAGGTTCTGTGAAGGATAGGCCAGCTAGGCAAATCATCACAGATGCAATAGAAGAAAAACAAATTGAACCTGGGGGTACAATTGTTGAGGGAACAGCTGGTAATACTGGTATTGGTTTAAGCCTTGTAGGAAATTCTCTCGGAATGAATTCAGTTATTGTTATGCCAAAAACACAAAGTGATGAAAAGAAAAAAATGCTAAGGCTATGTGGTGCTAAACTTCATTTAGTAGAAGCTGTCCCATATAAAGATCCTAAAAATTATATACGGTATTCTGAGACTTTATCCAAGCAGATAATAAACCCTAATGGTGTTTTGTGGGCAAACCAATTTGATAATCTTTCAAACAAAAAGTCTCACTACTTAACAACTGGTCCAGAAATATGGAAACAGTTATCAGGAAATGTAGATGCTTTCATATGTTCTGTTGGCACTGGTGGAACATTAGCAGGAGTTGGTGATTATTTAAAAGAAATGAATAAAGAGATATTGATTGGATTAGCAGATCCTTTTGGTTCTGCAATGTATAACTTTTTCAAACATGGAAAAATGGAATCTACAGGAAATTCTATAACTGAGGGTATCGGCCAAGGTCGTATTACAAAGAATCTTGAACAAATAAAAATTGATGAGTGCTTTCAAATTTCAGATAGGCAAGCTCTTGAAATTGTTTTTGAAATGATTGAAAAAGAAGGTCTTATTTTAGGAGGATCTTCTGGAATAAATATCATTGGAGCAATAAAACTTGGGAAATTAATGGGAAAAAATAAAAATATAGTTACGATTTTATGTGACTATGGAACAAAATATGAAAGTAAAATCTTTAATAAAGAGTTTTTAAAAGAAAAAANACTNCCAATTCCNAGCTGGTTATGAGTNGATATTATTTAAATCATATTATNGAACCCTATAAATTAAAAAGAGAATTAAAATCTGAGAAAATAAANATTCTTGATTGTAGGTGGTATCTTAACGAAAAAACAAGAGGCTTAAAAGAGTTTAANTTATCCCGTATACCNAAAGCGATTTNTTATGATCTAGAGAAAAATTCANATATTAACTCATCTCTNCCTCANATGATNCCTAATGATAAGGAATTCAATAAAACGATANGCATGCTTGGNTTATTTNCTTCTGANAATNTTATAATNTATGATCAAATTGGTTTTTTTTGTTCCTCAAGANTTTGGTTTCAACTTAAAGTTTTTGGATTTCAAAAAGTTAGAATATTAAATGGTGGATTCAATGCATGGATAAAAAATAATTACCCAGTTGATAATGAAATTTCTTCAAAAACAAAAAGAACAAAATACGCACAAAAAAAAACTAAATCAAAGCATAAATTAGATAAAACAAAAATTATTACAAAAAAAAATCTTGAAAATGAGCTAAATAAAAAAAACTCAATATTATTGTTAGATGCTAGACCAAATGGAAGGTTTAAAGGACTAGTCGCTGAACCTAGAAAAAATTTAAAATCAGGAAATATAGAGGGAAGTTTGAATATTCCATATGAAAAAATTTCCAAAACTAATGGTAAATTCATATCTTATCATAAATTAAAAGCTCTTTTTTACAACAAAGCTAAATTAAGAAAATTTGCGAAAATTATTTGTATGTGTGGTTCTGGTGTAACAGCATGTAATCTTATCTTCTCACTTGATATATTAGGATTTAAGAAATACCAACTTTATGATGGTTCATGGGCAGAATGGGGAAAAAAATAGATACAGATATTATTCATATTGGATCGAACCCTAAACTTCATTACGGTTCGATTAATGACCCAATATACAAAAACTCAACTATAATTTTTGAAAACTATAAAAGCTTCATAGAATCAAAATCTATGAAGTTAGAAGTTCCCTATTATGGAAGAATTAATACTTATACAACGAAAAGGTTTGAAGTATTAATTGCTCAACTTTATAAATGTAACTCAGCTGTTATAACCAGTTCCGGACTCTCTGCTATTACTACTACTTTAGTTAGTTTTTTAAAAAAAGAAGATGAAATTCTCCTTACAGAAAATTGTTATGAACCTGTTTATAATTTTACAAAAATAGTATTAAAAAAGTTTGGTATAAACTCGAAGTATTTTTCATCTAATAATATTTCTAAACTATCTAGTTTAATTTCAAATAAAACAAAAATAATTTATCTTGAATCGCCAGGTTCATTAAATTTTGAAGTAGAAAATATTACTAATATCGTGAACTTAGCTAAATCAAAAAAAATACTTACTGTTATGGATAACACATGGTCTACGTTTATTGGATGTAATCCCTTAAAGCTAGGGATTGATATTGTAATAGAATCTGCAACAAAGTATATGTCGGGTCACTCTGATACATTCCTTGGAATAATTGCAACAAAATCAAAAAAATACAAAAAAGTAATAAAGGAAACTTCTGTCAGATTGGGAGATTTTGTTTCCTCAGAAAGTTGTTTTGAAGCTTACAAGGGTCTTAAAACACTCAAGGTAAGAATGGATAAACATCAATTTAATTCAGAAAAAATATTCAAATATTTAAAATCTCAAAAAGTTGTTAAAGATATCATTTATTTACCTGATGAATCAAATAAATATCATAAATTATGGAAAAAGTTTCATAAAATAAATAATGGTTTGATTACCTTTTCTATCGAAAAGTGTGATAAAATTGAAAAATTTGTTGACTCACTTAAAGAATTCAAGATTGGGTTTAGTTGGGGCGGTTATGAAAGCCTGATCCTGCCATTAAAAAGTTTAAAACCAGCAAAAAAATTGTCGATTAATGATCATTATTGGTTTAGAATTCACGTAGGATTAGAAAATTATGAAGATCTGATTGAAGATTTAGATAATGCAATAAAAAAATATGCAAAAAAAAAATAAATTTTTAATTTTTAAACCTTCAAAATCCGCAATGCAATCCGGATTAATGAACACAAGAAAATGGTGTTTATCGAACTGCAATATTGATGAAATTTATGTTAGTAGTAAATTTGGATGGATTGGCTCAACAAACCCGGAACAACAAATAAAACTTTTTTTTGATTCACTGGAAGATGCTGAAAATTTTGCAATTAAAAACAGTTATGATTTTGAAATTATTAAACCAAAGAAAAGAAAAATATTAAAAAAATCATATTCAGAAAATTTCACAAGAAAGAATTAGCATGGGTAAAGACGTAAAATTTTGTCCTGATTGGTTATACAAACTCTTAATTTCACTCACTGTATACGATTATATTGTAAGAGATAAAGCTATATTTGTTTCAACTAAGAAATACGAGTCCTTTTTTAAAAAATATTATGAAGATCTTACAGTTGAGGAAATAGAAAACGGAGCTACATCCTTTATTCAATTTTTGGGTGAAATTAAAGGAAAAGATCCTTTTTTATTACTTAATCATTTTGCATATACAATTATAAAGGATACTAAACCAAATCAAAAAGGAATTTTTAAAAAAGATCCCTATGACGGTGATGACGAAAAAAAGTATAACCCTGAGCTAGCCACTCAAGATTTCAGAGTGTTTTCATATTCCTGCAGGTCAGGACTTACAAAAAAAGCTCCACCTGGCTGGGATATTACAAATGAAACTGAGTTAGGGTTATTACAAGAGGCGATTAATAAAGATTTTTCAATTGATGATATGATTGATAGTGTTATTTAGATGATTAAAACTGTAATTCTTATTTTTATAATAACTTTTCTAAGCAGCTTAAAAGCTGATGAAAATAATAAAGAATTAATTGAATCAGCTATTCAGAATCAATTCAGAAAAAAAGAAAATATAGCAAGAGACATATTCAGGAATCCTCTTGAAACATTAATATTTTTTGGAATAAGAAGAGATATGAAAATACTTGAAGTAGTTCCTGGAAGAGGTTGGTATACAGAAATACTTGCAAATTATATGAAAAATACTGATAATTTTTATGTTGCCAAATATAATAAGCCTCCGTTTGCTGTTGAAATAATTAACAAAATACAAAATGAATTTGATACTTATTTTTCAGAGAATGAAAAAAACTTTGGAAGTGTTCAACATGTGTTTATAAACGATAGATTTGAAATTGAAAGTGATAGAAAATTTGACATGATATTAACATTTAGGAATTCACATAACTGGTTGGGTATTGAAAAAGGAGAACAGATTTATAGATCAATCTATAAAAACCTTAAAAAAGGAGGTATATTAGGTGTTGTTCAACACAGGGCAAATGAGACTATGGAAAGCAATTTTGGTAAAGGCTACGTTAAAGAATCCTTCTTAATAAAATTTATTGAAGAACAAGGTTTTAAGTTCGTTGAAAAATCAGAAATTAACTCCAATCCAAAAGATTTAAAGAATTATGAAAAAGGTGTTTGGACACTGCCTCCAACCTTTCGATTGGGTGAAAAAGATAAATCTAAATTTATTGAAATTGGAGAAAGTGATAGAATGACTCTTAAGTTCAAAAAGTAATTTACAGTGATTCATTTAATTTGTGCCACTTCTAAAGAAGCAAAACCTTTAATAGACCTTTATAGACTTAAAAAAGATAGAGAAAGTCATCAATTCCAAATTTTTCGTAATGAAAATAAGTCATTAACTATAAGTAAGATTGGAAAAATATATTCAGCAATGAGCGTTACATACACATACAATAGATTTGGGGCAAATAAAAACCAAGTTTGGATTAATTTTGGTCTTGCAGGTCATAAAACTTTTAGAATAGGTGAATTATTTTATGTAGATAAGATTATTGATAACGATACAGATATTCAAAACTTTCCTTATGTGCATGAAAGCGTGAATTTAAGAATGAATACCTGCAGAACATTTAGTAAACCTAACAAATATCTAGATAATAATTTATCTGATATGGAGTGTAGTGGTTTTTTCGATGCTGCTAATTTTTTTTCTTCAAAAGAATTAATCCATTCACTTAAAATTATTTCAGATAATAAAATAAATTCTATAGACTTTAACGATGGAAAACTTATTTATGATATCATCAATAAAAAAATAAACTTAATTTCAGGGTTTATAGAGGAAATCGAGAGTTTATGGAATGAATTTTTCAGTCAGAAACAAATTGTAGATCAAAAAATCAAAGAAGTTGTTGAAAGACTTAATGCCTCATTTTACGAAAAGAATATTATATCTAAATTAGCTAAAAAATATTTTTACAAATTTAATAGACTAGATGTAGATATATTTGATTATTCAAAAAATACAACGCAGAATATTGAAATACTAAAAAGAAAAATAAATGAAATTTAACATAATCTATGTTGAAGATAAAATTAGAAAGCATAAAAATGCATTAGCTATTCTTGAAAGAATCAAATTCAATAAAATAATTTACTGTAAAAATTACAAAGAAGTATTTAATCCAAGGAATCAGAATTTTAGGGTTCAAAAAAAGAATCCATCATTAATTCTTGCAAAAAAAGAANATAATTTAATCCTTAAAACTCCTGAAAAGTTTAAGATTGGTTATCAGGATAATTATTATTTTTCTCATATGCTAAACTGCATTTATGATTGTCAATATTGCTTTTTACAAGGAATGTTTAGTTCAGCAAACTATGTAATATTCGTTAATTATGAAGACTTTTTAGATGAAATTTCAAAAATGACATTAAAAATTAAAAATAAAATTTGTTTTTTTTCTGGTTATGATTGTGACAGTTTGGCTTTAGAAAAAATCACCTTTTTTTTATCTTTCTTCTTGGAAAGATTTGAAAAAATCAAAAATGCTTTTTTAGAAGTAAGAACAAAAAGTNTTAAAATCGACATTTTTAAAAAAAAATTACCAATTGAAAATGTAATCATTGCTTTAAGCCTCAATACAGAAAATGTAATAAATAAATTTGAGATAAAAACACCATCACTTGAAAAAAGAATAGATGCACTTAGGCAACTTCAGAAAATTGGATGGAATATAGGACTNAGATTTGATCCTTTTATTTTGATAAAAGAAGACATAAATTCATATCAAGATTTTTTCAAAAATATTTTTACAAAACTCAATGCTGATAAAATTCATTCTGTAACTATTGGAAGATTTAAGATGCCAAAAAATTTTGTAAATAGATTTTTAAGCACTCAGTCATTCGGATCTAACTTTTCTGATTGTAATCATTTTTCAGGTTTTGAAGAGAATTATAANTTTCTTCAAAAAGAATTATGNAAATTCATTGATAANAAGAAAATTTTTTTCAATTAAAATTTTCTTTCGTTTAATTCAAACCTCTGACAATTAAAAACTAGGGATATTATTTTTCTATCAGTATATCTTTCGAAATTTAAAACTAATTGACCAGAGTACCTCCCAATAATTCCTGAGACATCCCCATTTGAATCTTCATATATTTTTATGTCAGAGGCTTTCCATGATATATTTGAATCAGTTTCTTTGTATTCATTAGGATAAATAGTCAAACCTCCGAGCTCTATTTTTTTCTTATTAGGATTTATAACTAAAAATAAGTCTTTAACATCAAGACTTTTTGCATCAATATAATTATTTGTGCAAATTAGATTCAACTCATCAGAAAACACTATTTTAGGGATTAAAAATAGAAAAAGAATGAAAAATCTCATGAGTTTGATAATTTCAAAAAAATAAAAAAAGTCAATTTTAATTTTATTTCTTGTTAGAATAGATAAAGAAGTAGGAGAATGTTCAAAAAACAGGTTTATATAAAAAATAGTTTAAAACCTTTTAAACTAAGTAGAACTAAGATCGATCTGTATTTTGATTGTCAAAGATGTTTTTTTATTGACCAAAAATATGGAATAAGAAGACCCCATGGTACACCATTAGTAATCAATAATAGGTTTGTTGAAAAGTTAAAAATAGAATTAAACGAATGTAGGGAAGAACAAAAATGCCATCCAGAAATTCTTAATCTTAATAGGAATTATATACCACTTAAACATCAAAATTTAAGAGAATGGACAACTCCGTTTAAGGGGATAAGTTTTTTTCATGAAAACACTAATATCTTATTATATGGGATAATTGATGATGTATTACTTGATAAAAATAAAATGAAAAATCATAGTCTTATAATTAAAAGTACATCCAAAAAAAATAAAATTAATTATGAAGATATCTGGCAAGGATATTGGAAGCAATTGTCCTACTATTCTTTTCTTTTAGAACGAAATAATATTGAGATGTCGAAAATGGGGGTTCTTATTTATATAAATGCTTATGATGACTTAAATAGTTCAAATCAAAATGTAAAGTTTGAGTTATCATTATTTGAAAGGCTTTTGGATGATAGTTGGATAGAACCAACTATTTTAAATATCTATAATATTTTAAATAGTGAAAAAGTTCCTAACTATTCAACAAAATGTAAATTCTGCAGATACTATTGTAAGCTAAAGGAAAAAATAGATGAATGAAGCAAAAATTATAAAGTCTCTTAGCTCATCAAATTCAAGATTATTCAAAGAGGAAATACTTCTCAATGAAATGAAAAATCAAAATAATAATTTCTTTCATGGATTAACACTAGCATATAATAGGTTATTGACTTTTGGGGTTAAAAAAATACCTGAATCAAAAATCAACGGTAGTGGAATTAGGTGGGAGGAATTCGAAAGGCTTTCTAATAAGTTAATAAATAGATCACTTACTGGGCATGCAGCAAGAGATGAAATTATAGATCTTATGGAAAAGTCACTAATGGATGAATGGAATTTTTTTTATAAAAGAATACTTCAAAAAGATATGAGGTGCGGATTATCAGAAAAAACAATAAATAACGTCGCAAAAAAAAATGGTTTTGAAAACTATATTATTCCTGTTTTTGCATGTCAACTTGCTCAAGATTCTGAATCTCATAAAAAAAAAGTTGTAGGAAAAAAGTTTGTAGAGATAAAACTTGATGGAGTTAGAGCAATTTTTATAGTTTATCCGTCCGGAAAAATTGATATTTTTAGTAGAAATGGAAAAGAGTTAAATAATTTTGAAAATATAAAAAAAGAAATGCAGTCACTCTTAAATTTTCCTGATTTTGAAGATCCATTTGTGCTCGATGGGGAGATAATAAGCAAAAACTTTCAAGAGCTTATGAAACAAATACATAGAAAAGAATCAATCCAAAATCCAGACGCAAAGCTCTATCTTTTTGATTTGTTACCTCTTAAAAATTTTAATGAAGGTATTTATGAATCAAAATACTCTGAGAGGATACATAAGCTAAAATTATTATATAATAAATACTTTGAATCTTCTGAGACAATAAGGATCCTTAAACCTAAACTAATCGATCTTGATACAAACGCTGGAATTAAAGAGTTTAAAGAATTTAATCGTGAGTCGATTTTTCAAGGTTACGAAGGAATTATGATTAAAGATCCTGAATCTTTTTATGAATGTAAAAGATCCACAACCTGGCTTAAATCAAAACCATTTATTGAAGTTTCCCTTTCCGTTAAAAATTACGAGGAAGGATCTGGAAGAAATCAAGGCAAACTTGGGGCTCTTATTGCAGAGGGACATGAGAATGGAAAATTTTTTAAATTGAATATTGGATCAGGATTTTCTGATGAACAAAGAGAAGAATTTTGGAGGAATAAAGAAGAATTAATTGGAAAAATAGTGGAGATCAGAGCAGATTCCATAAGTAAAAGTAAAGATGGTGAATATTGGAGTTTAAGATTCCCAAGATTTAAGAGCTTCCGAGGTTTTGAAAAAAATGAAAAGTTGTAGGATTAGTTATTATCTAATAAATTAAGAATATGTATAAAAAAAAGATTTTTTACATTTTGATTGTTTCATTGTTTTTAGTTTCTTGCGAAAATAAAGAAGATGGAAAACTGTTAGGCCAAATAATAGGTTCAGTTACTGGAGCATATCTTGGCTCAAAAGTTGGTTCAGGAGTTGGGAAAAGTTTATCAACTGTTTTGGGTACAACTATTGGCTTAGTTATTGGGGGAAAAATTGGTACAATTCTCAGTGAAAGTGAAAAAAAAGATTACGGAGAGGTAATCAAGGATTCCTTGGACGAGAACCCAGATAATGTCTCAAGCAAATGGAAGAGCGAGGAAAATAATGTTAATGCTGAAGTAATTCCTACAAAAAGCTATAAAATTAATGAAGAGACCTGTCGAGATTTTAAAAAAATTGTAAAAAAAGATAATAAAACTTTTGAAGAAGAATCTACTGCATGTAGAGATGAGCAAGGAAACTGGAAAGTTATTTGACAATCCTTTTCTTGAAATATTCTAATAACATTGGAAGATAAAGAACTGAAGAAATTAAAGTTGAAAATAAACTTATAAATAAAAGTATTCCCATAGAAGAAGTTCCATTATGTGAAGAAATTGCTAGTGTTCCAAAAGAAGCAATTGTCGTAAGGGCACTGTAAATTATTGCTTTCGGCGTATTACTTCTAAAAACTGATTCAAGGTTTCCAAACTCAAGATAGCGTTTTACGAAGTAAATAGAGTAAGTGATTCCAAGACTATAAAGAAGTGGTAATGCAATCATATTTGCAAAATTAAAGTTTAATTTACAAATTATCATAAAAAAAAGTGTTAAGATTGATGAAATAAATAGAGGGAAAATACAAATAAAAACTAAAAGTAATTTTTTAAATATAAAAAAAACAAAAAGAACTAGAAAAATAATAGATAAAATCATGGCTGTAATAAATGATTTTATAACTATACTGCCGGCCTCATATTGAACAACCGGCATACCTGTTGCCTTTGGGAAAATCTTTTGGACATCTAAAACAAAATCTTGCAAAAACTGCTTTTTTGTAACATCCTTTGATGGAAAAATTTCAACTCTTTCAAGGTTATCTTGAGAAATGTATCTGTCAGTGTAGTATTTTGGAATTTTTTCTAAAAAACTTTCTTCTACAACTCCGAATTTTTCGATCTTATTGATCATTACTTCAAAATCCTTAAAAAGTAGTTCTTCTAGCACTTTAATATCATTATTGTTAGAGAAATCTTTATTTAACTTTTCCAAAAGATTTTCAGCATTTTGAGTAATACCATCATATAATTTTAAATTTATAATTTTATTAAGTAAAAGTTTAAATCTTTGTAGTTCTTCTTTTTTTGAGAAAAAAGAATTACTTTTTTCTGATAAAATAAGAAATTTAAAATATTCTAATTCTTCTGACTCATATCTTTTACTAAAATCTTCATATGAAAAGATAGATTTTATATTTTCAGATGAAACGAGTCTATTTAACTTTTCTGAATTTTCGTTATTTTTATCAATTATCAAAGATATTATATAATCTGAAGTAGGATTTTCTTCGATTAATTCTTTTGCAAGTTTTACAGAATTGAGATTTTGATCTTTTAAATTTAAAGCATCAGAGTCAAAATTTATTTTTTTGATTGCATAAAACGTAAATAAGGTAATTACGATAATAATACTAATAAGATAATATTGACTTGACTTAATTATTGAATTTAATCCATAAAACGAGTGAACATTTTTATTCTCTCTATAATTTATTGATTTTGGAAAAGTAATAAATAATGCAGGTAAAAATGTAATGTTTACTGTCAAACCAACTAATAAACCAATAAAAGAAATCCTTCCTAATTCAGATAAACCAATATAATCTGTTGGTATAAATGAAAGAAAACCTATCATAGAGGGTATTGAAGCAATAATTAATGTGCTCCTAATATTTTTGATTTCTTTATCAACATTATTTAAACTTCTATCTGAATCCTCAATAATTCTCAAATAAACCTGAATGCCAAAGTCAACCGACAAACCAATAAACAAAACAGCGAAAGCAACAGAAATTAGATTGAGATGACCAATAAAAAATGTAGTTAGTCCAATTGTTACAGACAAACCCACTACTACACTAAACATGAGGAAAGATATTGCCGTTATCTTTCTTAAACCGATCCATAGAACAATACTTACGAGAAATAAACTAAGTAATCCAGATTTAGAGGCACCTTCAGATACTGACGAAATTTCTTCATGATCTATTAATAAACCACCTGTGAATTCAATTTTTATATTTTCTTTTGACTCGGATAATTTTCTTAGAAAATCATAAAAAGTCTTGAACTTATTTTCCAATAAGTAATTCCTATCTAGCCCTAAAATTATGTATTCAAATTGACTAGAATTAAATAAATTTTCCCAATCAACTTTTTCTCTAGAAATTAAAGATTGATTAAATTTATCAAAGATAAGTTCAAAGTTCTTTATTTTTTCATTATCAGTTGTATCTTTTAAAGATAATTCAATAAGGTTATTAAAACCCTGAAGTTTTGGGTTTTTATTAAGTTCAGAAAAAAAAGGCTGATAATAAAAAAGTTTATTAATAAGTTCTTCTCTTTGAGATTGTGTTAAGAAAGAAAAAAAATTGTCTTTAAAAAATTTGTCTCTAGTAGGAGAATAAACGAAGTTAAGCTTTTTTGTTTTTAACGTTTTGATGATATCAATTGTTTCTTGTTCCAAAATTTTACGATCATCACCTGATATTCTAATAAGTAGATTATTAGCTAAAATAGGGAATTTCTCACGAAGTTCATCTTGGTTTTTTTTAAAATTAAGATTTTCATTGATTAAAGATTCAGTAGATGTATTAATTGTTAAAAATTTAAAACTGTAAACTGCTGAAAAAATACTAATAATTACATAAAACGCTAGTATAGGTCGTGAGAACTTTGATATAAGACCAAATCCTTCCTTCATAGTTATTGAATATAGATTAATATGTATATGTTTGAATGCATGGTTTTAAAAAATACTTATAAAATGGTTTGTTATGGATTTATTGGTTGGTAAAATTATAGAGAAAGTATCTGAAGGGGGCTATGAAAATAAAAAATTTATTATAAAAAAATTAAAAATGATCTCAGGTAATATTCACGCTGTTATTTCTGATGTCTCAGACGAAAATTCAGAAATCCTTGTTGCATTATCTGTACTAGAAGATAAAAATAAATTCATACTACCAAAATAAAATTAAAAGAGGAGAAAATGAAAAAATTTAAATTTATAGTAACAATACTTACATTAAGTTTCTTTTCAGTTCATGTCTTAGCTCATGGACCTTCAAGGCAAAAAGTTTCTGAAAAAATAGTCATTAACGCCAGTCCACAGAAGGTATGGAGTATTGTAAGTAATTTTAAACAGTTCGATTGGAATAATAATATAAAATCAACTATTGCTGACAATAACCAAGTTGGCAGTGAGAGAACACTTGAATTCACCAATGGTTCACTGGTAAAACAAAAACTAGAAAAAACCGATAAAGAGAAAATGATGGTTAGTTGGAGAATTGTTGAAACTGACAATAAAGTTTTACCTGTAAATAGTTATTCAGCTAAAATTTTTATTAGAAACAACGATGACGGATCATCTTCGGTAAATTATAAAGCAGGGTTTTATAGAGGATTTATGGGCAATGATCCCCCAGAAGAGCTTAATGATCAAAACTCTAAGAAAAAGGTTCAAGAATTTATACAGGATTCTCTGAAAGGCTTGAAAAAAGTTGCTGAGAAAAATTAATTTTTTTCTAATCTTTATTTCAATCTTCTTAGTTAATTCTTGTGATAAAACACCAGTTTTAGGATTTATAACTAACCAGGAATCGAATAAACTAGACATTATAGATTTATCTATAAAAAAAAAAATCAAAGAATTAGAGTTAGGTAAAGATCCTGCAGGTATTTATATAGATAGAAAAAATGGAAAGGTTTTTATTTCGAATCCTAGCAGTGATAACATTTCTCAAATTAGTCTAGATAACTATTCGCATAAATTCATTGTGTCTGGTAGAAGTCCAATGAGTATTTATTTTTCAGAACTTTATAATCTATTATTTGCTACAAATTGGTATGATCATACTGTATCAGTTATTGATCCATTAAAAAATAAAGTAATCAAAGTAATCAAAGTAGGTAACTCTCCAGCTGGAATATATATCTCTGATAGAAAAAAAAAGGGGTTTGTTGCAAATAGGGAAGATAATACTGTTTCCGTAATTGATCTAGAGAATTTCTCTGAAATAAAAAAAATTATTGTAGAGAAAGCACCCTACGGTGTTTTTTCATATGAAGAACTTGATATTATTTTTATAACCAATGTTCAGTCCAGTTCAATAACCCTAATTGATTCTAATTCATTGGATGTAATAGCTAATATAAAGGTGGGAAAATGGCCTTACCAAGTAGCATTTAACAAAATAAATAAACTTATCTATGTTACAAATCAAAGGGATAACAGTATTTCTGTAATAAACGTTAAAGATAAAAAAGTAATTAAAACTATAAAAGATGTTTGTGAATACCCTGAGGGGATTGACATAAGTTATAGGGAAAATTTATTAATTGTTGCTTGTTGGTTTGATGATAATATTATTTTATTAGACTTAAATAATTATAAATTTGTAAGAAGTATCTCTGTATCCGGTGGACCCAGAGCATTTGGAAAGTTTATTGTTGAATAATATGTTAAAAAAAACAAGTAATCACCACTCATTTGTACTAATGTCTAATGCAATTAGAGCTCTGACTATTGACGCAATAGAAAAAGCTAATTCTGGTCATCCAGGAATGCCACTTGGAATGGCAGATGTAGCAACAGTTCTTTTCTCTAAATTTATTAAATTTGACCCCTCTAATCCAGCATGGGTTGATAGAGACAGGTTTGTTCTTTCTGCAGGTCATGGCTCCATGCTCCTTTATGCTATTTCTTATTTGGTTGGTTATAAAGATTGTTCATTAACTCAAATCAAAAAATTCAGACAACTAGGTAGTAAAACTGCTGGTCACCCAGAATATGGACTTCTTAAAAGTATCGAGACAACNACTGGTCCACTGGGTCAAGGTTTAGCCAACGGTGTAGGTATGGCTATAGCAGAAAAAACACTTAATGCTAAATTTGGAAATATAATTAACCACAAAACATGGGTAATAGTTGGAGATGGTTGCCTTATGGAAGGAATCTCTCANGAAGCAATATCTCTTGCTGGACATTTAAATCTTAGCAAACTTATTGTGTTATACGATAACAACAAAATTTCAATTGATGGACCAACTAGCTTAACATGTTCAGATAATCAAAAACAAAGGTTTGAAGCCAGTAATTGGAATACACTGACTGTTGATGGTCATGACTTCAACAGTATAGAAAAAGGAGTTTCTAGATCTTTAAAATCGAATAAACCAACATTAATTATTTGTAACACAAAAATTGGATTTGGATCGCCAAATAAATCAGGAAAAGAATCATCTCATGGATCACCATTAGGAAAAACTGAATCTATCTTGACAAAGAAAGAGCTGGATTGGCATCATAAAGACTTTTTCATACCCGATAAAATAAAAAAAAAATGGAGGAATTTAGGAGACAAAGGGAAGAAGAAAAGACAAAATTGGGTTGAAAAATACGCTAAAACTAAAATTTACAAACTTTTACTGAGAGAAGTTTTTGAAAGTAAGATTCACAGAAATAATCTTACAACAAATTTTTTAGAAAATATTGTTAATCAGAATATTCAAGAAGCTACAAGAAAATCTTCACAGAATGTGATAGAGTTTTTATCCGAAAATCTAGTTAAAAATTTTATTGGTGGTTCAGCGGATTTAACTGGTTCTAACCTCACAAAAACAAAATTTTCGGTAGCTGGAAAAAAGAAAAATAATTATATCCACTATGGAGTCAGAGAACATTTAATGGCTGGAGCAATGAATGGTATAGCTGTGCACGGAGGATTTATTCCATATGGTGGAACTTTCCTTGTTTTTTCTGATTATTGTAAAAATGCTATCAGGTTGTCAGCAATGATGAAAAAAAGAGTTATCTATATTTTAACTCATGATTCTATCGGACTTGGTGAAGATGGACCTACTCATCAACCAATAGAACACTTGGCTGGTTTGAGAGCGATACCAAATCTGCTAGTACTGAGACCATGTGATGCCATCGAAACATATGAGGCTTGGGAAATTGCAATTAATAGTATCAACGCACCTTCAGCAATAATTCTTTCAAGGCAGAATTTACCACTTCTGAGAAGAAAAGTAAAAATTAATTTATCGTCAAATGGTGGGTATGTTTTAAATTCAAATAAAAAAGCAAGCATAACATTTATTGCAACTGGCTCTGAAGTTTCAATTGCAAAAGAAACTCAAGAATTACTTAAAAAAAATAATATATATTCTAACTTAGTTTCTATGCCTTCAATTGAGATTTTTAATAATAAAAATAAAAAATACGTAGAAAGAGTACTTGGTAAACAACCAAGAATTGTTATTGAAGCTGGTTCAAGCTATAGTTGGCATAAATTTATCAGAGAAGATGACATGGCCTATACAATTGATAGCTTTGGTGAGTCTGGAAAAGGAGCAGAATTATTTAAATACTATGGTTTTAATGCTCAAAAAATAGCATTACAAATAAAGAAAAAATATTTCAAGTGATTACATTAAAAAAGAAATTCTCAGATTTAAACAATTTTATTTTTAATAAAACTGTAATAGTTAGGGTTGACTTAAATCTACCAACCCACGATGATAAATTTATAGATATTACAAGGCTTGAAAAGATAAAACCAACAATAGATTTTTTACTAAAAAATCAAGCTAAAATCCTCCTAATTTCCCATTTTGGTAGGCCTCAAGGCGATAAAAATATTGAATTTTCAATGAAAAATTTAATCCCAGAAATTAATAAAGTTCTTGGTAAAGAAATCTTTTTTTTAGCAGAATCATTAAAAAATTTAAAAAGAGACAAAATTAATAAGTTTTTTGAAAAAAATAAAATTATTTTATTAGAAAACTTAAGATTTTATCCTGAAGAAGAGAAGAATGACGAAACGTTCTCAAAAAAACTTGCTTCATTTGGAGATATTTATGTCAATGAGTGCTTTTCAGTTTCCCATAGATCACACTCATCAATCATTGGTATACCAAAGTTTTTACCTTCTTTCCCAGGAATGCTTTTAGAATTAGAAATTTATAATCTTAAGAATCTTATTACATCAAACAATCTTTCTTCAAGTGTGGCACTATTCGGTGGATCAAAAATTTCAACAAAACTGAAGATTATTGAATTCTATTTGAAAAAATTTGGAAAGGTAATTATTGGAGGAGCAATGGCACATACCTTTTTAAAAGCAATGGGCAATCAAATAGGATCATCTATTTACGAAAAATCAATGCTTAAAACATCAGAAAAACTACTTGCCGAATACCCTGAAAAATTTTCTTTACCTGTTGACGCTATTGTAATGAACAAAAAAAATACTGTTCCTGCTGTAAGAGGAATTGAGGAAATAGAAAAAAATGATAAGATTTTTGATATTGGACCAAAAACTAGAATGAAATTTTTTAATCTTATATCTGAAGCAGATAAACTTCTTTGGAATGGTCCACTGGGGTATTACGAGGAAAAACCATTTGATGAAGGAACAGCCTTTGTTGCTAAAGCTGTTAAAAACAATAAAAATAAAAATTTCTTTTCCGTGGCTGGTGGAGGTGATACGATTTCTGTGTTAAAACAATGCAATGCTTACGACTTTTTTTCCTTCATATCGACCGGCGGAGGTGCCTTTCTTGAATTTATTGAAGGAGGCGGTCTTCCAGGTCTAGATAGTTTAAATGAGTAAATGTTTATGAAAAAAGAAGAATTAAATAAAGTTTGTAAAAAACTTTCTGATCCACCAAAAGGAATTTTAGCTGCTGATGAAAGCACAAATACAATAAAAAAAAGATTTGATCAAATTGGGGTTGAATCAAACTTTGAAAATAGAAGAAAATATAGAGAACTTTTATTCAAAACTGAAAACTTGAGTAATTTTATAAGTGGAGTAATTCTTTACGAAGAAACTCTGAGGCAGAAAACAAGTGATAACGTTCTATTCCCAAAGTTTTTAATGGATAATGGCATAGCACCAGGTATTAAGGTAGATACAGGTGCAATTCCAATTCTTTCAGATACAAGTGAAAAAATTACCCAAGGACTTGATGGGTTATCAGATAGATTGCAAGAATATTCTGACCTTGGAGCAATTTTTACAAAATGGCGTGCTATAATTGATATTGATAAAGATAAAAATATTCCNTCTGATTATTCGATAGATTGTAATGCTTTCATTTTAGGGCGATACGCAAGAATTGTTCAAGAAAGTGGAATGGTACCAATTGTTGAGCCAGAGGTAATAATGGATGGCAAACATACAATTCATGATTGTTATGAAATTACATCAAAAACACTAAAAAAAGTGTTTGAGCAACTATCNGTNCACAAAGTATATCTTGGAGGAATTTTACTAAAACCAAATATGGTGATTTCTGGAAGCAATTGTCCTGAACAAGCATCAGTAAATGAAGTTGCTAGTATGACCTTAAAATGTCTAAAAGAAAATGTACCAGANGAAGTCCNTGGAATTGTTTTTTTGTCTGGTGGCCAAAGCAATGAACTTGCCACAAATCATTTAAATGAAATGAATAAAATTAAGAATAGTTCATCATGGAATTTAAGTTTCTCATACGGTAGAGCACTTCAACAACCTTCACTCAATTTATGGAAAGGTAAAGAAGAAAAAATAGTTGATTCACAACTTGCTCTAATTAAAAGAAGTAAGCATAATTCAAATGCAACACTTGGATCATATTCTTCTGATCATGAAAATGCTTGAGTATGGAAAATGTAATTAAGATTGCGCCATCAATTTTATCTGCTGATTTTGCGAATTTAGGAAAAGAAATTCAACTTCTTGATGATTCTGGATGNGATTATATTCATATTGATATNATGGANGGTCATTTCGTACCTAACTTGACTATAGGACCAGATGTAATTAGCTCAATCAGAAATTTGACAAAAAAAANATTTGATGTNCATCTGATGATTGATCCAGTTAAAGAGTTCATACCAAATTTTATAAATGCTGGTGCAGATATAATTACTATTCATCATGAAATTGGAGAAGATGTTTTTGAATGCATTGAACTAATAAAAAAGTTTGGGAAAAAAGCTGGGATTTCTATAAAACCGAAGACTGATGCAAATGAAATAGAAAAATATTTAGATTTAGTTGATCTCATATTAATAATGACAGTAGAGCCAGGGTTTGGCGGACAAAAATTTATTACAAGTCAAATTAACAAAATAAAAGAAATAAAAAAAATAGTCTCTAACAAAAAAATTGAAATTGAAGTTGACGGAGGTATAAATGAAATAACAGCAAAACAAGTTATAGATGCTGGTGCTAACGTTTTAGTTTCTGGCTCTACAATTTTCAAATACAAAGATTATGCAGAGATTATTGAAGTTTTAAGAGGTAAATGACTTTAAAGAAATTATTTTTTTTCATATTTTTTTTAGCTGAAACAGCTGTTAATTCAAGCGAAGGTATATTTGTAGGTGCTGAATACCCCAGTAAAAAATCAATTCCAAGTGTTATAATTTTACCAGGTACGGTTCTAGCTAATGAAAGTGTTGAAATTACTACTGTTGTTTCTGAGAAAATAAAAACTATTCATTTTGAAGAGGGAAGTTTCGTAAAAAAAAATCAGTTACTTGTAGAGTTAATCGATAAAGAAGAAAAAGCCATCTTAAATCAAAGTATTGTTGAATTAGAGGAAGCAAAATTAAACTATGAAAGAGCATTAAAACTCTCTGAGAAAGGAAATATTTCACAAGCAGTTTTAGACAATAGATTGATGATTAAAAATAGACTGGAATCTAAAGTTGAAGAGGCCAGAGCAAAAATAGATGATCTAAAAATTAGAGCACCTTTTGATGGTTATACAAGTGTAAGAAACTTTAGTAAAGGTGCCTTACTTAAACCTGGTGATGTTATTACAAATCTTTACGATATTGATAGCCTAAAAATTCAAGGTTTTGTTTCTGAGAGTTATGCTTCAAAAATTAATAATAATTTAAAAATTTTTGTTGATGTTAATCAGGGTTTTAAGACTTCTATTGAAGGTATTTTAATTGTTGTTGATCCGCTTATAAATAAAAGTACAAGAACATTTGAGGTAATAGGTAAAATAGAAAATAACAAAAAAATTCTTAAACCAGGGATGATGGTTAACTTTAAAATTCCTTTGGGATCAAGAATAGCAAAACTTGTTAAAGAAGGAGCTGTATTCAATGAAGACGATATTTCTTTTGTCTATGTAATTGAAAATAATATTGTAAAAAAAAAGCAAATCAAGATTGGTTCAAGGCAAGACGGAATGGTAGAAATTATCCAAGGTGTAAATCTCAAAGATTTAGTTATTTACGAGGGAATAAATAAAATTAAAGAAAACTCAAAAGTAAGAATTAAATGAACTTCTCAGAAACTTTTATAAAAAAGCCTGTTTTTTGCACAGTACTATCAGGTTTTCTAATAATCTTAGGTTTCCTTTCACTAAACAAACTGCCTTTAAGACAATTTCCAGATATTGAAAGGTCAGAAATCACTATAGACACCTTATATCCAGGTGCGGCGTCATCGGTTGTTGAAACAAAAATAACTGAAATTATAGAGGGACAAATTAGCGGAATAGATGGAATTGAGTCGATCTCTTCAGTAAGTAGAGACGGAAGGTCTAAGGTAACAATAGAATTTATTGCAAATAAAGATATTAATGAGGCTGCAAATGATGTTAGAGATGCCGTCTCAAGAATTGTTGAAAGTCTTCCAAAGGATTCCGAGTCTCCGGAAATTTCGAAAATAGATTCAGATACTAATGCGGTTATGTGGCTAAATCTTACATCAGACGATATTAATCAACTAGAGTTAACAGATTATGCAGAACGCTATCTAATTGATAGATTATCCGTCTTGCCAGGGGTAGCTAAAGTAAGAATATCAGGAGGGAAAAAAAAATCGCTAAGAATTTGGGTTGACCCAAATCTACTTTCTCAATACGCAGTTTCAGTAATAGATATTGAACAAAAATTATTGGAAGAGAATGTGGAGATTCCAGCAGGAAGATTAGAGTCGAAAATTAGAGATTTTACGGTAAAACTTGAAAGTGGTTTTTCTAAAGTTGAAGATTTTGAAAATTTAGTACTAAAAAAAGGAGAGGATAATTCTTTTGTTAAACTAAAAGATGTAGCAAAAATTGAAATTGGTCCAGAGGAAACAAGACAAATTTTTAGAGGAAATGCAGAAGAAATGATTGGACTTGGGATACTCAAACAAACAAATGCAAATCTTATCGATGTAACTAATGGAGTAAAAAAAGAATTTAAAAATATTGTAAAAGAATTACCAGAAAATATTAAAATCTATCAAAGTTATGACACTTCATTATTTGTTTCTGAGGCTTTAAATGAAGTAGTTTTTACTCTTTGTTTTGCTGTTTTACTGGTAACCATAATAATTCTTTTTTTCTTGAGGAATCTAAAAAGCACTTTAATACCTTTGATAACTGTTCCAATTTCAATAATGTCCACTTTTATTTTTTTGAATGTACTCGGTTATTCACTTAACCTAATCACTCTTCTAGCCTTAGTATTATGTACAGGACTTGTAATTGATGATTCAATTGTAATGCTGGAAAATATTCATAAAAAAATTGAATCTGGGATGAATAAATATGAAGCATCAATTCAAGGATCAAAAGAAGTTTTTTTTGCTATAGTTTCTACCTCAGTTGTTTTGATAAGTATTTTCTCACCTATTGTATTTCTAGAGGGGGATACAGCTAAACTTTTTGAGGAGCTAGCAGCAACAATTATTGGGGCAGTTTTTTTCTCAACAATTGTTTCACTCTCATTAACACCGATGCTTTGTTCAAAAATACTAAGTATTTCAAATAAAAAAAATATATCAAAAAAAAAGTTTTTCGAAGATTTTTATATTAAAATTTTAAATTTTTCTTTAGGTAAAAAAGTTTTAAATTTTTCAGTTATCATTTTGACTAGTTTTTCGATTTTCATATTTTATAAAAAAATACCAAAAGAGCTAGCTCCCAAAGAAGATAGAGGAGTTTTTATTACGGTAATGGAGTCTCCTGATGGAAGTACA
>PARN01000032.1 GCA_002711515.1 Rickettsiales bacterium | reverse complement strand
ACCCAGCTATGCAGATCTTTTTTTCAATAATTGTTTTAAAAATGGAATTCTTCCTATTAAACTCTCACAAGAAAACGTTGATTTTTTGATGGGTGAGGCTGAAAAAAAAAATAAACTAACAATTGATCTGGAGAATCAATCAATTTTGTCTCAAAATAAAAAGTGTATAAGTTTCGATGTTGATCCATTTAGAAAAAAATGCCTACTTGAAGGTTTGGATGATATTGCTCTGACATTAAAAAAATCTGAGAGTATAAATGATTTTGAAATAAAGCTTGAAAAAGATAAACCTTGGATCACCATAAAAGAATAAATATAAAATTAATCTTTAATGAAAAAATTATATAGTATTTCTCTTCTTCCTGGAGACGGTATCGGTCATGAAATTTCTCTAGAAGCAAAAAAAATTCTCAATTGGGTTGATACTAATACAGACTTGAATTTAGAATGTGTTGAAGACTTAGTAGGTGGAATTTCTATTGATACATATGGTACACCACTATGTGACAAGACTCTTGAAAGAATAAAGAGATCCGATGCAATTATACTTGGTGCTGTTGGTGGATTAAAATGGGAAAAACTTCCTTTTGAATCTAGACCGGAAAGAGGTTTATTAAAAATTAGAAAAGAGTTAGATTTATTTGCTAATTTTAGGCCAGCTATAGTATTTGACTCACTAATTTCCTCGTCATCTCTAAAACCAGAAATAATTAAAGATCTCGATATTCTTATTATAAGAGAACTAACTGGTGGAATTTATTTTGGTGAACCTAGAGGGGTAGAAAAAATAAATAAAAATCTCTCTAAAGGTTATAATACTCTTGTTTACACAACTCCAGAAATAGAAAGAATTGCAAGAGTTGCTTTTGAGGCATCTCAACAAAGATCTAAAAAATTATGTTCAGTTGACAAAGCAAATGTTCTTGAATCAACAGAGCTTTGGAGGGAGGTAGTTACATCAGTAGCAAAAGACTTTCCTGATGTAGAACTTTCACACATGTATGTCGATAATGCTTCCATGCAATTAGTAAGGAATCCTAAGCAATTTGATGTCATAGTTACAACCAATATGTTCGGGGATATATTATCAGATTGTGCTTCTATGCTAACAGGATCTCTTGGAATGCTCCCATCAGCATCTTTGGGCTACAATAGTTCTGGAGAAAAAAAAGCGATGTACGAACCTGTTCATGGCTCAGCACCAGATATCGCAGGACAAGGAATTGCAAACCCTTTAGCAATGATATTGAGTGTTGGTATGATGTTTAAATATTCTTTCTCTAGAAATGATATTTCTGTTTTAATAACAAAAGTAATAAATTCTATACTTGAAAAGGGTTACAGAACAAAAGATATTATTGAGGAAAATTGCAAAGAAATTTCTACCAGTGAAATGGGAGATTTAGTTTTAGAAGGCTTAAAGAATGAAAAAATTTAACATAGCAATAGTAGGAGCAACAGGAAATGTTGGAAGAGAAATTCTAAACGTACTTGAAACAAGAGACTTCCCTGTAAAATCAATATTTGCCGTGGCTTCTTCTAAATCAGCTGGAACTAAGATTAATTTTGGAGAAGATAAAGAATTAGAAGTGCATGATTTGGATAAGTTTGATTTTAAAGATGTTGATATAATATTATCATCTGCTGGCTCTAAAACATCTGAGAAATTTGTTCCTAAAGCTGTCAAATGTGGTGGAATTGTTATAGATAATACCTCGTTATTTCGAATGAACGATAACATCCCATTAGTTGTTCCTGAAGTCAATCCAGAGGACATAAAAAAAAAGGATCAAATTATAGCTAACCCTAATTGCTCAACAATCCAAATGGTTCTCGCACTAAAACCAATTCATGATTTATTTAAAATAAAAAAAATTATTGTGTCTACATATCAATCAACATCCGGTGCTGGTAAAGTTGCCATGGATGAACTCTTTCATCAAACACTTGATGTTTATAAAAACAAACCCCTTAAGACAAAATTTTTTTCTAAAAGAATTGCTTTTAACGTCATTCCACATATTGATGAATTTACCGAAGAAGGGCATACAAAAGAGGAAAAAAAAATGGTGGATGAAACACAAAAAATATTAAAGTCTAAAATTGAAATTTTTTCAACTTGTGTCAGAGTTCCAGTTTTTGTTGGTCATGGTGAGTCTGTTTACATAGAGACAGACAAGGACATTGATATGAAAAAATTACTGTCAAAAATCAAAAAAACCACAGGGTTGAGCATTGTTGACAAAAAAATTGATGGAGGTTACGTAACCCCAGATGAATCAGCCGGTGAAGACGATGTTTTTATAAGCCGAATAAGACAGAAAGACAAAAAATCTATGGGGCTTTGGGTTGTTGCTGACAATCTGAGAAAAGGAGCCGCTCTAAACTCAGTACAAATCGCAGAATTATTAGTAAAAAAGAAATTAATTAAATGAAAAATTTCAAAAGTAGATATTTTGAGGACTATAATATAGATGAAGAAATCTTCCATAGTGTACCAAGAACTGTAACAGAAGGAGATGTTTCTATTTATCTTGCAACAACTGGAAGTAGATTTCCACTGAACTATTCAAGAGAATTTTCATCTAAACTAGGATTCGAAAAAGTTCCTTTAGATGATGTCCTTACCTTTCATATGGTTTTCGGCAGAACTGTTCCTGATTTATCGCTCAACGCAATAGCAAATTTGGGTTATGCTGGAGTAGTTTTCAAAAAACCAGTTTTTGTCGGTGATACAGTCAGAGCCACCTCAAAAATTATTGGACTAAAAGAAAATTCAAATGGAAAAACAGGTACGGTTTTTGTTGAATCTGTTGGAAGAAATCAAGAGGGAGAAATTGTTCTTTCTTATTTCAGATGGTTAATGATGAGGAAAAAAAAAGAAGGCATGATTAATAATTTTGAAAATATCATCCCAAAGCTTCCAACTAAAGTCGAAAGTTCACAGTTTTATATTCCCAAAGATTTTAATGCTAACCAATGGTCCTCAGAAATATCAGGAAGTGATTACTATTTTGATGACTATAAAGTTGGTGAAGAAATAAACCATCTCGATGGACAAACCATCGAAGAAGCTGAACATCAAATTGCTACACGCCTTTACCAAAATAATGCAAGAGTTCATTTTAATAATCATATTGAAAAAGAAGGTAGGTTTGGAAAAAGAATAATCTACGGTGGATATATAATTTCACTTGCCCGAGCAATAAGCTGTAATGGCCTTGCTAATACTTTCAAAATATCAGCCATACATTCAGGCAAACATTCAGCTCCGACTTTTGCTGGTGATACTATCTATGCTTGGTCCAAAATATTAGAAAAGGAAAAAATAAATGAAAATTTCGGAACATTACTTATTAGAACGATAGCCTCGAAAAATAATTCTGACGTTATCTTTCCAGATAAAAAATCTCTTCCTGAAAATGTTGTATTAGACTTAGAATATTCTGTATTAATTCCAATTAAGGTATAATGAGTAAAGAACAATTACCAATCTCACCTCACCTTCAAATTTATAAACCACAAATAACATCTATTCTTTCCATCGCACACAGGATAACAGGCTTTAGCTTGAACTTTTTATTAATTCTAGTTTTACTATGGATTACTGCCTTAACCCATGGTGAAAAGACATACGATATTTTTATCAATTTCATATTTTTCTTTCCAGTTAGAATAATTGTATTTTTTTCTATTTTAGGTTTTAGCTATCATATGTTGAATGGAATTAGGCATATGTTCTGGGATCTTGGATATTTCATCGAAAATAAGTCAGCAGCGATCCTAGGTTATTTGATTTTGATAATTTCCCTGAGTTTAACATTTTTTTTGTCAGTTTTTTTGGGGTTATTTTAATGAAAAAGAATTATTCATATAATTGGATTTTACAAAAAGTTTATGCGCTAATTTTTTTATTTCTTTTGATTTATACATTCATTTCATTAACTAAAATCGACATCCAAAATTACTCAGAGGTTCTTGGATGGTTTAGAAATTATATTAACTCTTTAATATTTTTTGTTTTATACACAACCATTATCTTACACTCCAATATTGGTTTAAGTTCTATAATAGATGACTACATTCATACTGGAAAAAATAAAAAAATAATTTTAATTTTGAAAAACTTATTTCTAATCACTATCTTTTCTATTAGTGTTGTTAGTCTATTGCTGATAAATAGATAGTATGGATAAAAATATAATTAAATTAGATTTCGATGTGGTTGTTGTCGGTGCCGGAGGTTCGGGTCTCCGGTCTGTAATGGGATGCGCCGCATCAAAACTTAAAACCGCATGCATTTCAAAAGTTTTTCCAACCAGAAGCCACACCGTGGCAGCTCAAGGTGGCATAAGTGCTGCTCTTGGCAACATGGGAGAGGATGACTGGACATGGCATATGTATGATACTGTAAAAGGTTCAGATTGGCTCGGTGATCAAGATGCAATTGCGTTTATGTGTAAGGAGGCTCCAGAAGCAGTTATAGAGCTAGAACATTTCGGTGTTCCCTTTTCTAGAACTGAGAAAGGAAAAATATATCAAAGACCTTTTGGTGGGATGACAACTCACTTTGGAGAAGGAATTGCACAGAGAACCTGTGCAGCCGCTGACAGAACTGGGCATGCTATGCTTCACACCCTCTATCAACAATCCATTTCTCATGATGCCGAGTTTTTTATTGAACATTTTGTTCTCGACTTGGTTATGAACAAACAAAATGAGTGCATTGGAGTTATGACTATTAATCTTCATGACGGTAAATTTTATCTTTTCTCCTCAAAAATGGTTATACTAGCTACCGGTGGTTATGGTCGTGCTTATTATTCCTGTACTTCAGCTCACACTTGTACAGGTGACGGAGGAGGAATGGTTTTAAGAGCTGGTCTACCACTTCAGGACATGGAGTTCACACAATTCCATCCAACGGGTATTTATGGTGTAGGTGTGCTTATTACCGAAGGAGCAAGGGGAGAAGGAGGCTTTCTAACCAATTCAGCAGGAGAAAGGTTCATGGAGCGCTACGCACCCAGTGCGAAAGATCTTGCAAGTAGAGATGTTGTATCGAGGTCAATGACTAATGAAATTATGGAAGGAAGAGGTTGTGGACCAAAAAAAGACCATATCCACTTAAACTTAAGCCATCTGGATAATAAAGTTTTAGAAGAAAGACTTCCAGGTATCACAGAGTCAGCCAAAATATTTGCTGGAGTCGACGTGAGGAAACAACCAATACCAGTGCAACCTACAGTTCACTACAATATGGGAGGAATTCCTACAAATATTCACGGTGAAGTTTTAGATGTTACTAAAAATAGCCAAGAAAAAATAATACCAGGACTTATGTCTGTTGGTGAGGCCGCATGCGTTTCCGTTCACGGAGCAAATAGACTCGGGTCAAATTCACTTCTCGATTTGGTTGTCTTTGGAAAATCTGCAGCAAAAAGATGTGCTAGCATTATTAAACCTAAAGATAAAAACAAAATCATTACTGATGAGAATGTGAATCCTATTATTGATAAATTCGAAAAAATAAGAAACAGTAATGGGAAAAACTCTATTTCAAAGATTAGAGAAGAGATGCAACATACCATGCAGAATTATTGTCCAGTCTACAGATCTGAGGAAAAAATGAAAGAAGGTAAAAAAATCATCCTAGCTTTACTCAATAAATTCAAAAATATTAAAATTAATGATAATACCAGAGTATGGAATACTGAGGTCATTGAAGCTCTAGAGCTTGAGAACTTATTATTACAATCTTTAGCGAGTATAGAGTGTGCACTTAACAGGAAAGAAAGTCGAGGCGCTCATTCAAGAATCGATTTTAAAGACAGGAATGATAAAACATGGCTCAAACACAGTATGGTGTGGGTAAATAAAGAAGATGTTCCCAAAATTGGTTACAGGAAGGTGAATCTAAAAACTAACACAAAAGAAATAAAAACTATTGAACCTAAGGCAAGAGTTTATTAATTATAAAGTTATGGTTGAATTAACTTTGCCACAAAATTCCAAAATTGTCGAAGGGAAAACCTTCGGTTCAGATGGTAAGGACAAAATGTGCATCGAAATTTATCGATGGGACAGAGAATCTGGTTCAAACCCAAGAACAGACAAGTATTTTGTAGATAAAAAAAACTTTGGTCCCATGATTCTCGACGCTCTTATGTATATAAAGAGTAACATAGACCCTAGTCTCACATTTAGAAGATCCTGTAGGGAGGGTATATGTGGATCCTGCTCAATGAATATTAATGGAACAAACACACTAGCCTGCCTTAAACCTCTAGATAGCTCTAAAGATGTCAAAATTTACCCTCTTCCACATATGAAAGTTTTAAAAGATCTTGTGCCTGATTTGTCTGAGTTCTTCGAACAATACAAATCAATAAAACCATGGATAAAAAACTCAAAAAATAATAAAAAAGAGAACCTTCAATCTCCTGAACAAAGAAAGGAACTTGATGGATTATACGAGTGCGTTTTATGTGCCTGCTGTTCAACTTCTTGTCCAAGTTATTGGTGGAATAGTGAGAAGTTTCTTGGACCAGCAATATTACTTCAAGCTTATAGGTTTATTGCTGACAGTCGGGATAAAAGCCAGAAAGAAAGACTGGAGTTCCTTAAAGACAAATTTAAGCTATACAGATGTCACACAATTATGAATTGTACAAAAACCTGTCCGAAACACCTCAACCCAGCAAAAGCCATTGCAAAGATAAAAAAGCTCCAAGTTTCATCGTAAAATTGAAAAACTTTGCTAACAAGATTCTTCACTATATCAAAGATCATGTCAGTGCCGAGCCAAATAAATGTCAGAAAAACGCTTCTTTGGAAATTGAAAAAATTTTAGGTCAAAATTCTAAAACAAGCTTAAAAACTATTTTCAAAAAGAAAAATCTAAAAGGCTTATATCTTCATGGTTCCGTAGGGGTTGGTAAATCTATTTTATTGAAAGCAATTCACTATAATTATAAACGTTCAGAAATCTTTCACTTTAGTGATTTAATCTTTTATATACAAAAAAAAAAATATCAAAGCATCAACGGTCTCTTTAAAAAGGTTGATCTATTTCTAATTGACGAGTTTTATATTAATAATCTAGCAAATATAATTCTCTTTAAAGATTTCTTAATNAATTCNTTTAATAAAAAAAAAATTATTATTATGAGTGGGAATAAGGAAATCCATAAAGTTTATTATGACCCAGTAAACTCAAAAATCTGTGATGAGATTAGAAATTTTCTTAATTATGAGTTCATTTCTGTAAAAATGGATTCAAAGATTGATTACCGTGAATCTGGTGAGATAAACCAGAACTTTTTCTTCACAGAAAAAAATTATTCAAAAAAAAAACAAGATCTTTTGAGACAAAGATATTCTCCGACATCACTGCCTGTAACCTTAGAGTTCGAAAGAACAGGAAATAAATTTTTATTAGAAAATGTTTACGGTAATGTTTTAGATGAGATTTTTAATATTTTTTTTAAAAAAAATCTTGTTTTTCAGGATTATATGATAATGCTANAGAAAATAAATTTTTTTATCATTAGAAAAATACCGCAAATGAATGATGATTCAAAAGATGTTTTATTAAGATTTATTTCTTTTGTNGATGTTATTTACGACAACAAAAATATTCTTTCAATTTCATCGAAAGTAGAATTAAATAANTTATATATTGGAAAAAGTTTTAAATTTGAATTTAAAAGGACAATTTCAAGACTCAAAGAAATGGGATCAGATTCGTACATAAATTGTAACCTTAATAAAATTATGGCTAATTAAATGGAGTTCCTTAAAAACCAACATAGTTCACTTGAAGAAGAAATTATTTATCTCAAGAAAAAGAAAAACGCTGTTATTCTCTCACATTTTTATCAAGATGAAGANATTCAAGATATTGCCGATTTTATTGGAGACTCTTTAGATTTATCAAGAAAAGCTCAAGCAACAGATGCTGATGTTATTGTTTTTTGTGGAGTGAGGTTTATGGCAGAAGTTGCAAAAATCCTTAGTCCTAACAAAACGGTAATATTACCTGATATAAGAGCAGGATGTTCCTTGGAAGAATCATGTCGATCAGAAGAATTCAAGAAATTTAAAGANAANCATCCTGATCATATGGTTTTATCATACATAAACTGCTCAGCNGAAATAAAAGCATTATCTGACATAATAGTTACATCATCCAATGCTGCTAAAATCATTGGGAGTTTACCAGAGAAACAAAAAATTATTTTTGCACCTGATAAACATCTTGGTGGTTATCTCAACAAGATAACTAAAAGGAATATGTTGTTGTGGAACGGCACATGTATTGTTCATGAAACTTTTTCAGAAAAAGAGTTAATTAAAATGAAAATAAGGAATGAGGATGCTAAGATAATTGCTCACCCCGAGTGTCCTGAAAACATTCTAAATCATGCAGATTTTGTTGGCTCTACATCAAGGCTTCTAGGTTACATCAGTAGTAGTCCTAAAAGGAAATTTATAGTTGCAACTGAACCTCATATCATACACCAAATGAAAAAAAATGAACCAAANAAAACTTTCATTGTTGCTCCAGGGAATGACGGNTCTTGTTCATGTTCCAACTGTCCGTATATGGAATTAAATACATTGGAAAAATTGAGAGACTGTCTTTTTAATTTATCACCAGAAATCAACATAAACATGGAACTGATTTTGAAAGCAAAAAAACCCCTAAATGTTATGCTTAAATTGAGCTAAAAAAAGTGAATAAAACTGAAATACTTGATTTAGCAATTAAAATATTATCACAAGAATTAAAAGATGACTTAGCAGGTGGTAGCCTCAAAAATGATGTAACTTCAAATTCACTGATAGAAAACAAGGCTTCTGTCCATGCGGTTATTTCGAACAGGGAAGAGATTGTAATGTGTGGGGAGTTTTTTATTAAAAAATTTATTTCTAAGAAGTTTCCTCAACTTAAATATATATCGAAATTCAGGGATGGGCAAAAAATTAAAAAAAACTCCAAACTAATTTCGATAAAAGGAAATTTAAAAATAATCTTAGCAATAGAAAGAACTGTTCTTAATTTCATGCAGCATCTTTCTGGAATTTCAACATTTACTAATGAACTAAAAGAACAACTTGAGGATTCTAACACGGAACTTCTCGACACTAGAAAAACACTTATGGGGCTCAGAAAAATTCAGAAATATGCAACCGCTATTGGTGGTGCTAAAAATCATAGAATGGGCTTGTTTGATAAAATTCTAGTGAAGGATAATCATATTAAGTCTTTGGGAGGTATCTTCAATACTCTAAAGAAACTTAGGGAAATCAATTGTAGAGACTATATGATTGAATGTGATTCTTACTATCAAGTAAAAAAATGTATAGAAAATAATTCGTGTTATATTTTATTAGATAATATGAAGCCTAGAGAAATACTAAAATGTATAAAGTTAAAAAGAAAATTGTCTAAAAAAGTATTATTTGAAATTACTGGGGGTATAAACAACAAAAACTTCAAAAAATATTCTAAATTAGGTGCTGATTTTATCTCAATCGGAAAAATAACCAATTGTCCTAAATCTGTAGATATTGGTTTAGACATAATATAGAGTATTAGATAGGAAATGTATTTTGAAAAAAATAAGTTTGATAGGTGCTGGAAATATTGGAACTATATTAGCCTACAGTATATCTCGAAAGAAACTAGGTAATATTGTCTTAGTCGATGTTTTAGATGGTCTAGCTAAAGGAAAATGCTTGGATCTCTCACAAAGTTTATCACTTGATAATATCAGCGCTGATATTGAGGGCACAACTGATCTAGCCAAAATTAAACAAAGTGATGTAATTATTATAACAGCAGGAATTGCAAGAAAACCTGGGATGAGTAGAGATGATTTAATTGAAACAAATCTTTCAATTATTGTAAGTATTGGAAAAGCTATAAAAAGATATTCAAAAAATTCATTTGTAATCTGTATAACAAACCCACTAGATGCGATGGTCTGGTCATTAATAAAGTCATCCGGCCTGCCAAAAAATATGGTTATTGGTATGGCTGGGGTTCTAGATACAGCAAGATTCAAACTTTTTCTTTCACAAACACTCAACGTTTCGATGGACTGTATTCAAACAATGGTTCTAGGTGGACACGGCGACACGATGGTTCCTCTATTGGACTACACCTCAATTTCTGGAATACCATTAAATAAGTATTTAAAAATTAATAATATCAACCCAAAAAAAATTGACTCAATTATTCATAGGACTAGAAATGGTGGTGGAGAAATTGTTTCGCTTTTAAAAAGTAGCTCAGCTTTCTTTGCTCCAGCAGCTAGTGCAATTCAAATGTTAGAATCTTTCCTTTTTAATAAAAAACTTCTTCTACCCTGCTCTGCTTTTCTGTCAGGTGAATATGGATTTAAAAATATTTGTGTCGGAGTTCCAGTTTTGATTACAAAGAATGGTGTTGAAAGAATTATTGAATTAGACCTTGATAAGTATGAAATCAAAGAATTTAAGAAATCAGTAAGTGCCGTTCAAGTGCTCACAGAAAAATGTAAAAAACTACTGGTTAAAATAAACTAAATCATTAGTATAAAGAATTATTTATAATAAAGGGAAATTAAGATGGATATTCATGAATATCAAGGCAAACAACTATTAGCAAAATTTGGAGTAAACATNCCTCCTGGTGAAGTGGTCTATCAAACACATGAAGCCGAAAATATAGTTTCATGGTTAAACGAAGATAAAATAATCGTTAAAGCNCAAGTGCATGCTGGTGGAAGAGGAAAGGCTGGTGGTGTAAAAATTTGTAATACGAATGAAGAGGTAATTAAAACTGTAGATAAAATGATTGGAATGAAACTTGTTACACCTCAGACCAATGAAAATGGAAAGATAGTCACAAGAGTGTATCTGGAAAAAGCTTATAAAATTAAAAAAGAATTTTACTTTTGTATAACTGTTGATAGAGAAACCGGAGGAAACACAATCATTTCGTCAAAAAGAGGTGGAGTCAATATTGAAGACGTAGCTGAAAAAAATCCAGATGAAATTTTTAAAATGAAAATTGCACCAGGCTCAGACTTACTTACTCATCACGCAAGAACGATTGTCTATAATCTGGGGCTAAGTGGAAATGCGGCTAAAAAAGCACAAAAGAATATATTAGCAATTTATAAAGCATTCACATCACTTGATGCAGCTCTTATTGAGGTAAATCCTNTAGCGGTTGTTGAAGATGATGATGTTGTTGTTCTAGACTGCAAATCGTCATTTGACGACAATGCATTGTATAGACAAAGGCAAGTAGCAGAAATGAAAGATGAAAACGAATATGATCCTTTAGAACTCGAAGCCGCACGTCACGACTTGAATTATGTAAAACTTGACGGGAATATTGGACTTATGGTTAATGGTGCAGGGNTGTCAATGGCAACTATGGATATAATCAAACACTATGGTGGAGAAGCAGCAAATTTTATGGATGTTGCTGGTGCAGCTACACCTGAAAGAGTTGCAGCTGCTTTCAAATTAATTTACAGAGACGCTGATGTTAAAGGTATTCTAATTAATATTTTCGGAGGTATGATGAGGTGCAATGATATTGCTGAAGGTTTAGTAAATGCCTCAAAAGAGGTTGGTTTAGATAAACCACTAGTAGTTCGTCTGGAAGGAACAAATGTAGAAATTGGTATGGATATTCTGAAAAATTCTGGCTTTCCAATTAAACCAGTTGATACAATGGAACAAGCTGCACAAGATGTTGTTCAGATGGTCAAAGAGACTAAGTNATGGCAGTACTTTTAACAAAAAATTCAAAAATAATATGCCAAGGGTTTACCGGTGCCCAAGGTACATTTCACTCAGAAAGAGCAATAGAATATAACACTAATATAGTTGGTGGTGTCACACCTGAAAAGGGAGGTACAAAACACTTAAATATACCTGTCTTCAATACTGTTGCTGAAGCAAAAAGAGTAACCGGTTGCAATGCCAGTGGTGTGTTTGTNCCACCTCCCTTCGCTGCCGATGCAATATTAGAGGGTGTTGAAGCAGAGTTAGAACTTATTGTTTGTATCACTGACGGTATTCCAACTGGNGACATGCAAAGAGTTAAACGAGAAATGAAAGGATCTAAAACAAGANTGGTTGGTCCTAACTGTCCAGGAGTGTTAACCCCAGGAGTTGGAAAAATCGGGATTATACCTGGACATATTTGTAAGCCTGGGAGAATTGGCGTTGTTTCAAGGTCAGGAACATTATCCTATGAATCTGCTGTCCAAACCTCTAAGCTTGGTCAATCTACNATCATTGGGATCGGAGGAGACCCAGTGAATGGAACAAATTTTGTAGAAGCCTTAAAGCTTTTTTTGGAAGATCCAGANACNGATGGTATAGTCTTGATTGGGGAAATTGGTGGAACCGCAGAAATTGAGGGAGCAGATTATATCAAATCATGGAAAGGTGAACACAAAAAACCAGTTGCAGCTTTCGTGGCTGGCGCAGCAGCACCAAAAGGAAGAAAACTTGGTCATGCTGGTGCAATTGTCAATAGTGGTGATGAAACCGCGGATGCAAAGAAGGAAGCACTGCGCTCAGCAGGAGTTGAAGTTTCAGATACAATCACGCGTATTGGTGATGCAATGAGAAAAGCAATGGGGATATAATTATGGTACAAAATGCATTAATATCCTACTTAGGAGAAAATAAACCAAATTTAATTTCAGAAGTCACGTCATTTCTAACGGATCTTGGAGGAGAATTCTCAGGNGTCACATTCGCAACACTTGGAAGAGTTTGTGAGTTAACAATGGTTTATACGACATCTAAATCAACTGAACTTGAAAAACTTAAGGATCAATTAAACGATTTGAAGTCTGTAAAAAATGGGACATTCCATGTAAAATCATTACCAAACCAGACAGACTCTGGCCCTACAACTAAAATTACTCACAGAATTGTGTTATCTGGAGACGATCAAAAAGGACTTTTGAANAAAATTATCAAAACTCTTGACGATAATAATGCACTGATAGTTAGAATGAATACAGAAAAAATATTATTTCAGAAAAATACTCAATATATTTCTAGATTTGCTATTTCAATTAGAGACGAAAATGCTCCCGAGTGTCTTTCTCAGATGGTTAAAGTCGCTGGCGAAATGAAACTAACATTCAGGTATGAAACATCATAAATTTCTAGACCTTGGATGATTTTTTTCAATTATGTTCCTTAGACGCTCAGCTGAAACTTTTGTATACTTTTGAGTTGTTGACAAAGAAGAATGTCCAAGAAGATCTTGAATAGTCCTCAAATCAACCATATTTTCTAACAATTCAGTTGCAAAAGTATGCCTTAAAGAATGTGGAGTTGTATTTTCAGGTAATCTTAATTCAATTCTTAGTTCCCTTATTAATTTTTGAATTATTGAAGCTTTAAGTTTCTTTCCTCTAATTCCAAGAAATATAAAATCATCTCTAGTTATTGGAAAGTTAGATTTACTTACCATAAATTTTAAGAAATCTATTACATTTTCAAGTAATGGTAACATTCTTTCTTTTTGACCTTTACCTTCAATTTTCAAATTACTACTTTCCAAGTCCTTCAATTTCAGATTCAAGACCTCACTTATTCTTAAGCCATACCCCCACATCAAAATTATAATTGAAAGATTTCTAAGTTTTATCCATTCTTTTCTCTCTTTTGATATAAAATCTATTAAGTTAGATATTTGGTTTTTTGACAAAGGTCTTGGAATCATACTTGCGAATTTAGGTCCTTGTAATCTTAAAAATTTAGTAGATGGAATTTTCTTCTTTTTTATCAGAAATTTTATAAAACTTTTGATTGATGATAAAGATCTACAATTACTTCTATGACTTAAACCACATTTTAAACGTTTAAAAAACCAACTCGTCAAGTCTTCTTGATTTAAAAAACTAATTTCTTNTAATGTAATTTTCTTATTTTTATATTCTGACAAATGTCTTAAAAAATTTAACACATCCCTTGAATAGGAATCCAGTGTATTATTGCTAAGCCTTTTTTCTAATCTTATCCAATCTATCCATATCAAAAAANACTCTTTTAATTCACTATTCATTCATTATCACCATTAATTTAAATTCTATAATTCTGGATAAGAAAAGAATCAAATCAAATGCTCTGTTATCCAGAAACTGCCTGTCTTGACTTCCAAAAACAAGCAAGGCTTTCGAGTTAAGAATTCGTTTATCTATAGAGAAGATTGCATTAGAATAAATTTTTTCATTACTTTCAAAGATACCTAGTTCTTTATCAGCGGCATCTAAAATTAGATGATTACTAGTGTTATATGCCTCATTCATTTTTTCTTCGGTTATGTAAATAAAATCAAACTTACTACTCAATTCTTTGTTGCTAGTAACGAAATTTATGATTGCTAATTCAAAGAATTTAGACAGATTTTTTCTAATAAATAAGAAAAAATCTTTTTCCTGAACTTTGTTTATCTCAATAACTGCACTGTGAACTTTTTTTTGTGTGAAGTAGTTATGTTTTGCATTTTCAATAATATTTTTTTGTTGTTGTTTAAGATTATTTATCAACCAATCCTTAAATCCAATAACCTTTGGGTTTTTTTGCTGTAGATTTGTGTTAGTAGAAGAGGGGAATTTTATTGATTTGAGGAGGGATGGGTTTCTTAAAAAGAAATCGGAGTTATCTTTTAAAAATTCCTCAACTTGTTTTTGTGTGATTTTTTTCGAAAGCATAAATTCATTTTAGGTAAGTGTTATAATTTCGCAATGTCTTCTTAAAAATATTGATATATAGTGATGTAATGATTCTTGAAATTTTACTTCCTATTCCACTAAACAAAACATTTTTTTATAAAGTAGATAACAGNGATGCTATTTATATTAAAGTAGGAAAGTTGGTCGAAGTAAGTTTTAGAGGCAAAACTATGATTGGTTTAATTGTATGCATTCATCAAACTGTTAGTTTTAAAAAAAAAATCTTAACTGTAGAAAAAGTATTTGATAATCTGTGTTTATCTGAAGAAATACTCAAAAGTATTGATTTTATTTCTAGATATTCATGTATCCCAAATTCATTAATCTTCAAACTTTTCCTTTCAGGATTTAATTCCAATAATAAAATAAATGAAGAAAAAAAAAATGAATTAAATATTAAAAATCTCAATTTTTCAAAGGAACAAAGTGAGGCGCTAAAAAAGTTAAGCACCGTTAATTTAAAGAAACATTCTGTTTNTACACTCCAAGGTATTACAGGGTCAGGTAAAACTCGTGTCTACATGATGAGTGTTTACAAAAATTTGATTGCTAAAAACCAATCATTAATTTTAGTACCTGAAATTATCTTAACAAAAGAGTGGGTGAATGAGATAAAACAAGATTTTGGCATTTCACCGTTTATTTATCATTCCTCAATTAAAATCTCAGAAAGAAAAAAAATTTGGAGATTAGCAATCGATGGTAAACCGCTCGTAATTGTTGGAACACGTTCGGCAATTTTTCTTCCCTTTTCTAATCTTCGTTTAATTATTGTTGATGAAGAGCATGACACATCATACAAGCAGGAAGAAAAAATAATAATTAATACTAGGGATTTTGCAATTGTTAGAGCAAAATATTCTAATTGCCCAGTAATTCTAAGCTCTGCTACACCTTCTGTAGAGACAATATTTAATTGTAAAAAAGATAAATATAAGAAAGTTTCAATTAACCACAGAGTTAACAAAATACCACTTCCAAAAATNAATATTATTGACAAAAGAAAAGAAAATTTACTCATTTCTAAAACTCTTGAAGAAACAATAAAAAAAAATCTTTCGGAGAAAAAACAAACACTTTTATTTATCAATAAAAGAGGGTTTGCTCCATTTACGATATGCAAAAAATGTGGTCATTCCAAAAGTTGTCCNAATTGCAGCACCTCACTCGCAATTCATGATTATTCATCAGAAAGAAAATATCTACTTTGTCACCATTGCAATTATAAGGAAGATTTTTTGGATAAATGTTTTTCGTGTAAAAAAGAAGAATGTTTTANTTTTCCTGGATTTGGAATTGAAAAGATCTTCGATGAAGTAAAAAAAAAATTTCCCAAATCAAAAGCTTTGTTTGTATCAAGTGACAGTATTAAGAAATCAAAAAAAATAGAAAATATACTGAAGGATATTATTGAAAATAAAATTGATATTATTTGTGGCACACAACTAATATCAAAAGGTCATAATTTTCCTAACTTAAAAACAGTAGGAATTCTCAATATTGATTGCTCATTGAATAACTTTGATTTTAGATCTTTTGAAAAAACCTTCCAACAAATTTTACAAGTATCTGGGAGAGCTGGAAGAAAAACAGGAGATGGAAATGTTTTTATTGAGACATACCAACCAAATCATCCAGTATTGAAAAANTGTGAATCATATGGTTATGCTGACTATTATAATTGGGAATTAGAAATAAGAAAAAAAAACCAACACCCTCCATTTACAAATTTTATTTCAATTATTGTATCTTCAAAAAAGCAAAATGACGCCTCAAGTTTTTGTGAAAAATTTTCAACAAAAATTAGAGAGCGATTTAAGAACATTTNAGTTTACGGGCCNTCTCCTTCATTAATATTAAAAAAAAATCTTTTTTACNGATATAGAGTATTACTCAAATTGAANAAGGGTTCTTTTCACCACAAATTAAAAGANTTTTTAAAAAATCAAGAAGCACCACAGAATACAAGATTATACATTGATGTAGATCCAATAAACTTTTTGTAAAATAATTAAATATCAATTATTGAATACATCTTTCTCATATGCTAATACAATCTTTTTGGAAATTTTTTTTTGAGTAATAATTCTTTAAATATCATTGAAACTTCGAGAAGATATGCCAAAGCCATTCAATTGGCTGTAAATCATGAAAAAAAAAAGATTGAAACCATCAAAACAGATTTTGAAAATTTTTCTGNTAGTATTAAAAAAATAAGTGAATTGAATACCTTCCTACAAACTCCATTAATCAACTCAAAAGATAAAAGCAAAATTCTGAGAGGCCTATTTAAAAAACTAAATTTTTCGAATGATTTCGAAAATTTTCTGATAACATTAACAAACCATGGCAAACTTTTTTTAGTTAATAAAGTTTATGAGGAGTTCATAAAATTACTTGATAAAAATGAAGGTATCATTGAAGTTGATGTCACGACGGTTGAACCACTAGATAGAAATGTCGAGGATAAGATCATCAAAAAATTAAGTCAAAAATTAAATAAAAAAATTAGGTTAAAAAAAATTGTAAACAAAGAAATTATTGGTGGTATTATCTTGAAAATAAACTCAATTATGATTGATAACTCAATAAAATCTAAACTTTTAGAATATAATATTAGTGAAAGGTTAAAATAAATGTCTATAGATGCATCAGAAATTTCATCAATACTACAAGATGAAATAAAGGATATAAGCGATGAAGCAAAAGTTTCGGAAGTTGGAACGGTTCTAACAGTCGGAGACGGTATAGCCAGAATTTATGGATTAGATAATGTTCAAGCCGGCGAAATGGTTGAATTTCCTGGAAAAATCAAAGGCATGGCACTTAATCTAGAAGATGACAATGTTGGAGTGGTCATATTTGGTAGCGATAAATCAATAAAAGAAGGTGATGTTGTTAAAAGAACAAAATCTATTGTTGAAGTGCCGACAGGTATGTCATTACTGGGAAGAGTGGTTGATGGTTTGGGGAATCCAATTGACGGCAAAGGGCCTTTAAATAACGTAACAATGAGAAGAGCTGAACTTAAAGCTCCGGGAATTATCCCAAGAAAGTCTGTGCATGAACCAATGCAAACTGGTATCAAAGCTATTGATAGTTTAATTCCAATTGGCAGAGGGCAAAGAGAATTAATTATTGGTGACAGACAAACTGGAAAAACAGCAGTGATTGTAGATACTATTCTAAATCAAAAAAAAATAAATGAATCTGATGATGAATCAAAGAAACTCTACTGTATTTATGTTTCAATTGGGCAAAAAAGATCAACTGTTGCTCAAATAGTTAAGACTCTTGAAGATAATGATGCCTTGAAATACTCAA
>PARN01000031.1 GCA_002711515.1 Rickettsiales bacterium | reverse complement strand
AAAAGATGACGTAGTTGTTGACCTCATTATTGATTTATATAAAAGTTTTGAAGTGGGTATTGGCAATAAAATAATNATAAAAAAAAATATAGCCGTTTTGATATTTTCCGTTAGCAAAGCCGTAAAAGATTTTAGATATGACGTGCTTAATGAGTTCAACAAAAACTTTTAAGAGCTTTGTGATTATTTCATTAAACAAAACTTAAATAAATCAATACTATTTCTTTGTTGTATTACCTACTACTACTTATAAGATATACTTGCTAATTCTATTCAAAATCTTGCTTTACTTAAAATGCTAAGAAAATGATTTTATTATCTATGCTTAAAAGAAAATGAAAAAAATAAGAAATTATATCCTAAAGTTTTTTCAGATTTCTTTTCTAAAACTTTTTAAACAATATCCTTGGTCAGGGGAAATGCATTTAAAAGATTTTCTTCAGAAAAAGATTTCTGTCAAACACATATCTAACAAGCTAGGCTTTATATTTGCATTTAAAAAAAAAATTGGGAAATACGTTATTGATTCGAGTTTAGTTAACAGCCATTTGTGTAAGCTTGGAAAATTTTATTCAACTGATAAGTCCCCTTATAATGAATTATTACATAGACATCCTTACACTGGACTTTACTCCCTAATATTTAGTAATTTAAAAGACCGAAACATTAATTTTGCTGAAATTGGTATATTAAATAATTCTTCGATAAAAATGTGGCGAGATTTTTTTCCCAAGGCAAACATATACGGATTTGAATTTGACATTAGATTAATTGAAAATGCCAAAAAAGATAATTTAAAAAATGTTCTTTATAAGAGAATAAATGTTAAGAAAAATAATTCTATTGATGGGGCATTTAAGGAATGTAGAAAAAAATTTGATATTATAATTGACGATAGTACCCACATTTTTGATGATCAAATAAGAATAATCAAACAAACCAAAAAGTATCTATCACCTGGTGGCTTTCTAGTTATAGAGGATATTCGTAAAAATGATGAAAATTATACAGAGATCAATTTTTCTAAATATCTTAAAAATGAATTAAAATATTTTAACTTTTGTAATTTCATAGATTGCAATCATATGAACAAATTCTCTAAAGGTTGGGATAATGACAGGATATTAATCCTGGTCAGAAATAAATTAAAAATATCTTAGAAAAACCTTTTTTATCCTTTGTTTTGATATTATATTATATTTTATATTAACTTTTTTTACTGGGGGGTAAAAATGAACAGTGCAGATCAATGCGGCTGTGGAAGATCACCGACAGGGAAATGTCTTGGTTGGCATAACTTATCCGAGAAAGATTACAAGATAAAGTTAGCTGCTTATGAGGCAAAATATAATACTAAAAAGTAAATTGTTTTTAAATTTACAATCCCTTTTACTATTTTGAGCAGTAAACCTGCTCAAAATAGGTTACTTTTTTGACAATTATATAATTGAAAAATAAAAAAAAGGAGTTACATTATATATTCAAAAAAAAATGAAAGGATATTTATGAAAAAACTATACTTACTTGTAGCACTGTTTCTTTTTTCTAATCTAGCCAGTGCCGCAGATTTAACTATCGATATGCTAAACAAGCGTGATGACGGAAAAAGAATGGTTTACAGCCTGGAGGTCGCCAAAGTAGATGCAGGTCAATCCATTAAATGGGTAGCAAAGGATAAAGGTCATAATGTCGAAATGATTAAAGGTCCTGATGGTGCCTCTCTTCCAAAAAAAAGTAAACTTAACGAAGATGTGACTATTAAGTTTGATACACCAGGAATCTATCTATATAAATGTACACCACACGTTGGTATGGGTATGATCGGCTTAGTTGTAGTTGGTGGAGATACATCAAACAAAGATGCAATTATGAAAGTAAAGCTAGGCGGAAAATCAAAAAAGAAAAGAAAGACTTTACTATCTGACTTATAGATATTCCTTTCAGTTGAGAAATAACTTCTCATTATAACCTTCATTTGACATGAAAAACCTTTAGTTCGCTAAAGGTTTTTCTATTTTTACCAACTAAATACTATGTCAAAACCTCTTACGTTTCTTATAAACCCAAGAAGTGCTCAGATTTTGTCTATGCTCCTACTTGTATTATTCATACTTAGCTTTAAACAACTTAATTCTAAAAATATAATAAGCAATTATAACGACTATCCTCTTACAAAATCAAATTTTACTCTAACAAAGATCACGGAAAATCTGAATTACCCATGGGGAATTACTTTTGTTAACGATTATGAAGTCTTAATCACGGAAAAAGAAGGAAGGATTCATAAAGTTAATGTTATTGATGGTTCTAAAGTTGAAATTACTCACAATATTCCAAATATTTTAGCCTCTCAGCAAGGCGGACTTCTAGATATACTTTATCACAAAGGATTTGTTTTCGTAACATATAGCTATGTTTATGATTACAAAACCAATAAATCCTGTACTGCTATTGGTAGAGGAAAATTAATAAAGAATAAAATAGAAAATTTTGAGAATTTATTCGTTTCTCAACCTCCAATTGAAAGCGGCAAACACTTCGGATCCCGTCTTGTTATAGTTGATAATTTCTTGTTTGCTGGTATTGGCGAAAGAGGAAAGGGGATGATTGCACAAGACCCGACCAAACATCCAGGTAGTTTTATTAGAATTAGTTTAGATGGCAAAGTCCCTTCTGATAACCCTGGCTTTGAATCAAAAACTAACTGGCTACCAGAAATATTCTCGATTGGAGTTAGAAACCCTCAAGGAATGACTTTGTCACCTTTTACTGGAGATATTTACTTTTCGCAGCATGGCCCAAGAGGGGGGGATAATATAGGAATAGTCAAAAAATCTGCAAATTTTGGATGGAAAGAAATTGCGTGGGGAGGTAAAGAATATTATGGAAAAAAAATTGGAATAGCTGCATTCGATAATAAATATGAGCTCCCCGTCAAGTCATGGGTACCTTCGATTGGCGTAGGAAATATAGTATTTTATCAAGGCAAAACTTTTCCAGAGTGGGTTGGAGATCTCTTTGTTACCTCAACAAAATCAAAAATGCTGATAAGATTAGACTTTGAAAAGAATAAAATAGTAAACGAGGAAATTATTATAAAAGAGAAAATAGGACGAATAAGAGACGTAGAGTTAAATGGAAAGGGTGAAATTTTTTTAATCACTGATGAAGCAAACTCATTTTTATGGAAATTAAGTAAATAAGAATACTTTTTACACATTTAAATTAAAAATTTATTAATTTTTCATAGTAAATGCTTCCCATAGTCTCTGAATCAGAATGCTCCTCCCTCTTCATTTTTATCAAACCAATACCTGGGTAAAACCATTGAGTAGTTTTAACTTTAATATTAATATTATCCAGAGGTGGTCCTGGGTTATAACTTGTATTGCCCTCCCCTTCTATTTTTATACAATTTTTATACACTTTTCCTTTAACTTTAACTGTATCTGAGACTTCACTAACAACATTTTTTATTTCAATTGGAAGCAAAGTTTGAAAAATTCTATCGTAGCCCATTTTCATTATAAGTGTGGTGAGGTCATTCGTAGTCCAACTTTCGTCTTTCTTTAGCGGAAACTTAAGCACTACATTTTTTTCTTCATACTCAAGCTTTTCTTTTGGTAAATCAATTAAACCCTCAAAAATATAATCTACATCGTTTAAAACTAAGGCATTTTCAGTTTTTGTATAGTTTATAAGTTTTCCGTCATTTCTGAGAAGTCTAACATTACCTTTGTTGTTTTCCAGAATTTGGTAAGTTTGTTTATAATTCGTTGTTTTTTTTTCTTTGTCAATATGTGTGATGCTATAGTGGAGGGATTCGGTGCCTTTGTTAGGAGTGAAGTTACTAGAATTATCACATGAAAGAAGACACAGTAGGGTGATAAGTGTGTATACACTTTTTGAATAGAATTTGCTTTTAAGTTTCATACTATGTGTACCCACACTTATTTTTCTTCTTCTACAAGTTTACTTAATCCAAGATTTGATTCGATGGCATTACAAATCATTTGCCCAATAAAAATATGCATTTCTTGTATCCTTGAAGTATTATTCGCAGGTATCGAAATAACTTTATCACATACCTTACTTAAATATGTGGTATCTTTGCCTGATAAAGCAACAGTTTTGAGTCCCAAGTCTCTCGCTGTTGAAAGACCATTTATAACATTTTTGCTTTTACCTGAGGTACTAATTCCAAGAGCCACATCTCCAGCACTTCCNATTGCCTCAATCTGTCTTGAAAAAATAAACTCAAAACCTAAGTCATTACCTATTGCTGTTAGTGTTGAAGTGTCTGTTGAGAGNGAGACAGCCGCAATAGCCTTTCTATTTTTTGAAAATCTGACAGTTAGCTCTGTTGATAAATGCTGAGCATCTGATGCACTCCCACCATTCCCAAAAAAAAGTATCTTATTGCCACTACTTACACAATCAGTGCAAATCTTTACNGTACTGATGAANGGTTCTAAGAGANTTTGCCTACATCTCTCAACAATCATTGAGTGTTCCTGCATTTGATTAATAAAGAAAAGTTCTAAATTTTCCATAATACTGTTCTGGTGATCTCATCTGGACTCGAACCAGAAATTAATCCTTAGGAGGGACTTGTTATATCCAGTTTAACTATGAGACCAACGCTACCTTCTCCTACTTTTTCCTAAGGGCATCTGATACTTTAGAATAAGTGTTTCTGATCCTGGATTCCTGTAGCCACTATCTGCATTTGAAATATGAAAGATTCCTGCACCTATTCTTGAGTTATTTTTAAATCTGTAGAACAAATCTATTCCAATGTAAAATTCTAATGGATTGCCAGCTTTTATCTCACTTCCATCCTTATAAAAACCGCACGCCACGCTTGGCGTAAGTATAACATTTTTTTTTCTACCAAAATAACCATCTATTCCAAATCCGCCGTATGCGTAGTAAGCGTTTGCATCTGTTCCTAGAAAACCAGCAAATGGCTTAATCACGTTAAATAGTTTTCTCCCACTATGAATTTCGACGTTTACCATTCCAGATTGATCATTATGGGGTGGAGTTCCATCCTCCATATAATTAAAAACACCGACACCTAGAGATAACCTAGGGGAGTCCTCAGCTAAAATATTTCGATAGGAAAAAACTATTAATACNATTATTAAAAATGTAAATAAATTTTTCATCATCTATTAAAAAGGAATTTGATATTTAAAAATTACTTGTTCAGAACCTGGGTTTCTGTAACCAATCCCTGCGTTAGAGATATGAAAAACTCCAAACCCAACTCTTACATTGTTTCTAAATCGATAAGTAAAATCTCCGCCACTTCTAAATTCTAACGTATTTCCCATCCTAATCTGATCACCATCTTCGTACGCACCAACAGCCAAACTAGGNGTTATNACAAAACACTTACATCTAGCAAAATATAANTCTACCGACAAACCAAANTATCCATAGTANGCTGACTCATCTGTTCCNAANAAACCAACAAACGGCCTTATGATGTTTCCGATCCTTTTTCCAGAGAAAAGCTCTGTATTATAGGCAATTGATGATTGATTAAAATCATCACTTCCGTGTTTCATAAAATTGTAAATACCACCGCCGAGAGATAACCTCGTTTTGTTATCTTTTGCGTTTAAATCAATGTAACTTAGTAAGAACAAAGAAAATAAAAAAAATTTAATCTTGGCAAACATTCTCTTCCAATTAAATATATAAGGAATAAATTAACATTTTAACAATGAAATACAAAATTATAAATTCGATTATTTTAATTTTAATCTTACTCTTTTTTAAAAGTTGTGGAATCAATCCATCTACTGGAAAAAATGAAATAATTCTCATGAGTGAGAAAGAGGAAGATCAAATTGGAATCAACGAACACCCAAAAATACTAAAGCAATTTGGGGGGGTCTATGACAATGAAAAAATTCAAAACTANGTAGAAAGTTTAGGAAAATTTTTAGTTAGTACNTCTGAATTACCAAATAAAGAATTCAAATTTACAATTCTCAATACACCAATTATAAATGCATTTGCATTACCTGGCGGATATATCTATCTAACTAGGGGATTAATATCTTTATGCCAAAACGAGGCTCAGTTGGCTGGTGTGATTGCTCACGAAATAGGTCATGTTACAGCTAGGCATACAGCAAAAAGATATACCAAAACAGTTGGAACGAGTATATTGGCTAATGTATTTGGTGTATTAGCCAATAATCCCTCTGTTAGTAATCTTATTAACCAATCAGCTTCACTTTATTTACTTTCTTTCTCCAGAGGACAAGAATATGAAGCAGATCTTCTAGCAACCAGGTATATGATAAGAGCTGGTTTCGATCCCAAAGAAATGGGAAATTTTCTAGAAAAAATGGAAAAATATTCCCTTCTCCAAAAGAAAATCTTTAAATCAAAAAGAAATAGATCCGAATTACTTCAAACACACCCAAATTCCTCAAAAAGAGTAAAGGAAGTAATTAAAAATACTGAAGAAAGAATCCCAATCAATCCAATTATCGGAGAAGAGGTTTTTCTAAAAAAAATTGACGGTATCACTTTTGGTCACAAAGAAGATGAAGGGTTTTTTATCAATAACAAGTTTATTCATAAACCTCTAGGTATATCATTTTCNTTTGATGAAGAATTTTACTTTATAAATAACCCTAAATACCTTATTGGTGTTACAGAAAATGAAACAAAAATCCTTTTTGATGTTGGTGAAAGNTCTAATCTCGATAATAAATCTTATATGTCAAAGTGGGCAAAAAAATCAAAAAAAAGCCTGCAAAACTGTTCTTCAAAAAAAATAAATATTTTCAATTATTCAACATGTATGTTTTCTGAATCCGAAAAAAAAGTAAGGTTATTTATGTTCAGAGGTGAAAAACAGATATTTAGATTTGTTTTTTTATCAAATGAAAAAGAGTTTCAGGTTTATGATAAAAAAAATCAAGTCATCATAAATTCATTTCAAGAAATCTCAAATGATTTAAAAATACAAAACATGACCGCACCTAAAGTAAAAATTATTTCTAAACAAAAAAAAGAGAATTTCTTTGANGAAGTAATTAAGGAAATGTCTATTCAACCAAGATACTCATCTGAAATTTTCAANATAATAAATGGNTTATATAAAAAAAACTCTGAACAAAAAAAAATTAAAACTATCTATTGATTTAATAGCAACTCAAGCTTTCCCTTTGCTGCTTTCTTTTCTAAATTTTGGACTGCNGCATACTCATTACTTAGTCTATTTAAAGCAGTAAGGTAAATTTGCCTTTCAGAATATGATTGTTGCTCTAAAGAATCTTCTTTTTTGTGCAAATCNCTTACAACTTCTGCAATTAAAACCGGGTCTCCACTATTAATATTTTTTTCATACTCTTTAGCCCTTTTAATCCACATATCTTTTTTTACTGATGGTTTTTCTGCCAGCACTTCAAGAGCTTTGGACAATCTATTTTTATTACTTAATTTTCTTAATCCTGAATTTGCAGCTTTTATTTTAGGAATTCTTAATTTCATTTTATCCTGCTTAAAATTTATCAAAATAAAGTCTTGTTNCGANCCATCAACNTTATAAGTATCAAAGTTTTCTATTTCACCAACACCATAGATTGGGTAGACTACAAGATCACCAACTTCGAGTTTAAGTTCGTTATTTTTTTTCAATTTTTCTCCTATCGGAATATTCAAGTTGTGAANAATACAACATAAATANAAAGATTTAAAGTATTTAGTTAGTCAATACACTTTATTTTTTTTTNAAATAGTAATGATAAAAAAAAAATAAAAAAATAATTCTTGTTTAAAAAATTTTTAATTTGAATGGAAATCCCAAGAAAAATTAACGATTGAATTAACTTATTTACTGTTTTATATATTTTATATGCCCTATGTCGTCAAAGATGCTTGTGTAAAATGCAAATATATGGATTGTGTTGAGGTATGTCCTGTAGATTGTTTTTATGAAGGAGAAAATTTTCTTGTTATTCATCCAGACGAATGTATTGATTGTGGGGTTTGCGAACCAGAATGTCCTGCAGAGGCTATAAGTGACGATACTTGTGAAGATGCTGATAAATGGCTTAAAATTAACAGAGAGTACTCAGAAAAATGGCCAAATATTAATAAAATGGGTACTCCGCCAGAAGATAGAGATGAATGGAAAGATGTAAAAGATAAATTTGAAAAACATTTCAGTCCAAACCCGGGCAAAGGTTCCTAAACAAGTAGTGTCAAAATATATCAAAAAAAACTTAACTTTGGATTAGCTTTTATCTCTGTTTCAAATTTATTTTTAGAGATAAAATTGCTTTTATTTTTTTTTCTGTGAAAGTATATCCTTTTTAATAATTTCTCAAAGTATTCTAAATTTACTAAATATTTACTTTTTTTTATACTAAGTCTGTAAAACCCAATCTTTTCGAAATAATTTATTTTATTTTTATCTATTCCTCTTTTTAATGCGTAAAAATCTTTTTCNAAAAAACTAACCTCATTAAATGAAAAAAAAATATTTAAAAGCATTTGTTTTAATCTCTTATCCCTAGTTTCAAAGAAGTAAAATGAAGTTCCTGTTTCTAACCCTATTTTTTTTAGGAAAAGAAACTCTTCTTTACTAATTTTCAAAAAAAATTCATCAATGTTTTTTCTTTTACAATGGCCCAGATTTTCAACAATGGAATAAATTACTGCTCGCATAAATTTTGAAGGTTTTTTAAAAGAGTCAATTTTTGATATGAAATCAAAGTTTTTGTTAACAAGATAGTCAAAATATTGTTTTATCTTCAAACAAATCTTTGTATCAAAATTTTTGAAATAAATGTCTGACATAACCTTTATTTTAGGCTTAGTTATTTCATTGCCTTTTGTGAATTTGGCAACAATATGATTTCTCCATATCAAACTTCCATCAATATTAAATGAAAATTCTTTGTAATTACTCCTTAAAAAATCTAAAAAAATATCTGCTGAGAAACTTTGGAGATATTTCTTCAATATCCTATTATTATAGGTATTATGATTTTTAAATTCTGAATTTATCTTAAAATGGAATCCATGAATTTCTCCTATTTCTTTGGTTCCGAATTTAATTTTGGATTTAATTAAATAAACTAATTTCGTTTGGTTTTGATTCTTTTTTCCATAATCATTATAGTCTGTTTCTCCAACAAATTGCGAAGTTAATTGATTATGTAAAATTATTGAAAGATTCGATTCAACTTTTTTAATTTTTTTTTGAAGATCTTTGTTTTTTTCTATCCAATTACTCTTATATGATAAAAAAGACCACTTTCTNACTTGAGATATTTTAAAATTAAGTTGAGGAATCTTTGTTGTTTTTTTTTTTATTTTTTTTATTTCCGATTCAATCCATAATTTTGGGATTTTGAATGGGGACTTAATTAGATAAAATAATAATCTTCTTAAAAACCTTGAATGGAAATCCTCGAGGTCATGGGAGTAATCAGGTATACCACATAACTCCCACATTTTTTTTAAATTGATTTGCGAATAAACTTTTTTTTTTACCAATGAATCGTTTAACATCATTTTCAAAAACTTGTAGTCACTTGCATTTAATTTTTCTCTCAAATAATTTTTCTCAGATTTTTTTGTGAGAGATCTAACTAGGTCGTTTGGAGATTGAAAGTTAAGTTTTGAATTTCTCCAGAAGATTTGATTAAGATCTGTAAAGTTATGATTTTCAATAAATTTTATCAATTCATCGTTCATTGACTTTAATCTTCCAGTTGTTCCAAATAAACCATCATCTTTAAATCTTCCTGCTCTTCCAGCAATTTGTGAGATTTCATCATATGTTAAAAACCTTTTTTTAAAACCATCAAATTTTATAAGGCTTGAAAAAAAAATATTTTTAATTTTTAGATTTAACCCAAGTCCAATTGCATCCGTTGCGACAATATGATCAACTTTACCATCTTCAAATAATTTAACTTGTGCATTTCTTACATCTGGTGATAATGCACCCATAATAACAGAAACACCCCCATGAGCTTGTTTTATCTTATTAGCAATTTCATAAACGTCAGCCTGAGAAAAAGCTATAACAGCAGATCTCTTGGGGAGTCTTGAAAGGTTTTTATACCCGCAATAAGATAATCTTGAAAATCTTGGTTGTTTCTTTATGACGATGTCTGGATATATTTTCTTCAAAACCTTTTGCATACTATTTGAACCCAAAAATAAGGTTTCAATTTTACCATTTTTATTGAGTATTTTTTCAGTAAATAAATATCCTCTTTCATAATCAGCAGCTAATTGAACTTCATCAATTGCGATAAAATCAAAACTTCGTGACTCAGGAATTGACTCAACAGTACACAAAAAATATTTAGCTCCTTCTGGTATTATTTTTTCTTCGCCTGTTATCAAGGCAACTTTATCATCTCCAACTTCGTTCTTAATAAAATTGTAGTTTTCACGAGCAAGAAGTCTTAGAGGAAATCCTATTACACCGTTTTTAAAACTTAAAAGTTTTTTTATTGCAGAAAATGTTTTTCCCGTATTTGTTGGACCCAAAATTGCTGTAATTTTACTTTTAGGCATAAAAAAGTTTCAAGTTATGATTAGAGCTTTTGCTGTGATTCTATTTCATCAAAAACATAAGGTAATATCCCATCATTTTTGAAATAATTTATCTCTTTTTCAGTATCAATCCTTGTTAACACATCAACTTCTCTTGAAAAAGTTGAGTAATTTATTTTTATTTTTGAGGAAATATTTGGAACTGAACATAAATAATCTAAATCACCAATGTCAAAAGTTTCTGAACCACTTAGTTCTAATTGATTTAGATTGATTTGCTTCATTTGAAGTGGAAGTACTCCCATACCAACTAAGTTTGATCTATGAATTCTCTCAAAGCTTTCAGCTATAACTACTTTTATACCAAGTAATCTAGTACCTTTTGCTGCCCAGTCTCTTGAAGAACCTGTACCATATTCCTTTCCAGCTACAACAACTAATGGAACATTTTCACTTTGATATTTTTTTGCAATTTCATAAATTTCTCCTTCTTTATTAGAGGGATAATGCTTAGTAAAACCACCGGGTTTGTTTGACATCAAATTCTGAATTCTTATATTGGCGAATGTTCCTCTAACCATAATCTCGTGATTTCCTCTTCTTGAACCATAAGAATTGAAATCCTTATACTTAACTTGTCTTTCCGACAGATATCTTCCCGCTTCACTCTCTTTTTTTATATTTCCAGCAGGCGAAATATGATCAGTTGTAATAGAATCGCCTAAAATCAATAGAGGTCTTGCATTTTTAATTAAGCTAATTTCATTCTCTCTTTTATTAATAAAGGGAGGTTTTTTTATATAAGTAGAGTTTAAAGACCAATTAAAAATCGGACTTTTATTTATATTTATTTTTTGCCAGCTACTATCACCTTCAAATATTTTTTTATAATTTTTTTCAAAAAGCTTTTTTTTTAAAGTTTGATTCATAATTTCCTGAACTTCCTTTTCGGATGGCCATAAGTCATTAAAGTATATCTTTTTTCCATTCACGCTCGTTATTTCTTCATTATCGAAATCAATGTTAATTTTTCCTGAAATCGCGAACATAATAACTAATGGGGGAGAGGCAAGATAATTTGATTTTATTAAGGGATGAATTCTTCCCTCAAAATTCCTATTTCCTGAAATAATACTACAAACATTCAAATCATTTTTCTCAATTGATTCAGCAACTGAATTATCAAGTGGACCAGAATTACCAATGCAAGTGGTACATCCAAACCCTACGATATTAAAGCCAAGTGTGTTCAAATATTTTGAAAGATCAGCCTCATCCAAGTATTTTTCAACCACTTTACTACCTGGAGCAAATGAAGTTTTAACCCACCATGGAACTTTGATTCCAAACTCCACTGCTTTCTTAGCAACTAACCCTGCCATAATCATAACTGCAGGATTTGATGTATTAGTACAACTAGTAACAGCAGCTATACAAACTTTTCCATTTGCAAGATCATTGTTAGTCATTGTAACGTTTGAAATATTAGCTCCTTTTTCTTCTATCAATTCAAGATAACTTTGCTTCACTTTGTTAAGCTTTATTCTGTCCTGAGGCCTTTTTGGACCTGATAAACATGGCTCAATACTATCTAGATCGATATCAACAATCTTATTATAATTAATATCTTTGTATGTGTTGTCATGCCATAAACCTTGATGTTGACAATATAACCTTATGATTTCAATCTGTTGTTTTTTTCTACCTGTCATTTCAAGATATTTTAATGTTTCATCATCAACTGGAAATAATCCACAAGTAGCACCATATTCAGGAGCCATATTAGATATTGTAGATCGTTCTGAAAGAGTTAAAGACTTTAAGCCATCACCAAAAAATTCCACAAATTTTCCTACAACATTAAGTTGTCTCAATTTCTCAGTTATTGTTAATACAAGATCTGTTGCCGTCAAACCTTCCCTCATTTTACCATGAATATTAACACCAACTACCTCTGGAATTTGAAGAGAAATTGGCTGACCTAGCATCACTGCCTCAGCTTCAATACCTCCAACTCCCCAACCTAGAACTGCCAGGGCGTTTACCATTGTTGTGTGACTATCAGTTCCAACAACAGAGTCCAGATAAAGAATATTATTTTTCTTTGAAACAATATTTGCAAGAAATTCAATATTAATTTGATGACAAATTCCAGATCCAGGGGGGAACAAAGTAAAATTTTCTAGTGAATTTTGTGCCCATTTTAAAAGCTGGTATCTTTCTTCATTTCTGGAAAATTCTTTTTCGACATTTATAAATAGAGAATTTTCTCTTGAAGAACTATCAACTGAAATAGAATGATCAACAACTAAGCTTACAGGCACAATTGGATTGATGACCTTTGGATCTTTACTCTTCTCGCTCATCTTATCTCTCATTGAAGCCAAGTCAGCAATAGCAGGGACTCCTGTATAATCTTGCATTAGAACTCTACTTGGAGAAAAAAAAATTTCTTTACCATTTTTTTTTTCAACAAGATTTTTTATATCGAGATTATTTTTATCTGAATCTTTTTTCTTTCTAATCAAATTTTCTAGAAGTATCCTAAAAGAAAATGGTAAAGTTTGAATTTTGAATTTAAAAATTTTCTCAGCTTCTTTTAAACAGTAGAAACTATAAACTTTATCATTTATCTTTTTCTTCTTTAAATATTTATTTTCTTCTAAATGCATTTTATATTGATTTTATTATATTATCATAAGATATTCATGATTTTAGAGATTAACTCCATATATTTATATAGAAATAAAAAACAAATTTTTGATAACTTCAATTTAAAATTAAAAAAAAAACAAATTTTACTCTTGGTAGGAGAAAATGGAGTTGGGAAAAGCAGTTTGATGGATATGATTGTGGGACTAATCCAACCCAACAGTGGTAATGTTTTTATAAAAGGCCTGCATACCAATGAAATATGTGATAAAAAAAAATTTTTCACGTATTTACCGCATAAGGATTCATTAAAAGACAACCTAACTGTAGAACAGAATCTTACACTTTGGCTAGAATTATCATCAGAATATTTCAACGCAAAGGATCTAGACAAAAAACTTAAATTTTTTGGGTTATTAGGACTTAAAAAACAATTAGTTAAAACTTTATCTCATGGTCAAAGGAAAAAGGTGTCATTAACGAAGCTCCTGATGACGAATACAGATCTTTGGCTGCTTGACGAACCATTTAATGGTTTAGATAAAAAATCCTGTGATTTATTAAAAATTTTATTAACTAAAAAAATCAGCGGAGAAGGCGCTGTTCTTCTTTCAAGTCATATTGATCCTAAAATTAAGGAAGGGAAAAAAGTTTTTTTAAAGAAGAAAATAAAAAATTACAATCATAGATTCTTTGACACTTGGGAGAAACTATAAATGAATAATCTTAAAACCCTCTTAAAACGTGAGTTTCTTCTGGCATTTTCAAATTTCTCAAGTATTTTTACATATTTTTCATTTTTTTTACTTGCGCTATTAATTTTTATATTTTCTCTTGGATCTGAAGTTGAAAAACTTCAGACTCTTCATCAACCGATAGTTTGGGTAATTTTTTTATTCTCGCTTATTTTAATTTCTGAACATTTTGTTTTGGAAGACTTTGCAGATGGAAGTTTAAGAGAATTACAATTCCTAGGGTACTCCGGCGAGCTTATTTTTTACACCAAAAGTATTGTTATGCTGATAGTTGTAATGATCCCAAATCTTTTTCTAATACCTATTTCGTCTGTTTTTTTTAAAATTGAATTTATAAATATTGTTGATTTATCTATTACGATTATTTTAGCCGCACCAACACTAGTACTAATATCTTTGCTTTCAGCTTTTTTTTCAGTTCAAATTAAAAAAAATAGATTCTTCCAGTTTATAATTATTATTCCATTTTTCATCCCGATCATAATATTTGCTACTTCTCCATATGAAAAATATGGATTATTTGATTTTGAACAAAAATTTTTTATTTTATTTGGATTATTTTTGATTACATTACCATTATCATTAATTCTGGGGAAATTATCTATTAAAGAAATTAATAACTAAAATGTTTGTAAAATTTGCTAACCCATCTCATTTTCAAAAACTTTCAAGTAAAGTTTATCCAATAGCCTTTATTCTTGGAGTAGCTTTACTAATAATTGGTTTGTTTTATTCATTTTTTGGAAGTCCTCCTGATTACCTTCAAGGGGAAACTGTCAGAATTATGTATGTTCATGTACCTTGTGCATGGTTTTCGCTTTTTGTATATTCTGTGATGGCNATCTGTAGTTTTGTTTCTATTGTTTTTAAACACACACTCGCTGATATAATTTCAAGAGCTTGTGCACCTATTGGTGCAAGTTTCACACTAGCAACATTGATAACGGGGTCAATATGGGGCAAGCCTACCTGGGGCACATGGTGGGTTTGGGATGCTAGATTGACATCTGAATTAATCCTTTTCTTTATATACATTGGTCATATTTTAATTTCTAACGCTTACGATGATATAAGAAAAGGCGATAGAAATGCAGCAATCCTTACTTTAATAGGTATAATTAATTTACCAATTATCAAATGGTCTGTAGATTGGTGGAATACATTGCATCAACCAGCTAGTATTTCAAAATTTAGTTCACCTTCAATCGATTCCTCAATGATGACACCACTATTTTTCATGACATTCTCATTTTTATTTTTCTTTTTAACAATTGTATTATTGAGAATTAAAAGTGAAATCATTTTAAGAAAAATTGAAATAATTAGATTAAATAAGGCTCAATTGTGAACTATTTTATTAATTTCTTAAATTCCCAAAGTCATTTTTATTATGTGATCTCATCATATTTAATTGTTTTTTTCATTCTTGTTCTTATTTTCATATTAAGCTTATTAAAAGCAAATAAAGTTGAAAGAACCTTTAATAATCTTACAAAAAATGAAAGCAAAAACTAAAAGATTTCTGACACTCACATCAATGATGGCAGTATTCTTTGTCGGCTGTACTATTATTTTCTATAATCTGAAAAATAATTTGGTTTTTTTTTTTTCACCATCAGAAATAAGTAAACAAACTTTGGATAATAATCGAAAAATTAGAGTGGGTGGGATGGTAAAAGAAAATAGTCTTTTAAAAGAGATCATTCATAAAGATAATCAGAAAATTCAGAAAATAAGCTTCATAATTACAGATTTTAAAAATGAAGTTTTAGTCAATTATGAAGGAATTCTTCCTGATTTATTTAAAGAAGGTCAAGGAGTTGTTGTTGAAGGTATCTTAATTGATCACCTTTCAGTAAATGCAATTAACGTTTTAGCAAAGCATGACGAAAATTATATGCCTCCTGAGCTCGACTTTGTAAATACTTCCGAAAAAGGTAAAAATTGATGGTAGCAGAAATTGGACTTCTCTTTCTTATATTAACTTTTGTGGTTTCAAGTATAAGCACTGTAAAACTAATTATTCAGGACACAAAATATCTTTCCCTAACAGAAATTTCAGATACAAAAATAAGCTTACTTATCTTTCTTTTTTCACTATTTTCATTTTCATGCCTCACTTATTCTTTCATTAATTCTGATTTCTCACTGGATATAATTTCTAAAAACTCAAACTCGCAATTACCTCTAATATATAAAATAACAGGGGTATGGGGAAATCATGAAGGCTCAATACTTCTATGGTTATTAGTTATGACATTTTTTGGATTTTTGTTTTCAATTTCAAATATTCAAAATCAAGAGCTTTATAATAAAACACTTATGATTCAAAATTCTCTTATTTTCCTTTTTAGTTCTTTTATTATATTTACATCAAATCCATTTGTTCGTACATTCCCGCCATCAATTGAAGGTTCAGATTTAAACCCATTGCTTCAGGATCCTGGTTTGGCAATACATCCACCAATGCTTTACCTAGGTTACGTTGGATTTTCAATTGTTTATTCTATTTCTCTTGCAGCTCTAATGATTCCAAAAAAAATAAATTTTGTGGGTATATTGAAACCATGGGTATTCATCTCTTGGGTTTTCTTGACGGCAGGTATTGGATTAGGGAGTTGGTGGGCTTACTATGAACTAGGTTGGGGAGGATTTTGGTTTTGGGATCCTGTAGAGAATGCCTCTCTACTTCCCTGGCTTACTGCATCCGCGCTGATTCATACTGTAATAATATCTAGTAAGAAAGATATTTTAATNAATTGGACCCTCTTGTTGTCAATTGTTACTTTCTTACTTAGTTTATTAGGAACTTTTTTAGTTAGATCCGGAGTTTTAGTTTCTGTTCACGCTTTTGCCAATGATCCAACAAGAGGAATATTTATTCTAATAATGTTAATTTTAATATCTTTTATTGGTTTGTTTTTTTTTCTTAAAAGTTCAAAGCTATACTCATCAGATTATAATATAAAATTTATTTCTAGAGAAGGAGCAATCTCACTCAACAATATTTTTTTAATCTCACTTACTTTCACAATACTTGTTGGCACCATATATCCNTTGGTTTCAAGTANTTTTTTTAGCAGCAAACTTTCTGTAGGAGCCCCTTTTTTTAATTCAATTCTTACTCCAGTAATGATTCCAATGACTTTGGGAATGATAATTGGGCCATTGCTTCGATGGGGAAGTGACGATTTAGGTAAGCTTTTAGTTAGGTTAAAAACTTTACTTATTCTTTTTATTTTGACTTCAATGATATTGTGGTATTTAAATTTTGGAGGGCCAATACTATCAATTATTTTCTTTATTTTTTCTTCTTGGATAATCATCTCGTCCATTTTTGAATTAGGAAAATTCATAACTTTCAAACCTTCAATTACAATAAATAGAATACCCTCCAAATCAATATCTCAATCTTTGTCACATATCGGGATTGGGTTATTGATCATTGGTGCCACAGGAAGTTCTCTGCTTAAAGAAGAAAAAATTCAATTTCAAGAAATAGATAAAAATATTCAAATCAATAAATTTGATGTTCAATTCAAGGGAGTTGAGATTATTGAGGGACCAAACTATCTTAGCCAAACTGGCGTCTTTGACGTTTTTCAAGATGATACATTTATTACCCGAATGAAGCCTGAAAAACGTTTTTATAATATCGGACAACAAGTAACAACTGAAGCAGCAATTTATTCAACAACACTTGGAGACTTATACATCGCAATTGGTGATAAAAATAATTCAGATTCTTCGGTTTCATGGACCACCAGGATTTGGTTTAACCCTTTCACTATTTGGATATGGATTGGAGTTCTTTTTCTAGTTGTTGGAGGGTGTATCTCTTTTTTTAGAGTAATAACTATTTGAGATGAAATATGTTATTTTAATCATATGTCTTTTTGGAATTTCTTTCGTCTTCATTCAGGGACTAAAAAAAGATCCAACTATAATTCCATCAAATTTAATTTCGAGAAAATTTCCTGAATTTCAAGTTAAACCACTTAAAAACTATGATGTGTTATCTCAAAAAGATTTACAAAAAAAAGAAATTAAAATTGTAAACTTCTTTGCATCATGGTGCCCCCCCTGTAAAGTTGAACATCCTCAATTAATTGAACTTTCAAAAAGTTTTAACTTATATGGAATAGCAAAAAAAGACAAACCTCAACAGTTATTAACCTGGCTAGAAGAACTTGGAAACCCCTTTAAAAAAGTTGGACTTGATAATGAAGGAATGGTTAGTATCGAGTGGGGAGTTTATGGACTACCAGAAACGTTTATAGTTGATGATTCCGGGGTAATTATTTACAAACATATCGGACCAGTTATGAAAAAGGATGTCATAGAAATCAAGAGTTTAATTAAAAAATTGAAATGAACAGTCTTCAAATTTTTTTTATTATAATTTGTTTTTTTTTTAAAAATGAAGTCTTGTCTATAGAACCAAATGAAATGCTTGAGGATCCAAAACTTGAGAGTGTTGCAAGGGAAATTAGTAAAAATATAAGATGTCTTGTCTGCCAAAATGAAGATATCCAAAACTCCAATGCAGACATTGCTAAAGATCTAAGAGTATTGATCAGAAAACAAATCAAAAAAGGAAAGACTAAAAAAGAAATCTTTTCTTACATACATGATAGGTACGGTGACTTTGTCCTTTACAATCCTCCCGTAAACCGAAAGACGATCAGCCTGTGGTTAATTCCTTTGTTTTTTTTCTTATTTTTATTCTATGTTTTTTTTAGAAAGAAAAAAAGATGATACTTTTCCTAATATTTTCTTTCATCGTAGCAATTGTAATATCTTATTATTTACTTAATCCAAAAAAATTCCTGAGGAAATTTTTATTTACTTTTTTGTTGATAAATTCAATGACACTAATTTTATATTTTTACTCAGGAAATATAAAANCCTTTTTCTTTGAAGAAGAACTCACAAATGAGATNAATNAGTCTATTAACGATCCTGAAAAATTTGGACAGATAGACCCACGAAAAATAATNTTTTTTCTAGAAAAGAAACTAGAAAAAGAGCCTAAAGATAGAGAGGGGTGGTTACTTTTGGCCAGAACATGCGCNATTACAGGCTTTACACAAAAAGCTGATCTTTATTACAATACAGCTAATAAATACTTTCCAATGGATGAACAAATTCTATATGAATATTCGAATCTAAAAAGAAATATNAACCAATTTGAAAGTGCACTAAATTTCNTAAAAAGAATANAAGAAATTAATCCATTAAACTTGAAATCAAGACAGTTAACTATAGAAATACTTCATCAGACTCGGCAATTTAGAAAACTAACTAAAGAAATTGAATCTTTAAGTAAAAACAAAAATATCGAAAAAAGTTGGATTAATGAAGTCATAAAAANTCTTCCTTAAAGTAATCCCAAAAAAGATCTTTTATCTTCTAAACTCTCAGGATTAAACTTTTCAATCAAATATTTCATATTTTTCATAATCTTAAATTTTTTTCTTCCTAANTTTTTGACTGGNAAAATCTTAATTACAGAGTTTGTTAAAAACATTTGATCAAATTCATTTATCATTTTTTTATTAATTCTTGAAACCCTGATATTATCAAAAAATAAATCTGACTTTCTCAATATTGCTTCCCTCATTATACCCTTNATTCCAAACCCTGAGATTTTTGGTGTATAAAGAGTTTTTCCCTTGATAAAAAAAACATTCGACATTGTACCTTCAAGAACATTATTCTGACTGTCAAGAAATATTCCCTCAAAAAACTCATCATCCCATTCTGATCTTGCGACAACAGAATCTAACCTGTTTAAATGTTTAAAACCATAAATACTTGGGTTAAAGGATATTTTGTTTTTACAGAATTTTACACTTACACCCTCTTCATATTGTTGCAAATTTCTTTGTGTCTTCGGGAAAGTTAAAAAAATAATATTAGGTTTNGTACTACTGTCAAATCTATACCCTCTTCCTCCAACCCCTCTAGTTANAATNATTTTAAGAACACCTTCGGTCATTGTCATACNTGATTTATTAAGTATCTTTTGTCTTTGTTTAAAAATCAATTTGTCATCGGGGAGAGAAATTTTTAGCAATTTGCAACCATCTCTTAATCTAATTAGATGCTCATTCCAAAATTCTACTCCATGAATTGGTCTCCCTCCTCTAACACTTTTTTCCCATAACATTGTCTCAAAAAAGCCATCACCATAAGCNAAGCCTCTATCTAATACAGAAATAGTATTTTTAAATTCACCATTTATCAAAGAATAATTATTCATCTTTNAATGATCCAATAGCTTTCAACATTCCATTTGCTTTNGCCTCTGTTTCCATAGTCTCAAATCTNGGCTGAGAATCTGCAACTATTCCACCACCAGCTCTGAAAAAAAGATTCTGATTCTCCTTTAAAATAGACCTTATCAAAATATTAACATCCATATTCCCAGAATGAGTTACATACCCTACAGAACCNGTATAGGGACCCCTTCCCACTTTCTCTAGTTCACCAAGAATTTGCATACATCTAACTTTAGGACATCCAGTTATGGTGCCACCAGGAAAAACTGAAGAAATAATTTGACCTGGGGTAACNTTTGTCAGTTTTTTNCCTCGAACATTTGAAACTATATGATGAACATGNGCATANGATTCTATTGTCATCATCTCATTNACNTTAACAGAGCCTGNTTTACAAACTTTTGATATATCATTCCTTTCAAGATCAACTAACATCAAATGTTCAGCTTTTTCCTTACTAGAATTTATTAATTCTTTTGAAAGCTCTATATCTANCAAAGCTGAATTACCTCTGGGTCTAGTTCCTGCAATGGGTCGTGTTTCCAGATTTTCTCCATCAACAGAAACTAATCTTTCNGGTGAAGAACTAATTATACTACTATTTTCATAACTTATTAAACCAGAGAAAGGGGANGGATTTTTTTTTCTGAGTTGTCTNTATATATCTTGATCGCTAAGGTTATTTTTTATTTTAAATTCCCATTGTCTTGATAGNTTTGCTTGAAAGATTTCACCTTGAAAAATATAATTTATGCANGTTTTAACTTGCTCTTGATGCTCTTTTTCACTTCCTTTGGCAAAGATTTTTATAGAACCTTTATGCCTTTTTATCTTTGTTTTTGAAATTTTCGAAAAATCATTAATTATATCTTCAAAATCAGACTTATCCGCATCCTCTTTATCAGAAGTTAGAAAAATCTCACANTTAACATGATCATAAATTATTGCTGAATTAATTCTTGCTGCAAAAGCTGTTGGAAGATGAAATGGAGATTTAGGAATTTTTAATGACGGCTCAATTTCTTTAGACAACTCATAACCTAAGTAAAGAAACCATCCTCCACAAAAAGGAATTTTTTTTCCTTTCCATTCAAGCTTTGTTTGAATAACTTTTTCACTTTTCCATAAATTATCAAACTTACTCAGGAAACTCTCTTCATTCATTTTTTTTATTTTTATTCGCGGATTGTAAAATAGAAAAGAAAATCGGTTACTTTGATTTCCTCTAGATGCACTTTCTAATAAAAAAGGATATTTTGCGGGATTTACTTGACGTAAATCAAGTAAATCAAAATTTTCAGAAGGATTTATTTTGGCGTATTTGGCAGTCCAACCCTTGGAAGAAATCTTATCAGAAAAAAAAATCATTAAAAATACTTGCAATTTTTTAAATATATCTCATTTATATCAATAAATTCTGTTGAGGGGAATATGTATCATACAGTTGTTATTGGCGGAGGATGTTTGGGTGCTTCTACAGCAATCTCAATCCAAAGAAAGCTAAACAAAATAGACAGAACACAGAAAGTCTGTTTAATTGAAAAAGCAGTGCTATGTGCGGCCGAATCTTCAAGGCATTCAGGTATTGTTAGATCCGCAAATGCCGATCCAGATGCATCCATGATGGCATCAATCAGCTCCAAGATGTGGAGGAATTTATCGGAACATTGGGGTATCGATATGGAATTAGACGAATTTGGGGCTATATGGATTGCAAAAAAGAACTCTGACGGAACAAACCCAGCTTGGTCAGATCTATCAAAGAGGATGGAAAAAATTGATTTAAAATTCGAAGATATTGGCGCAAAATCTGCTATACAAAAATGTGGATCCACACTCATAACTGAAGAAGATGAATCCTATTTTTACGAGCCCGATGCTTTCCAATTAGATCCAAGCATCCTCAGATCAGTCTTGTATGATGCAATTGACGAAAATGGAGTAGAGTTATTGGAAAAAACAGAAGTAGAGACTATTGCTTCTAAGGGAAATGAAATTGTAAACGTTATAACTAATAACGGAAGCTTTAAAGCTAAAAACTACGTGAATGCAACCGGAGCATGGAGCTCGCAACTTTTTTCTAAAATTGGTTTAAAAATACCAGTAACTATTGAACCTGTCTCAGTTGTGAACTGGATGGAAAGCCCAAGACAAATAAAATATGAGTACCCAATAATTGCGGATTATACTAACCTTTGTTATTTCCGATCTTGGAGAGGGAATAAGATGCATGCTCATCAACCCAGAAAAAGATCTGTGTATGAAATTGCAAAGAATTTTATAAATGATTTAACGACCGTAAATGGTGGTGAATATTTAAACGAACCTATGAATCAATCACTCGCTTACAATCAGATTAAAAATTACGAGGATATTTCTAAAAAAAGGTTCTCTAACATTGACAAAACTGTCTATGCATCGGGCTACAGATCCTTTTTTGATATTACTCCGGATCTTAGGTTTATACTTGGAAAAGATTCCAAGATTAGTAACCTTTTCCACAACTTGGGTTCAGGCCAAGCAATGAAATACTCACCTATATTAGGAGAGGCTGTCGCCGAAGAAGTCGTTGGTGATCAAAACGTTACAAAAAAATTTGATTACAAAAAATTCAGCATTGACAGATTTGGAGAAGATTACATGAAAGACTTTTGGAACCTTGTTAATGGTGAGGAAAACACACTTCATAGACAAGGTAAAAATGCACTTTAATCGTCCTTTTCGCTAAGAGAAGTCATCACATTAAGATTTCTCCAGAAATCCTCACTCTTCGCATTTATATCATTTAATCGCATCAATAAACTTCGAAGAATTGCCCTTACAACTGGATCAGTCTTACTTATTTTCTCCTTTATTGTTTTTTCACTTATAGGATAAAGAATACAATTTGTGGATGCTTCTGCTGTTATAGATCTTGATTCATCAAGTGATGGGCCTCTTTCTCCAAAAATTTCTCCCTCTCCTATTTGTCCTAGCAACAGCCCCCCAGGAGAATAAATATTAACTTTTCCCGCGTGAATGTAATAAGCAAAATCCGCTTTGTCTCCTTTGGCGTAAATCTTACTACCTTTATTAAATTTTTTCTGGTCTAAACCAAATCTAGATTTTGACATTTTACACTAAATATTATACCTATTTTTTCTTTTTAAATATCTCATCGAAGAATTACTTCTTGGTGAAACTATACTACCAAAAAAACCTTTTCGTTGAAAGTGATTAGAGTCACACTGATAAATCTTTATATCTATTTTACCTTTTTGTAGTTCACTTTCCAAAATTTTTCCGATTTTATTAGTTATTATATCTGAGAATTTTAAAGAGAAGTAAATTTTATCTCTTACGAGGAAAAGTGGTACACTTGTGTCACCTGTTTTTTTAATAAGTTGAAAAAAAACTAAGCTTACAAATTTAATCCATTTAATATNTTTTTGTNTAAAGAAATTTGAAGTTAATTTTACGTTATTTTTTTCAAAATTCTCTAATATTACTTTTAAACTTTCAGAGGAAAATTGTTTTTGAAAAAAATAATTTTTTTTTTCTACAGACAGTGACCGGAAGAAACTTTGAAAATTTTTNGATCTTATACCTTTTAAGATCAAGTAACACTTTTGCTGGGGATTAAGAAAATCTAGGTCTTTTATATCAGATAAAGCAACATTGGTACCTAGAACTTTACTTAGAAATAAAAAGAAAAAATCTACTAGGTCTATAAACCCAGTAGCAGAGTTGTTTATTATTAATTTTTTTTTTAAAGAATCTGAGGTTTTCAAATCAAACTTATTCCACCATGCACCTGAAATATTTTCTGGTGACTCAAAGTTTTCATAAAAATAAAAATTATTGGTCGAGGTCGTTTCACAAACAGCTATTTTTTTTTCATCTGATCTGATTATTAAATTCTGATCTAATTCTGGAATATCAAATAATGTTTTAGCTAGTTGGTTATTATAGTTTATCAAAACTTCTCTAATTTCATGCGATTTGAATGTATCCCTATACTCTATTTGTGAATTTTTCAAATCCATCGCAAACAAATATTCTCTATTACGATGATTAATTAACCAATTTTTGTTTAAATTAATTTTTTCAAACTCTTTTTTCAAAACATCCGATGCTCTGATTCTTGTTTGTCTTCTAACATTATTTTTTAAATCAAAAAAACCTGGAAAAAAATCAATAAGTTTTTGTTCCTTCAGAGAGTTGATAACTCTTATTGCATATGAAGACAAAGAATTAGGATTATATCTTGAACTTGAATGGTACCCTCTCTTTGACATTGAAACAGACAAAAATTGATTTGGTGATTCCAGCCAAACGTAGAATAATTCTAAAATCATAAATTTTATGTGCTTTGCAAGTAGTAAATTATTGTTAAATTTTAAATTCAAATTTTCAAGAATCTCATCACAAAAAGATATATCCAGGTTTTTCTGGAAATCTAAAGATCTGCTAAAATTAAAATCTATTTGATCATCATTGTTTTTCATATTATATAGTTATGTTTTAAAGTTATGTATGCTCTCGATTTTTTAGCTTATGTCATTTACCAAGTTTTACAAATTTATAAGTATGCAGTTATTATATATGTGATTTTGAGTATGTTAATATCATTTAACGTTATAAACTATAATAATAGACTAATCTCTATTTTGATGGATTCTTTATTTAAGCTTACGGAACCACTTTTGAAAATCATCAGGAAGTTCCTCCCTAATATCGGTGCTATTGATATTTCTCCAGTTATATTAATTATATTAATTGAGGCTACTCAATTTGTAATGACAAAATACGGTTTTTGATGAGTGATAATAAATTAATCGATGGCAAGCTAATTTCTTCTGAAATAAGAGAAAAAATTAAAATATTTGCTAATCAACTAAAGAAAGAAAGTGGTAAAACACCTGGTCTAGCCGTTGTTTTGGTAGGAGAAAATTCTGCAAGCAAAGTTTATGTAAGAAATAAGATTGAAAAAACCAAAGAAGTTGGATTCAGCTCAATTGAACATAGACTTGACGAAACAGTTTCGGAGGATGATTTATTAAATCTTGTTGATAAACTTAATCAAGATGCAAAAGTTCAAGGTATTTTAGTTCAACTTCCTCTTCCTAAACATATTAATTCCGAAAAAGTTCTTGATAAAATTATCCCAGTCAAGGATGTTGACGGCTTCCATGCTGAAAATGTCGGAAAGTTGTGGTCTGGTCTTCACTCTCTTGTTCCCTGCACTCCTCTAGGTTGCAGTATTCTTCTTAAAAAACTTAATTCCGATCTATCGGGCAAGAATGCTGTAATCATAGGTAGGTCAAACATTGTAGGTAAACCAATGGCCGCTCTTCTACTAAACATGAACGCAACAGTAACTATAACACATTCAAGAACAAAAAATATTAAGGAGTTAGTACAAGCTGCGGATATACTAGTTGCTGCTGTTGGAATTCCTGAAATGGTAAAAGGGGATTGGATAAAAAAAGACGCAATAGTGATTGATGTGGGAATTAATAGAATTGAAAAAAACGGGAAAAATGTTTTGGTTGGAGATGTTGATTATGACGAATGTTATAATAATTCCTCAAAAATTACACCAGTCCCAGGTGGAGTTGGTCCTATGACTATTGCATGTCTTCTGTTAAACACCTTATTTACATCTTATTCTCAATTTGGAATTGATCCAGTTGATCTATCTTCTATCCTTGAGTAGCTTGAGTCTCAGAGCGTTTAATTTTATGAACCCCTCAGCATCTTTTTGATCATAAACATTTTCTTCTTCAAATGTTGCCATTTTATTTGAGTATAGACTTTTTTCTGACTTACGACCTAATATAATTACATTACCTTTATACAATTTTAATCTAACTAAACCAGTTACATCTTTCGATGACTTATCGATTAATTCCTGAAGTAATTTTCTTTCTGGAGAAAACCAAAATCCATTATAAATCAACTCAGCATATCTTGGCATCAACTCATCTTTAAGATGAGATGCTCCTTTGTCCATTGTTAAACTTTCAATAGCTCTTCGTGCTGTTATAAGTATTTGTCCCCCTGGAGTTTCATACACACCTCTGGACTTCATGCCAACAAATCTATTCTCGACAATATCTAATCTCCCTATCCCGTGTTTTCCTCCAAGCTCATTCAGTTTTTCCAAAATTTTTGAAGGTGAAAGCTTTTTTTTATTTATTCCTATTGGATCGCCGTCAAGAAATTCCAGAATTAATTCTTCGGATATATTAGGAGCTTTTTCTGGAGCAACTGTTCTAGTAAACATCGACTCTGATGGTGAACTCCAAGGATCCTCAAGAGCTTTTCCTTCATATGATGTATGTAATAGATTTGAATCCGTAGAAAAAGGNGGTTCGTTAACCTTGTCTTTAGGTACTGGGATCTGATTAATTTCTGCATAATCTAATAGTTCTTTCCTTGATTTAAGTTTCCACTCTCTCCAAGGGGCTATTATTTTAATCTTAGGGTTATTTGCATAATAACCAAGTTCAAATCTTACTTGATCATTACCCTTACCAGTTGAACCATGAGAAACATAATCCGCTCCAACTTTTTCAGCAATCTCAACTTGTCTTTTAGCAATAAGTGGTCTAGCTATTGAAGTACCTAACAAATAACAACCCTCATAGATTGCGTTAGCTCGAAACATTGGAAAAACATAATTTTTTACAAAATCGTCTTTTAGATCTTCTACAAAAATATCTTTAACACCCAAAAGTTTAGCTTTTTGTTTTGCATCGTCTATTTCTAAACCTTGACCAATATCTGCGGTAAAAGTAACCACTTCTGCTTGTTTTTCATTTTGAAGCCACTTTAAAATAATTGAAGTATCTAACCCCCCTGAAAAAGCTAAAACTATTTTTTTTTTTTTGCTCATTTCAGAATGATTTATTTTTTTTTACATGCTTCATTAATCTTTTGATATGCTTTNCTGAAACCCATTAATGAAAACATATCAGTTGTGATCGTTCCTCGGGATGATGTTCCTACTACTTGCATTTTCATCGAATTTTTAAGATATTTAATGATTTTATCGTCATCACTTGGGCTAAAACTCCATGCTCTTGATCCTGAGGTGAATAATTGAAACTTCATGTCACCAATAGTTATGTCAGGATTGCTGTTAGACTTATAATTATAGCCAGCAACTATGCTAAATTCATTCCATTTNTTTTGACCTGGCAAATGGGTGACTATAGCAAAAATATCTCCTCTTTTTGAATATTTTCCCTCTGATTTTTTTGGTTTAGAAACGGCCAAACAAGCAAGGTTTTTTCCTTCACCTTCAGCAAATGCTGTCCAATCGTTGAATTTAGCAAGCTCTTTACTGAATGAAGTGTTGATTTGTAGTAAGATGATAAAAAAAAAAGAGAAAACGTAAATTTTAAAAAACATTATTTTTATTGACATAATTAAAACTAAATTGCAAGAAACTAAAACTTAAATCTAATAAATATATGTCTCCATTAATTCTTATTGTAACTTCATGTTTTTTATTTTCTGTTTTAGCGGGAATCATAAAGTTTACATCACAATTTATTCATCCAGTCGAACAAGCTTTTTTTAGAAATATTATTAGTATAATCTTCTTTATTCCTTTTTTAATATCTAAAAAAATAACATTGAGGAAAAAAGCTAATTTTAATCTACTCATTCTGAGATCAATATTTGGAGGAATTACAATGATTCTTCTCTTTTGGTCGTATTCTTTAATTCCACTCTCTCAAGTGATGGCTATAAGTTTTAGTACACCTTTATTTATATATTTTGGAAGTATCATTTTTTTAAATGAGAAAAATTCACCAAAAAAAACATTAATAATGTTTTTGGGATTTATTTTTACAATTATAATAATTAGACCAGATTTGGAAGTTAAATTTGGAACAGTACTCGCCCTCATTGCCGCCTTGACACATGCAATTGCTGGTTTATTAGTTAAAAAACTATCAAAGGATGAAAATGTATTAACTTTGATGTTTAGTATGATAGTCTTAATGTCACCCATAACTTTACTACCATCAGTTTATGTCTGGGAAACCCCTGATAATCTTAAAATAATTTCTTTACTCTTTATGATTGCAGTTATTGCAACACTTGGAAATTATTGCTGGACTAAGGCGATTAGTCTATCTAGCCTAACAAATATAATGCCTTTTGATTTTTCTAAACTAATTTTTGCAACTATCTTGGGGTTATTTTTTTTCAATGAGAGGATTGATATTATAACCGTGATTTTCGGAAGTGGATTAATAATTTGCAACACATATATTGCTGGAAAAATAAAAAAGAATGCAGAATTTTAAACAATACTATCAGATTATCAGTTGTTTTTTTTTTTCATTGTTGGGACTTCAGATAAAAATAATTTCTTCATCACAAAATATTGAAACCATNGTCTTTTACAGATCACTTCTTGGAATAATAATAATTATTCCTTTTTTATTTTTTGTAAAAAACAAAAGTTTATTTGCCAATAAAAACTTAAAAATTCATTTTTTAAGATCATTATTTGGAATGTCTGCGATGTATTTCGGTTATAAAGCTCTTACCCTTATTACTTTGTCACAAGCCAGCACAATTGGTTTTACAAAAGTATTCTTTACAACCATATTTGCAGTAATTTTTTTTAAAGAAAAAATTTCAATCTCATATATCATTTTTGTACTTTTTGGTTTTACNGGGGTNTATTTAATNTGTTTGCCAGATGAAATCACAAATTATTCTGGNATGTATATGTCNTTATTTTCNGCAATTTGCGTGTCNGGAGGTATTATTTCAGTTTCNTANTTGAGTAAAAAAGANAATACTTTTGTTATTATGTTTTTTCACTCTTTGATTTCAACCTTTGGGTTNTTTCTAATTTTTAAACACNATATAAATTTTGNAATTTCNACTGANCTCTTNTTTTTAGTTTTAATAACTNTAACTGCATTGCTTGGACAATTTTTTAATGCCGAATCATATAAAATAGGAGAAACAAATAAAATTGTTGCAATGAGTTACAGTAGAATCTTTTTTTCAACTTTACTTGGTTATTTTGTATTTGATGAAAAAATTAATTTTTTAACACTAATTGGAATTTTAATCATCATCATCACAACTTTTTTTACAAAAAGAGGAGTCAAACTTCCTCATGGACAAGGAAACGGATTTTCATCATGAATAGAATTTATTTTATTTAAAAGATCGTCGGTTAGATTTATTTTTGTACTGTTGATATTTTCTTTTAATTGATCAAGATTTGTTGCTCCAATTATATTGCTTGTTACAAACTCTCTTGAATTAACAAATGCTAGAGACATTTGTGTTGGGGTTAATCCAGATTCTCTGGCCAAATCATTAAATTTTTCAGAATATTTCAGCCCTTTCGGCTTAGTATATCTTGTNAACATTTCACCAAATAAAGTCAGTCTAGCATTGTCTGGCTTTGAGTTATTGTCATACTTTCCTGAGAGCATNCCAAAACCCAGTGGGGAGTAAGCTAAAAGTCCACAATTTTCTCTTATAGAAATTTCTGCCATTCCNACTTCATAACTTCTGTTTAAAAGCGAGTATGGGTTCTGAACGGAAACCACCCTGGGCAAATTATATTGATCAGAAACAGAAAGAAATTTCATTAACCCCCATGAGGTCTCATTCGACAATCCAATAAATCTTATTTTACCTGATTTTACTAAATCTGAAAGNACTTCAAGCTGGGTTTTTAATTCAATAAAATCATCTTCTTCTTGATGTTCATAACTTAATTTACCAAAAAAATTAGCTTTTCTGTCCGGCCAATGAAGTTGATAAAGATCAATATAGTCGGTTTTGAGCCGTTTAAGACTTCCCTCAACTGCATTGGTTATCTGCTCTTTGTTTAATCTAGTTTCTTTATTTCTGAACCACTTCATTCCTGATCGACCAGTAACTTTTGTAGCTAAAACGACCTTATCTCTACAGTTTCTTGATTTTAACCAATTACCAATTATTTTTTCTGTTATTCCCCAGGTTTCCTTTCTTGGTGGAACAGAGTAAAGTTCAGCTGTATCAAAAAAATTGATTCCGTTGTCTAAGGAGTAATCCATCTGTTGGAATCCTTCTTCCTCAGTATTCTGTTCGCCCCAAGTCATTGTTCCCAAACAAATCAAACTTACTTTCAGATTTGTATTTCCCAGATTTCTATATTCCATACACTTTAAAATTCTCTTGATTTAAAAAAAATGTAACATATTTTAAATATTAGTTAATAATAGTATATTATATTAACATTATAACATTTTTAATAGGA
>PARN01000030.1 GCA_002711515.1 Rickettsiales bacterium | reverse complement strand
TCTGATGATGAATCAAAGAAACTTTACTGTATTTATGTTTCAATTGGGCAAAAAAGATCAACTGTTGCTCAAATAGTTAAGACTCTTGAAGATAATGATGCCATGAAATACTCAATTGTAGTTGCAGCCACTGCCTCAGACCCTGCACCTCTTCAATTTTTAGCACCATATACAGGATGTGCGATGGGTGAATTTTTTAGAGACAATGGGAAACATGCCGTGATTTTCTATGATGATCTATCTAAACAAGCCGTAGCCTATCGTCAAATGTCTTTGCTTTTAAGAAGACCACCGGGAAGAGAAGCATTTCCTGGAGATGTTTTCTTTATTCATTCAAGGCTTTTAGAAAGAGCGGCAAAAATGAATGAAAAAAGTGGTTCTGGTTCATTAACCTCATTACCAGTTATAGAAACACAGGCAGGTGACGTCTCAGCTTATATACCTACAAATGTAATCTCAATTACGGATGGACAAATATTTCTAGAGACTGAACTTTTCTTTAAAGGTATTAGGCCAGCTGTAAATGTCGGATTATCCGTAAGTAGAGTTGGTTCTGCAGCTCAAATTAAGGCAATGAAACAAGTCTCAGGTTCAATAAAACTTGACTTAGCACAATTTAGAGAGATGGAGGCATTTTCTCAATTTGCCTCTGACCTAGATCAGTCTACAAGAAACCTCCTGGAAAGGGGGAGAAGATTAACCGAAATCTTGAAACAACCACAATATTCACCACTCAAGGTAGAGGAGCAAGTAGTAATAATTTTCTCAGGTGTAAAAGGGTTTTTAGACAAAATTGATATTAAAAATGTGACTAAGTTTGAACAATACCTTTTATCTAAGATAAATAATAGTGGAAAAAAAATCTTGAGCTCGATTCAAAAAGAACAAGAAATCTCTGATAAATTAGAAGAAGAACTTAACTCTTTTTTAAGTCAAGTAACAGAAGACTTTATTGGAGAAAATAGTGCCTAGTCTTAAGGATCTAAGAAATAGAATATCAAGCGTAAAATCAACGAAGAAAATCACATCAGCCATGAAGATGGTTGCAGCAGCAAAGTTAAAAAGGGCTCAAGAAAATGCTGAAAGGACTAGGCCTTATGCTTCCAAGATGAGAGAAATTGTCTTTTCCTTAACAGAAAAAGTTAACAAAAGTAATTTTAAGTTTGGTAATAAATCTCACTCTAATAATGTTCTATTTATCGTATGCTCATCAGATAGAGGTCTTTGTGGTGGTTTTAATGGATCTATAATTAAATATACAAAAAACCTTGCTGACGAATATAAGAAAAAAGGGAAAGTGACAAAATTTATTTTTATTGGGAAAAAGGCATATTTATCTCTTAAAAGATTGTACAATGACTTTATAATCGAAAATATTCAAGATTTTGCAAACCCTTCAATTAAATTTGAAGTAGCAGGTACTGTAAGAGATAACATATTAGATCTATTTTTAAAAAATGAAATATGTGAGTGCCAGCTGATATTTACTGAGTTTAAAAGTGCAATTTCTCAAACAGTAAAATCTATAAAGTTGTTACCAGTGGATGAAGAAAATAATAAAGATGATGATCTTGGTAAAAGTTCAACCTATGAATATGAGCCCAATGAAGAAATCATTCTCGATGAAATAATTCCTAGAAATATAGCAATTCAAATCCACTCTGGACTTCTTGAAAACTTAGCAAGTGAACAAGGGTCTAGAATGACGGCGATGGACAATGCTACTAGAAATGCTAACGACATGATTGATAATTTAACACTTTTTTATAACCGATCCAGACAAGCACTGATCACTAAAGAATTGATCGAAATTATTTCTGGAGCAGAAGCTATATAAGTAAGGAGTAAAAATGACAACAAATTCTGGTAAAATTAAACAAGTTCTCGGAGCAGTTGTTGATGTAAGTTTTGAAGACAAACTTCCTCAAATTCTAGATGCTTTAATTGTTAAGCATGAAGACAAAAATCTAGTGCTCGAAGTCGCACAGCATCTAGGGGAAAATACAGTAAGAACTATTGCAATGGATTCAACAGATGGACTTGTAAGAGGACAAAAAGTAGAAGATACCGGACAACCAATATCAGTTCCTGTCGGACCAGAAACACTAGGAAGGATTCTTAATGTGGTTGGTGAACCTGTAGATGAGAGAGGAGCTCTCAAAACCAAACTACGCTTTCCAATACACAGAAATGCCCCTGAATTTATTGACCAATCAACAGATACTGAAGTACTTGTAACTGGAATAAAAGTAGTGGATCTTTTAGCACCTTACGCAAAAGGCGGGAAGATTGGATTGTTTGGTGGTGCTGGGGTTGGTAAAACAGTTTTAATAATGGAGCTGATTAATAATATAGCTAAAGGACATGGGGGATATTCGGTATTTGCTGGTGTAGGAGAAAGAACAAGAGAAGGAAATGATTTATATCATGAAATGATTGAGTCAGGTGTAATCAAACTTGACAATGATGAATCAAAAGCAGCACTCGTATATGGGCAGATGAATGAGCCCCCAGGTGCGAGAGCTAGAGTTGCTCTGACTGGATTGACCTTAGCAGAATATTTTAGAGACGAAGAAGGTCAAGACGTCCTTTTATTTGTTGATAACATTTTCAGATTCACACAAGCAGGTTCGGAAGTTTCAGCTCTTTTAGGCAGAATACCATCAGCAGTTGGTTATCAGCCAACTCTATCAACAGATATGGGAGCGTTACAAGAAAGAATAACCTCAACAAATAAAGGCTCAATCACATCCGTCCAAGCAATATATGTTCCTGCAGATGACCTTACAGATCCTGCACCTGCAACATCATTTGCTCATCTCGATGCCACAACAGTACTATCACGACAAATTGCTGAATTGGGAATTTATCCAGCTGTAGATCCTCTTGATTCGACTTCAAGAATCCTAGACCCAAGAGTTACAGGTGAAGAACATTATGCTGTTGCTAGGAAAGTTCAAGAAACTCTTCAAAAGTATAAATCACTTCAAGATATCATTGCAATATTAGGGATGGATGAACTTTCTGAAGAGGATAGGTTGGTAGTTGATAGAGCAAGAAAAATTCAAAGATTCTTGTCTCAGCCATTTCATGTTGCTGAGGTATTTACAGGTACCCCAGGTGTTTTTGTTAACCTTCAAGATACTATTAGCGGTTTTAATGGTTTAGTTAACGGAGAATATGATAATATTCCTGAAGCAGCTTTTTACATGGTTGGTACAATAAATGAAGCACTAGAAAAAGCAAAAAAAATGAAAGATTAAATAAAATTTATGAATTTACGATTAGAAATTCTTTCACCTCAAGAAATATTCTATAACGGCGAAGTAGACTTATGTATTTTTCCGGGAATTGAAGGTGATATCGGAATTTTGAAAAACCATATGCCATTTCTAACAACTTTAAGAACCGGAATTATTTTCCTCTACAAAGAAAAAAAAATCATTGATACTTTTTTAGTTAACGGTGGAATTATTGAAGTTTCCAATAATGTCTGCACCCTCTTGACAGAAGATATTATTAAGACAAGTGAAATTTCAGAACACGAAAAAGAAGAATTTGACAAATTAAAGTCAAAAGCGATGGAAAAATTTTATTACACTTAGACACAAAATTTTTTGAATGATTCAAGAACATTTTTATACAAGTCCCTTTTAAAGGGAATAACATATTTTAGAGAATCACAAGGTCTAATCCACTTCCAATCCTCAAATTCAGGTTTATGATTATCAAGTGCTATTTCCTTGTCAGTCCCAAAGAATTTACAAGCAAACCATTTTTGCTTTTGACCAACAAACTGTCCGCTCCAGATTTTGTTTACTACATTCTTAGGAAGATCATAGTAAAACCAATCTTTAGTTTCACTAATGATATTATAATTTTTTTTTATTCCTACTTCTTCGGCAAGCTCTCTAATCATTGCCTCTTTTGGAGACTCTCCATCATCAATTCCACCCTGAGGCATTTGCCAATAATCATTACTAAAGTCAATTCGCTTTCCAACCCAGAGTTGATTGTACTGATTCAGGAGGAAAATACCTACCCCTCTTCTGTAATTTTCCATAATAACTATTGAAAGGATTGTTTATCAACTAAATTCAGTGCCAAAATAAGATCGAAGGCTCTTGACAGTTGGTAATCCTCGATTTCATCTTTTGACCCGTCTTTTTTTTCATTATCCTTTGTTTTCTTTTTTTGATCTTGTTCGTTATCTATAGCTCCCCTCAAATCGGATTCTTTTCTACTTGATGATTCCTCAATTTTTTTTAATTCTGCTTGCTCGACTAATATATCTGGGTCTATACCAGTTTTTTGAATTGATTTTCCTGAAGGTGTATAATATTTGGCAGTTGTTAGTTTTAATGCAACGTTTTCNCCAGANGGTATTATTGTTTGGACTGATCCNTTACCGAAGGATTTTGTTCCCATTATAATTGCTCTTTTATGATCTTGNAGTGCTCCAGCTACAATTTCTGAGGCTGAGGCNCTTCCTTGATTTATTAAAACAACTAATGGTAACCCTTCNGTTAAGTCTTTTTTTACTGCATTATACCTGCTCCCTTCCCTTTCGAATCTTCCCCTAGTTGAAACAATTTCACCTCTTTTTAAAAAAATATCTGTTACACTTACAGCCTGGTCAAGAAGTCCTCCAGGGTTATTTCTTAGATCGAGAACATATCCGATTGGTTGATTAGCTTTTTTGAATTTTTTTATGGCAGCTATTATTTGTTCATCAACCTTTTGATTGAAGGAAGAGACTCTTATATAACCAATATCATTTTCTATTTTAGCTTTTACAGCCTTAAGTTGGATAATAGCTCTAGTAATAGAAATTTGTAAAGTTTCTGTTTCATTTCTACTTACCGTTAGTTTTATTTTTGATCCCACTTTTCCTCTCATCACTCCCACTGCTTCAGATAGAGTCATACCTAGAACCGGTTCATCATCGAGATGAGTTATCAAGTCTCCTGCTTTAATTCCTGCTTTTGAGGCAGGTGTATCGTCAATTGGAGAGATTACTTTGACAAAACCATTCTCCAGAGTAACCTCGATGCCAAGACCTCCGAACTCTCCCTTTGTTTGTATTTTTAATTCACTTAATTCTTCATTATTAAGAAATGTAGAGTGTGGATCTAATGATCCAAGCATCCCCTCTATGGCAGACTCTATTAATTCTTTGGAAGATACATCTTCCACATAATTATTTTTTATTTTTTCAAATGCTTCCCCAAATAAATTTAAATATTTGTAAACGTCTTTTTCTTCCTCAGATCTCAGGGTAGTTGAAAAGAAAATTATTGAAATTATTAGTATTAATCTATTCATCCTCTGATTATGCAGTTTTTTTACAAAATCTCAACTTTTGATTTTGGATTAATTACTTTCCCATTTTGCCGTAATTCAAAATATAATTCACTTCGTAAGTCTGGGAATATTTTTGCTATGGGTTCCCCTTTTAGCACTTCATTTCCTGAAGAAACAAGTAGATTCTTCATACCAATTAAAACACACGTAAAACCATTATCATCTTCAATTATAACAAGATTACCATAACCTCTAAATTTATTAGCGTAAATAACTGTCCCATTAATAGGTGCCGTAACAAAAGAATCTTGTTTAACTTTAAAAACTAATCCATTCTTTAGTTTATGAAAATCTTTTCCTTCACCAAAATCTGAAATTATTAGTCCCTGAACCGGCATCTGTATTTGTGTAATTTTTCTTAGTGATTTTTGTTGCGTGTTTGTTTTTGCTTTCGATACTAACTCATTAATATTTTTAGCCTTTTTCTTTAATTTTTTCTCTTTAACTTTTAGCTTTTGATTACCTTTTATCTTTTTTTGAAGAGCAACTACTTGTTTAATCTTTTTTTCAAGAATTTTTAGCCTTTTTTCAAGTTCGTTCTTTTTTTTCTTATATTTATCTGAACTTTCTTCTAATTCTTGCTTTGATTCATCAATGCCATCTAGACTAACAAAATAATTATTTATTCCATTTTTTATTTCTTTTAAAAAATATTCTCTCACTATCTCTTTTGTAATAATATCATTAGATTTTGAGTTTAAATTTTTGGTAACACTCGTAATTGGAGATAAATATATTTTTTCTTGAAGAAGAAAAACTAACCTCCTTCCTAAATACTCCTTATCCTTAATATGTTTTTTAAAAATAAATTGCTTTTGTGTATTTTTATCTATATTGATTTTTATCTTCTTTAATTCTTTGTTGTTTTTTAAAATTTCGTTGTGTATGTCTACGGTTTGTTTCTTTAAAATATTGAGTTTGCTATTTGTATTATTTTTTTCAACTGAATGTAAATCATTTGAAAAAAAAATAATTAGTATAAAAAATAATCTCATTTTATAAGAGAGTTGCCCTTCATTTCTTTTGGTTTTTTTATTCCTAGAAGTTTCAAAACAGTTGGAGCAATATCAGCTAACTTTCCAATTTTTTTTACAAATTGTATATTTTCACAAATAATAAAAGGTACTTTATTTATGGTGTGAGTTGTACAAGGAATATCTTTCTCATAATCAAACATTTTATCAGCATTTCCATGATCAGATGTAACTACTAACAAATAATTCTCCTTTTGGCATTGCTCAATAATTTTACCCAAACATTTATCGACTGTTTCAACTGCTTTTACAGTAGCTCGGTAATTTCCTGAGTGACCGACCATATCGGGATTTGCATAATTTGCTACAATAAAATCATATTTCTTAATTTTAATTCTCTTTATTAATTCGTTAGTTAATTCAGTTGCTGACATTTCAGGTTTTTTATCATAAGTATCAATCCTGGGTGAAGGTATCAATACCCTATCTTCGTAGTCAAAGCTATCTTCATTTCCACCGTTAAAGAAATATGTCACATGAGCATACTTTTCTGTTTCAGCAATTCTTAATTGAGTAATTTTCTTTTTTGAGAGTGTTTCGCCTAAATTGTTCTTTATCTTTTGAACATCAAGTATTGGTGTAAGAAACTTTCTTAGCCTTTTCGAGTATTCTACCATACTAAGTGGCATTAAAAATTTAGCTATTTTTTTTCTCTCAAAGCTATCAAAATTTTGATCAAATATAGAACTTAATAACTCTCTAACTCTATCTGCTCTAAAATTAGTTATAAAAAAGCCATCGTTATCTTGAACTCCTGAGTAATTTTTGAGATTTATTGGTTTAAAAAACTCATCCGTAATATTTTTATTATAGCTTTCTTGAATAGCTTTAATGGGATCTTCACATTGTGGTTGTGATCCCTCTATTATTGCTTTGTAGGCTAATTTAATTCTATCCCATCTGTTGTCTCTGTCCATTGAAAAAAATCTTCCACTTATACTTACAATGTCTACGTTATTCATCTTTTCTATAAATTTTGTCAATTTTTTCAAATTTTCTAACCCAGAAATGGGAGAACTGTCTCTCCCATCAAGAAAACAATGAATAAAAATTTTGTTTTTATTAGTATTAAATATCTTTATCATTTCAAAAAGGTGATCTTGATGTCCATGAACGCCCCCGTCGGAAATCAAACCTACAAGATGAATTCTACTTGTTTCCTTTACAACTTTCTTGATGTTGATGTTATTTGAAAAATAACCATTAGCAAAAGATTCTGAAATTCTTAGGATATCCTGTAAAATTATTCTNCCAGCNCCAATGTTCATGTGACCCACTTCAGAGTTTCCAAATTGACCAGAGGGTAAACCAACACCCTCCTCTGAAGCTTCCAATTTTACATGACCATATTTCTTTTCTATCAAATCATAGTTTTCTTTTTTTGCATTAAATATTGCATTATCTTTTGAGCCTTCACCTAACCCCCAGCCGTCTAATATACATAGCATCACTTTTCTACTCTTTAGCTTTTTACTTATGATAAGATGTCCCCTTAGAAATTTCAAAAGCTCTGTAGATCTGTTCAATTAACATAACTCTGATTAAAAGATGAGGCCACGTTTGATTGCCTAATGAAATGGTATCGAATTTTTTGAATGATTCGTCAAGACCTTGCTCACTTCCTATTATGAAACTTATTTTTTTTTCCCCTTCTCTTTTACTATCATTTAAAAAAGTTGAAAACTCTTCGCTAGACAAATTTTTTCCACCTCTATCAAGCACNACCAAANGATCTGAATTAAAAAGANATTTCGAAATACTNTTCTTTTCAAATAACATCTTTTTGTTTTTTTCGANGTTATAAATTTTTGTTTCAACAAGATTAATTTTCATCTTTATTCTTTTTTTATAATAATTAAAAATTTGGGAATAGGGAGGGTTTTCTTTGAATTTTCCTGGCGAAATGATATCGATTTGCATTTTAACCAAACCTCATTTTTTCATCTATTCCGTCTTGCCAAATTTTTTCTAAAGCGTAATGCTTTCTTGTCTCAGGTTTAAATAAATTTAGTATAATATCACCAAAATCTAAAATTACCCAGTCAGTTGATTTCAAACCCTCTATTGTTATTAAATCTTGTTTATTACTTCTCATTATTTTTGAGGCAATTGAATTTATGTGTCTAGAAGAACTTCCACTAGCAATTATAAAGTAGTCTGCAAGAGCACTTCTATTGTTGATATCAATGACAACAACTTCAATTGCTTTCATATCATCAAGTTGTTTTAAAATCTTATTTAATAGTTTTTTAATATTATTTTTTTTGTTCATCTAGCTCCGATCTTAATTTGGTAGATGATTGATAGTTTGCAATACCATTTATAAATACCCAGGCAGGTGGGCGCATGTATTTCAATTGATTTGATAAACCTACTTTTATTCTTCTATCCTTAAAAAAGCCTGTAACCCTACTTTTTATAATATTTAAAGAGTAAAAGGGTCTATCAAATATTGCAATTGGAATCTCACAAAAAATTTTTTTCCAATCTTTCCATAAGTGAAATTTTTCTAATCCATCAACACCCATTAACCAAATAAATCTTTTGTGAGGAAATTTTTTTTTTAAGTAACTTATTATATCTATTGCATAGATTGTTTTCCCTTTTTCACTAATTTCAAAAACTTTTATTCTATTTGACTTTATAAATTCCTTTACCTTTTTTTTTCGTGCAAGCAAATCACTTGAGTTATTTTTAAGTGGATTCTTTTCTACAACAATCCACCAAATTTCATCAAGACTAAGTTTAGTTAGTGCAAATTTACTTATAGAAAAATGACCTGAGTGAGGAGGGTCAAATGTTCCTCCTAGAATACCAATATTTTTTTTTTNTGAAATAAACAACTTATGGTCTAATCTGGCCTGTTCCTCTGACCTTATATTTAAAACTAGTTAATTGTGCGACACCTACAGGACCTCTAGCATGAACCTTTGAGGTCGATATTCCTATTTCAGCTCCCATTCCAAACTCACCGCCNTCTGCAAACTGTGTAGAGGTATTGTGCATTACAATNCCACTGTCCACGTTTGCTAAAAAGTATTTAACAACATTCTCATCCTCTGAAATTATTGCATCNGTGTGACCTGAACCATATTGATTTACATGGTCTACAGCTTCCTGGACTCCATTATGAATGGTTTTTACCGAAACTGTCTTATCCANATATTCTGTTTGCCAATCATCATCNTTTGCTAATTTTATAGAATTATCAATCTTTNTAANATCTTTATCTCCTCTGATTTCACAATTATGATTTTTGAGAGATATTAAAAGTTGTGGAAGGTGAGTTTCAAGGATTTCTTTGTCNATTAGAATTGTCTCAGTTGCACCACATATTCCTGGTCTTCTCATTTTTGCGTTGACAGTAACCTTTTCACTCATATCGATGTCGGCTGATTTCTGAATATAGGTATGACAAATTCCATCAAGATGTCTTATAACATGGATTTTNCTATTATTTANAACTCTTTCAATCAAAGACCTACCACCTCTTGGTATAATAACGTCTATATATTTGTCCATATTGAGCAAAAAACCAACTGCAGATCTGTCTTTAGTAGGAATATTTTGCAACGCACCATCTGGAATATCATATTTTTTTAAGGTCTCATTTATAATTTTGATAATCAATGAGGACGTGTGAAAACTTTCACTCCCGCCTCTCAGTATCAAAGTATTGCCAGATTTCAAGCACAAACCCGCAGCATCGGCGGCAACGTTTGGTCTTGACTCATAAATNACACCAACTACACCTAAAGGTACTGAAACCTTTTGTATCATTAGCCCATTAGGTCTTGACCACTCATGAATCACATTACCAACAGGATCATCGAGTTTTGAAATTTCTACCAAACCCTCACAAATCGATTGAACTCTTTCTTTATCTAAAACTAATCTATCAAGAGTAGCTTCAGTTAATTTCTCTTTATTTTCACTGATATCTTTTTTATTCTCTGTAATAATTTGATTAGAATGACTGGATAAGTTTTCTGCAGCAGAACAGAGTATTTTGTTTTTAATGTCTTCATCTAAAACAGATAGTTTTCTTGATGCAAATTTGGCTTTTTTAGCAATCTCTTCGATGTCGGTTTCTTTAACTTTAATCATGTCTTAGAATTTAAGAAAAGGTAATCTCTGTGGATCAATTCTTCCCTTCCTTCATAACCTAAAATTGTTTTTATCAATTTTGTTTGTTTGCCCTTAATAAGTTTAATTTCATTATAATCATAATATGTTATACCTTTTCCAATTTTTTTTCCAACGGAATCAAAAATTTGAATGATATCTCCTTTTTGAAAATTTCCGGAAATCTTTTTAACCCCGATTGGTAATAAACTTGCACCTTTTTCCAAAGCTTNAAGAGCTCCATCATCAATGGTTACATTTCCAGCAACATTTATAGTTCCAGCAATCCAGTTTTTAAATCCCCTTTTCTTTATATTATTCGAGAAAAATAAGGTTCCAATTTTTTTTCTCTCAAAATTTTTTATAGGATTTGATACATTTCCCCTACATATTAAAGTATTACAACCAAAGGCATCAGCAATTTCGGCAGCTTGAATTTTAGTCAACATACCACCTGAGCCATAAAAATTTGTTTCTTTAGAAATGAAGTTAAATGATCTTTCATTTATATTTTCTACTACAGGTATTAATCTTGCTTCTTCACTAGATTTAGGATTTTTATCATAAAGACCATCAACATCACTTAGAAGTACTAATAAATCTGCACCAATTATTTGTGCTACTCTTGATGCTAGCCTATCATTATCACCAAACTTCAATTCGTCAGTTGCTACTGAGTCATTTTCATTAATAACAGGTATGACTTTTTTTGATAGTAGATTTTTCAATGTTTCCCTACTGTTGAGACTTTTTCTTCTATCTTCGGTGTCAGAATATGTTAGTAATATTTGTGCTACTTTAATTCCACTTTTTTCAAATGCTTTTATAAAATTATTCATTAAAATCACTTGACCACAAGCCGCAAGTGCTTGTTTATCCGTTATACTGATTTTTTCATCTTTTATTCCCAAGTAATTTTTGCCCAAGGAAACAGCCCCAGACGCAACAATTAAAACTTCGATTTTTCTTTTCTTGAGCATGATTACGTCTGCTATAAAGGATTCTAACCATCTGTAATTAAATTTTTCATTATCAATCAAAAGAGATGAGCCAATTTTTATAATAATTCTTTGAGAATTGAAAATAGAAATTTCTCTACCCATGAAAAAACTCCTTAAGGTAGTTTTTAAAATCATCTACTCCTTCATTTGAAACACTTGAAAGTGAACGTATATCTGATCTTGATATTTTTTTCATTAATTCAATTCTTCTTGATGTTGTATCTCTGTCCACAAGATCTGATTTACTTAATAGTATTAATTCCTTTTTTGATGATACTTTTTTCCCGTATTTTTCAATCTCTTTCCGTATTACTTGATAATTATTTATTATCTGACTGTCTGACTCTAACGAGACATCACAGAGATGAACTAACACCTTGCACCTTTCAANATGTGCTAAGAATTTTAAACCAAGTCCAACCCCATTTGAAGCTCCTTCAATTAAACCAGGTAAGTCAGCTAAGATAACATCTCTGGCTTCAAGCCTCAGTAAACCAAGTTGTGGGTTGATTGTTGTAAATGGATAATTTGCAATCTTTGGTTTGGCATTTGATAAAACAGATAAAAGAGTTGATTTGCCTGCATTTGGTAAACCAATAAAACCAATGTCTGCAATTAATTTAAGTTGAAGCCAAACCCATAGCTCTTGCCCAACTTTCCCTTTTTGAAAATTCCTTGGGGCTTGGTTTGTCGAAGTTTTAAATTTAGCATTTCCTCTTCCACCAAGCCCCCCCCTAGCTGCTAAAAAAGATTGATTTGATTTTGATAGATCTTTATAAACAAATTCTTTATCTTCACTTAATATCAAAGTGCCCACTGGAACCTTAATTATCATGTCATTGCCGTTAGAACCTGTTTTGTTTTTTCCAGATCCATTTTGACCACTTTGAGCCTTAAAATGTTGTTTATATCTAAAATCGATTAATGTATTTAAATTCTCGACTGCTTGAAAAATTATATCTCCGCCCTTGCCTCCATCACCTCCGTCTGGCCCACCAAATTCAACATATTTTTCCCTCCTAAAACTCAAACAACCAGGTCCACCATCTCCTGCCTTGAGATAGATTTTAGACTCATCTAAAAACTTCATTTTTTTTAGGGTGTTGATTTTTTCGAGAGAACGTCAACAAAGCATCTACCAGATGATTTTTTGGTGAATGAAACATTTCCTTCTTTGTTGGCAAAAATTGTATGATCTTTTCCTATCGATACATTTTTTCCAGGATGAAACTTTGTCCCTCTTTGTCTAATTATAATATTACCTGGGATGACTGATTCTCCTCCGAATTTTTTTACACCAAGTCTTCTGCCAGCACTGTCTCTTCCATTCCTCGTGCTTCCACCAGCTTTTTTATGAGCCATTAGTTTCTCCCTTCATGTCTTTTTGTTGAATCTCGGGTGACTCTTTGTTTGGATTACTTATTATTTTTTTTGAGCTTAGCTGGATGTCTTCTATCTTTACTAATGTCAAGTTTTGTCTATGCCCCATCTTTCTTCTGTAGTTATGTCTTCTCTTTTTTTTAAAAACGATAATTTTTTTGTCTCTTATTCTATCAACAATTTTTGCTTCAACATAAGCACCTTTAACAAGGGGACTTCCGACAAGAACATCTTTCTCGTTTTTAACTATAAGAATTTCTTCGAATTTCATTTTATCATTTTTTTTTGAATCTTTAAGATCAGGTATTTTTAAAAAATCACCTTTAGAAACTTTGTACTGTTTATCTTTAAACTTTATAACGGCAAACATAATTATCTTTCATTAGTGGTTGCTTTATACTATCTATGGAAAATTTATCAAATATTATTTTCTAAAATTTAATGCACTTTAAAAATTCATTTGTAATATTAGCAAATTTTATGTTATTTATCCATACTATTCAATTAAATTGATTTATGACTGATATTGTAATTACCTCAGCAAAAAGAACACCTATAGGAAAGTTTATGGGATCGCTCTCATGTTATTCAGCACCGGAACTTGGGAAGTTCGTTTTAGAATCAATTTTTGAAGATTCCAAAATTGAAAAGAAATTGATTGACGAAGTTATCATGGGGCAAGTTTTGACTGGAGGATCAGGCCAAAACCCTGCAAGACAGACCCTCATGATGTCTGATATTCCTGAAGACAAATCAGCGGTAACCATCAACCAAGTTTGTGGATCTGGACTCAGAGCAGTTTCTTTGGGTGCTCAGTCTATAATGACCCACCAATCAAATATAGTTGTAGCTGGTGGTCAAGAAAGCATGAGCAACGCACATCATACTATAAACATACGGAATGGTCTAAAGATGGGTGACGGAAAAATTAAAGATAGTATGATTATTGATGGCCTGTGGTGTGCGATGAATGACTATCACATGGGTACAACAGCTGAGAATATCGCAGAAAAATTTAAAATATCAAAAGATGAACAGGACAAATTCGCAACAGAGTCACAAAATAAAGCTGAAAACGCACAAAAAAATAATTNTTTCGACAAAGAAATACAAGAAGTAANCATTAAATCAAAAAAAGAAGAGATTACCTTTTCANATGACGAATTTCCNAGACATGGAANTACNATTGANAAAATTAGTTCNTTAAAACCAGTTTTNAAAAAAGACGGAAGNGTTACTGCAGGNAACGCCTCAGGCCTAAANGATGGTGCTGCAGCAGTATTATTAATGAAAGAAGANACAGCTTCAAAACTTAAACTTGAACCAATTGCTAGNATTATTTCATGGGCNTCAGTTGGTGTGGATCCNTCGATAATGGGNATAGGACCAGTTCCCGCAGTAAAAGAAGCAACTAAACTTGCTGGTTGGAATATTGATGATATTGACTTAATTGAAGCAAATGAGGCATTTGCTGCACAATCTCTAGCTGTATCCAAAGAAATTGGTTGGGATATTAATAAAGTTAATGTAAACGGAGGTGCGATTGCTTTGGGACACCCNATTGGTGCTTCTGGCGCTAGAATTTTAGTTACATTAGTGAATGAATTAAAAAGATCTGGCAAAAAAAAAGGTATTGCGACATTATGTATTGGTGGTGGGCAAGGAATAGCAATGTGCGTGGAGAGGACTTGATTGATGACAAAAGTAGCACTAGTCACTGGAGGTACAAGAGGTATCGGAGAAGCAATATCAAAGAAACTGAAAAATGATGGATTTACTGTTATAGCTAACTACTCAAGTAATGACAAAGCAGCAGAGGATTTCTCAAAAAATACTGGAATAGAAGTNTCTAAATGGGATGTAAGTAATTATGAAGACTCACAAAAAGGTATANGTGAAATTAATAGTAAACATAATCAAATAGACATTTTAATCAATAATGCTGGTATCACAAGAGATGCCCCACTTCATAAAATGAGTCATGAAAATTGGAAAAAAGTCATAGATGTTAATCTTAATTCAATTTTCAACGTTACTTCTCAGGTTTTAAGTAGCATGAGGGAAAATAATTTTGGTAGAATTATTCATATTTCATCAGTTAATGGACAAAAAGGACAATTTGGTCAAACTAATTATGCCGCAACAAAATCAGCTCTTATAGGTTTTTCAAAGTCTTTAGCACTCGAAGGCGCATCAAANAATNTNACATCAAACGTTGTTTGTCCAGGATANATCAATACGGAAATGGTTGCTGCTATAAGAGAAGATATTCTGAAGGGAATAATNGAAACAATTCCTGCTAAAAGACTGGGACAGTCTGAGGAAATAGCTGAAATAGTTTCATTTCTGGTATCAGATAAGGCCAATTACATTAATGGTTCAACATTATCGATTAATGGGGGGTTATGGATGGATTAAAATTGATCCTTCATTTTCCTGATGCCCTTAAAATTATCTTCGTCTGACAAGCCAACCAACCCAATNTTTTTAACAAAACTTTTATCATCAAACCTAAGAAATGGATTTAACTTTTTTTCTTCACTAAGAAAAAAAGGAATCGTAGGTTTACCGGATTTTAGTATTTTTTTTATCTCCTTAATTCTTTTTTTTATATTCTCATTATCAGGTTCAAGGCTTTGAACAAACTTTGCATTGTTGTATGTGTATTCATGACCACAAAATATTTTNGTATTATCTGGAAGATTTCTAATTTTTTNAAGTGANTCAACCATTTGCTTGGGACTNCCTTCAAACAATCGACCACAACCAAGAGAAAAAAGTGTATCACCACAAAATAAGGTATCATCTTCCTTAAAATAGAATGCTATATGTCCAACTGTATGACCTGGCAAATCTATTATCAAGGATCGAGATGAGCCAAAGCTAAATATATCGCCCTCTTCAAGAGTAATATCAATTCCTGGAATTCTATCCTTATCATTTTTATTTCCAACAATTTGACAATTATATTTTTCTTTAATTTCAAGATTTGCACCAACATGATCACTATGGTGATGAGTATTTAATATATAGTGTAAATTACCACCACAATTCTGAATAGCTTCATGAACAGGTTTAAAAACTGCTGGGTCAACACACGCTAGTTTTTTTGTAGTTACATCATGGATAAGATAAACATAGTTATCATTTAAAACTGGGATTAATTTAACTTCAATCATTCCAAAATTATAGCAAATTAATTTCTAGAAACACAAAAAATAACCTGATAAGCTAAAAAATTTCGAAAAATAATATTCCTAATTTGCAACCCATTTTGACTCAAGAAAACAACATTATTTACCTTTATTCCTTTTTTAACACAGAATTGATAGAAATCTTTATAAGAACACAAATGAATATTAGGGGTATTGTACCATTCGTAAGGTAGAATTTTATTTTTTGGCATTTTCCCTGAAATTAAGAAATCTCTTCTTACTTTCCAAAAACCAAAATTAGGAAAAGAAACTATGGCTCTTCTTCCAATCCTTACTAAATTTTTTAAAACTCTATCAGGATAAATCATTGCTTGAATGGTTTGACTTAGAATTACAGTACTAAAAGAGTTTTCAGGAAACTGTTCTAATTCATAATTTGCATCACCTTGAATTACTGAAAGACCTTTCTTCAGACAACTATTAACTCCAGATTGTTTGATTTCAATACCTCTACAACTAGCATNTTTAAACCTTGACAAAAANTCAATTAATTTTCCGTCTCCACACCCAACATCAAGGATTTTTTCTTTTTGATCAATTAACTTTGAAATAACTAAAAGATCATTTCTTAAATTTTTTTCAAATTTTATTTTTTTTGACTTGACCATTTATGAAATCTTTCAATGTTTGATGAAAATCAGGTTCCTTCAGTAAAAAAGCATCATGCCCTTTATCTGTTTTTATCTCAATAAAACTTACTTTTGCATTTGCTTCATTTAATGATTTAATGATTGTTTTTGTTTCTGAAGTAGGGAAAAGCCAGTCAGATGTAAAAGAAAAAAAACANTAGTTTAAATTATTGTCTTTGAATGATTTTGACAAACCACCTTTTTTTTGTGAAAGATCGAAATAATCCATTGCTTTCGTAATATATAAATAACTATTGGCGTCAAATCTCTCAACAAATGAAATACCTTGATGCTGAAGATAACTCTCAATTTGGAAATCTGTCTTAAAATCAAATGAAAAAAGTTCACTATTTTGAAGATTTCTTCCAAATTTTCTCTGTAATGCTGGTTCTGATAAATATGTTATGTGTGCTATCATTCGTGCTACCGCAAGTCCTCTTTTAGGATATTCTTTTTTTGAGTAGTAATTACCTTTGTACCAGTGAGGATCAGCCATTATCGCTTTTCTACCTATTTCATGAAAAGCAATATTCTGGGCTGAGTGTCTATATGAAGATGCAATAGGTANAACAGCATTTATTTTGTGAGGAAANCTNACTGCCCACTCAAGAGCTTGCATTCCTCCCATAGATCCACCAATTACGGCAAAAAGTTTTTCAATTCCTAATGAATTAATTAATTTTTCTTGCGCCCTTACCATGTCACTAATGGTAATAACCGGGAAATCCATACCATATTGCCTATCTGTTTTGGGATTTATTGAAGAGGGTCCAGAACTTCCCATACATCCTCCCAAAACATTACTACAAATAACAAAGAATTTGTCCGTATCAATTGTTTTTCCTGGTCCTACTAAAACATTCCACCAACCATGTTTTTTTGTCAAAGGATTCCTTTCCGTGCAAAATTGATCTCCTGTTAATGCATGGCAAATAAGTATAGCGTTGTTTTTTTTCTTACTTATTTTTCCAAATGTTTTGAAAGCAATTTCGCAATCTTCTAATTGGTTACCTGAATCTAAGTTAAGTGCGTCAGTTAGCTTTAATTTTTCAGCTGAAAAATCTATCATAAATTATTCTCAAAAATATTTGACTTAAAAGGCATCATAACTATGTTGGTTTAGTAGTCAAAATAATTTTATTTGATAAGCTNAACAAAATGAANAAATATTCNATTAAAAAGTTAGTTAAACCAACCATCAATCAAATCGCCAAGTATGTTCCTGGAAAATCGTCNATTNAAGGAAAGGATAAAGTTATCAAACTTTCATCTAATGAGTCACCATTTGANTTGCCNAAGAAAATTCTTGATAAAATTTTAACTACNAGTAATCNTNTGAATCTTTATCCTGANGGNNANTCTTCATTNTTAAAAAAAGCTATATCNAAGAACTTTTAGGATTAANGAANATCAAATAATTTGTGGCAACGGTTCAGACGANATCCTTTCAGTNATTGCNCAAACNTTTTGTAGTGAAGGTGATNANGTNATTTGNAGTGAATNTGGNTTTATTTACTATCCAATCATTGCAAAAATATCTGGTGCCAAAGTAAAAATAGCNAAAACTGAAAATCTTAAAGTTAGCTGTAACAACATAATAAAAAAAATATCTAGAAAAACAAAAATTATATTTATCGCTAATCCTAATAATCCAACAGGTTCAGTAATTTTGAGAAAAGAATTGAAAGCATTCTTAGAACAAGTTCCAAGAAATATTATAGTTGTAATTGATGGTGCATACTCAGAATTTGTTTTGAATAAAAGTTATAGTGACGGGATAGACTTAATACAGAAATTTCCAAATCTTGTTTTAACCAGAACATTTTCCAAGATTTATGCTTTGGCAGGATTACGTTTAGGTTGGGCATATTCCTCAAACTCAATAATAAGTTTATTAGAAAAAGTGAGAGGACCATTTAATGTAAATGTTTTTGCTCAAAAAATTGGAGCAGAAGTTTTGAAAGAAAAAAAATTTTTATTAAAATCAGTGAAACATAACTTAAAATGGCAAAAAAAACTTCCTTCCCTAATAAATGAGATGGGGTTAGAGGCTATATCAACTTTTGCGAACTTTATAATCGTGAAGGTAGATAAAACAAAGTTTAGTAAAAAACTAATACTTAACGAACTTGTAAAAAAAAATATATTAATTAGAGATCTTACAAATTACGGTCTGAGAGATTATATAAGAATTTCTATTGGAACAGATCAGCAACTAAATAAACTCTTATCCTCGCTTAAAGAAATAATGAATAAAAATTATAAATGAACAACAAATTAAAAAAAATAACTATTGTTGGTACTGGACTTATTGGTTCATCAATAGGTCTTGCACTGAAGAAAAAGAAAATTTCTAAATTTGTTGTAGGTATCGATAAATCAAAAAGAAATTTGACCTACGCTATAAAAAATAAATCAATAGATGAGGCAAGACTTAAAATTGATAGTAGGATCGCCGATAGTGATATTATATTTCTTTGCATCCCTGTTAGCCAAATAAACCAAACAATAGAAAAACTCTCAGTTTATATCAAAAAAGAATGTATTATTACAGATGTAGGATCTGTTAAAAATTGCTTTAGTAAGAATATAATTAAACTGGCTTCTAACTTATTTTATTTGGTACCAGGTCATCCAGTAGCTGGGACAGAATTTTCTGGATCAAAATATGCTCAACATGATCTATTTGAAGGCAAGTGGTGTATTTTAACTCCTATAAATAATAATAAGTATCCCTTAAATATTGTTAGTAAAATTTGGAAACAAATTGGAATGAAAATATCAGTAATGTCAATAGAAGATCATGATAAAATCATGTCGGTTACATCTCACCTTCCTCACTTCATTGCTTTTACTATAGTTGGAACAGCATTCAAGATGGATTTAAAAAAAAAAAAGGAATTAATAAATTTTTCTGCGGGGGGGTTTAGAGATTTCACAAGAATTGGCTCTTCAGACTCAAGAATGTGGACTGATATTTTCTTAACAAATAAAAAGTTTATATTAAAAACGTTAGATAATTTTTTATCTGATATAAAAAATCTTCAGAAACTTATTAAAAAAGATGAATCAGAGAAAATTTTTAATTTGCTTAAAAAAACCAAACAAATTAGAAAGAAAATCTTGCTGCAAGAAAAAAATAAATAGGTTTCATTAAAAATACTCCTCAATTTTTTTTAATAATTCCTCTTTAGAATTTTTATTTTTTAAAAGTGGAAATATTTTTACTATGATAGTTCCTTTTTCTTTTTTGAATTTCTTATTTTTCCAATATAACCCGGAATTATGTTTAATAGGTAATACAGGAATTTTAAGTAGTTTATGAATTGCTGCAACACCACTATTCAGTTTTATTTTTTGATATGGAGCAACCCTTGTTCCTTGTGGAAAAATTATAAAAATTCTTATTTTTTTTTTTATCATATATGAAATTGAATTTATAACTTTCTTTAAAGCACTAAAACCTTGTTTTCTGTCAATATAAATGTAACCTAATTTTTCGAAGTAATTAGATAATACTGGGATCCTTCTTAAATCATCTTTTAGAATAAACACAGGGTCTCCAAATAAATACACAAAAAAGAACGTCTCCCATGCAGATTGATGGTTACTTGCGACCAAAAAATTCCCAGTCTTTGGGATATTCTCAAATCCTTCTATTCTATATTTTATTCCTAAAATTATACGTGCAAGATAAATTATTGAGCCTGTCCAAACAACTGATAATTTTACTGCCAAGTTTCTTGTAAAAAGTTTTACAGGAGCAAACACTATAAAATATATTATTGTCCAAAGATAAACAATTAAATAAAAAAAAGAGCTCCTCAAAGTCATTTAATAGTAATTATGGTATATAAAACTTTAAAGTATTCAGAAATAATTAATCTGAAATGAAATATAAACTCATCAACAAGGTCAATCTTATTTTCTGCTTTAACAGGAAAAATTAAAAGATCAGGTAATTTTTTTTCAAATATAATCATACTTCTCGGGAGGTGATAATAAGATGTAACTAATATTAATTTATCTACTTCATTTGATCCTTCCAACCACTTTTCTACTTCTATTGCGTTTTCAATTGTATTCGTTGCTTTTTGCCCAAAAGAAATACAGCACTGTAATAAGTAATCCTGACTTTCTTTTAGGCCATATTTAGTCTCTATATCTGAAGGTTCAAAAACTCCAGAGATAAAAAGTTTTTCTCCAAACCCTTTTTTTAGCAAACTTAAACCTTTTTCTATTCTCATTTTTCCTCCAGTGAGCACCACAATGGCTGTGGTACCTTTTGAATTTTTCAGCTCACTGAAATTATATTTTTTTGGAAATGTTTGGAGGAGAATTATTATCCACCATAGCAAACCAACTAACAAAATTATTAGAAATAAAATTGATAATTTTTTAAAGTTTGTCAAAAAAGCGTTTCTCAAAAAAATAAAATAAATAAAAAGTTAAAAATACTAATAATAAGATTACAAAACTGATTAAAAAAATCATTAATAAAATTAGCTTTGTCAAAACCAGTTCTGTAAAAAAAGATTCATTGAAGAAATTAAAATTAACACCGAAAATTTTTATTAAAAAAATACTTATTAAAAAAACAAATATTAGGCTTAATATTGCACCAGGTAAGACTTTCTTTATAACACTTTGAGAAATATTTTTCGCNAGCTCTAAGCTACTNGCACCCATAATTTGGAGCATTTCAAGAAATTTAAAGTTTGTTATTAAAGCTGCATTAACCATATTAATAATTAAGAATGAAAATAAGGTGATAACTATTAAAAACATAAAAAATATAATAACTTTAACTCTATCAATAATAACGCTAATCTCAAAAAGTTGATCTTTATGTTCATACTTTTCTACAAAACGGTTTTCTGATATTTCAATTAGATTTTTATAAATTTGATCAACTACTTCTTCTTCATTTGAAGAAATTTGAAAAATCAAAGGTAAGTTTAACCCTGAAAAATCATTTAGATTTTCGAGGCCTAAACTATCTTTAATTATTGTGGAATCTAAAATTTCAAATGATTCGATTTCCTTATTGCTAGATAAAAAAGAGTAAATTTTTTGATTTATCGAATTAGGGATTTCTTTTTCATCAAAATTATTAGTTAATATAAAAGTTGTTTTTTGTGATTCATTTTTTATCCAATTACTGGAAAATTTATAAAAATTAAAATAAATTACTACATGAATTGCTATCAAGCTTATAACAACAAAAGATAAACCATGGAAAAATTTTTCTTCATCCTTTAACAGAATCTTTTTTAGAATATCTTGATAACTTATCATTCTTTTCTACAAATTTACAAACTTACAATTTAACCCTAAAGTTTTTTCGTTATTCGTGGCCATTATTATGGTTACCCCAAGACTGTTTAAGGATTCAAAAAGAAAAAATAATTTTTTTGCTGCATCTTCGTCCAAATAGTTTTCTGGTTGATCAGCTATAATTATCTTAGGGTTATTAATCATTGCTCTCGCTATTACAACTCTTTGTTTTTGACCGTTTGATAATTTATGAATGTATTCATCTTTAATTGCTGTTAACTGAAGCCAATCCAATATCTCAATTATTCTTTTATCAAAAAAGTCTTTTTTTTTTTGAATATGACTTGCCAGTTGAATGTTCTGATATACAGAAAAAAATGGAATTAAAAAATCATTTTGGAGAATTACACCTAATTTTTTTCTGAATTCAAGAATAGTTTTTTTTTGATTACTATCAATTCTTTTTCCAGACACAAAAATTCTTCCTGTTGATGGAAGAATTTTTAGATATAGTAGCTTTAAAAGTAATGATTTCCCGGCTGCATTCGACCCTTTTACAAGAAAGAAATCACCTGATTGAATAGAAAAATTAACTTGAAAAATTTTTTTATTTCCAATTGAGATTCCAACATCCTCGAGTTTAATAATCTCACTCATAATAATTACGTTTCCAAAATTTTTTTTCCATCTATTAGTATCTCTTTTGCTATGCCTCTGAGATTGTAATCAGACGACATACATGATGAATAAGCTCCGGTTGAACATATTGCTAGCAAGTCATTTTTCTTCATCTGTTCTAATTTTGCATTTTTCTGAAATATATCGCTTGTTTCACAAATCGGGCCAACAACATCATAAATTACTTTCTTTTTTGTTCTTTCTAAAGCAAGAATTGAATGTTGTGCATTATATAAAGAGGGTCTTATTAAATTATTCATACCAGCATCTATTATCAAAAAATCTTTTTCCTTTCCTTTTTTTACCCTAACTACTTTTGATAATAATATTCCTGATTGACCTACAAGATATCTTCCTGGCTCTAAAATTAAATTTATTTCTAATTTAGAAAAATATTTTTCTACGGCTCTGACATAATCTGATATTGTAAAACTAGTTATATCGTCAAAGTTATATTGGATAGCAATTCCGCCCCCTACATCTAAAATATCACAATTAAATCCCTCTTTTCTTATTTGAAGGATAAGTATTTTAATTTTATGAAAGGCTTGTTCAAAAGGTTTTAAACTTTTTATCTGAGAACCTATATGAATAGACAGTCCATTTATATTTAAGTATTTATTTTTTTTAAATCTTCTAAATATTTCAAGAATATCTGATTCTGGAATACCAAATTTATCCTCTGACCTTCCCGTTGAAATTTTTTCTAGGGTCTGAGCATCCACATTTGGATTTACTCTAAGACTAATATCCATTTTTTTATTTAGCGAATTGCAAATAGCATCAATTTCTTCTAACTCTTCCACGCTTTCAACATTTATTTGCTTAATTTGATGTGAAATTGCAAAGTTTATTTCATCTTCTGTTTTTCCAACTCCAGAAAATACTATTTTATTTTTGTCAACTCCACATTCATTAGATAATCTTAGCTCACCGCCAGACACAACGTCCATTCCAGCACCAAGCTTCGAAAGTGTCTGAACAATTTTTTGATTAAAGTTTGCTTTTAATGCGTAGCATATCAAAGGATTCATTTTTTTAAATGAATCTTTTAAAATTTTGAAATTATCTTTAATTTGTCTAACTGAATAACAATATATTGGGGTAGAAAATCTGGTAGGAATTTTGCTAAGCTTTACATCATCTAAGAATAAACTTTCATTTCTATATGTTAGGTAATCACAAAAATTAAACATTTCACCTTTCATTTTGTTTTGGGTATTGTTGAGGATAACTACTATTTGGATACCTCTCTAGTGATGCTTTTTTACCACATCCACTTGAAATTAAAATAGAAATTATTAGGCAGAAACTATATAAAATCTTCATATTAGATTCTTTTCTTAGCCCTTATAATAGCTTTATTAACTTGACATGAAGATGTACCTCCGAATGATTTTTTCTGCGAGATTGATTTTTCAGGAGAAAGAAATTCGTAAACTTCTTTTGTGATACGCGGCTCTATGATTTTAAGTTTTTCAATGGGAAGCTCATGAAGTAATTTTTTTTCTTTCTCAGCAAGTAAAACAATTTTACCTGTCTTATGATGTGCTTCCCTAAAACTTATACCTATATTCATAACCATCCAATCAGCTAAATCTGTTGCAGTTACATATCCGTTTCTGGTACATTTCAACATTTGAATAGGATTCAATTTAATTGATTTAATCATTTCGTTCACAACATTTAACATTAAAGCAATTGACTCTGATGAGTCAAAAGTAGGTTCTTTATCTTCTTGAAGATCTTTACTATAACCCGAAGGTAAACCTTTTTGTATTACTAAAAGGTTTAAAAGTGAAGAAAATATTCTCCCCGTTTTTGATCTAATTAATTCTGCTGAGTCAGGGTTTTTCTTTTGAGGCATTATCGAAGAACCAGTTGATAGACTATCTGGAAATTTGATAAAGCTATAAGGACTACTTGACCAAATGACAAAATCCTCGGCAATTCGAGATAAATGTAATGCGGTTATCGACACAATAGAGTGAAACTCAATCACAAAGTCTCTGTCTGAGACACTGTCTAAGGAGTTTTCAGTCGGTTTCTTAAAGCCTAAATCTCTTGCTATTTTTTTTCTGTCAATTTTAAAAAAATTTGTTCCCACAAGTGCACCTGACCCAAGAGGGCATTCATCAAGATTTAATTTTAAATTATTAAATCTTTTTTTATCCCTCTCTAACATTTCAAAGAAAGCTAAAAGATAATGGGAGAACAATACAGGCTGAGCATTTTGTAGGTGAGTAAACCCAGGCATTATAATAGATATATTTTTTTCAGCTTTTTTTATTATTGTTCGCTGATTCATTTTAATTAATTTTAAAATGATATTTACTTGTTCTTTAACCCAAAGTTTTAGATCAGTAACTACTTGGTCATTTCTTGATTTGCCTGTATGAATTTTTCCAGCAAGATCGCCTATTTTTTTTTTTAATAGCATCTCCACATTCATGTGAATATCTTCATACGAATTCGAAAATTTGAAATTTGGTTTTTTAATATCCAAAAGAATTTCATCAAGTGCCTTTTGGATTTTTGTATTTTCTTGTTTAGTTAAGATTTTGGCATTCAAAAGCGCATTAGAGTAAACTTTATTCAACCTTATGTCTTGATTAACAAGTTTATAGTCAAAACTTATTGAGTCATTTATAGCTTTAAGTAATTGAGAATTTTCTGAATTGAATCTTCCTCCCCACAATGGATTAATTGACTTTTTCATTTAATTATTTATTTAATAAGTATGATTTATAAAATATTTATTTTCTTGTTATTATTTTCAAATTTATCTTATTCAGATAACAAGAATCAACTATTATTACACAAAGAACCTAAAAAACTTGAACAGCTTGAGCTATTTGATATGGATGGAAAAAAATATGTTTTTTCATCGAAAACAAACAAAACGTTGATTATAAACTTTTGGGCAACCTGGTGTCCACCGTGTATTAAAGAAATTCCTGAGCTAATTGAGCTTAAAAAAAAGTTAAACAATGAAGTAGAAATCCTCTTTGTTTCAGTCGACCAAAACGCAACAAAAATTGTACCTAAATTCTTGAAAAAAAATAATTTATCAGATATCAAGGTTTTTAACGATCAAACTCTTGATATCTCAAAAGGACTGGATGTAAGTGTTATGCCTACATCCATAGTTATAAATAAAAAGTTCGAAGAAATTTCTAGGGTAATAGGTTATATAGATTGGCTAGATGAAGAATCGATAAGCTTTGTAAAGCAAAGCTTATAGTTTTTCTTCAAGTTTCGGTAAAGCTTCAAATAAATCAGCTACTAAACCAAAGTCAGAAAATTTAAATATCGGTGCCTCCTCATCTTTGTTGATACTAGCTATAACCTTTGAATCTTTTATACCAGCCAGATGCTGGATAGCTCCGGAAATACCAACTGCGATATAAAGATCTGGTGCAACTATTTTTCCTGTTTGTCCAACTTGCCAATCATTGGGAACAAAACCAGCATCTACTGCCGCTCTACTTGCACCCATTGCCGCTCCTAATTTATCGGCTATGCCTTCCAAAAGTTTGAAATTGTCTCCATTTTGCATACCTCTTCCACCTGAGATTATTATTTTTGCGGAAGTCAACTCTGGTCTATCCGATTTAGACTGATCGTATCCAACAAAGTTAACTGAATCACCTATTTTATTATCAGTTTCTAGCTTTTCTACAGAAACATCAAAGTCAAGCTTGCATGGCTCAAAACAGGTCGGCCTTACTGTAATAATTTTTATTGTGTCATTCGATTTAACTTTTGCTATCGCATTGCCTGCATATATGGGTCTTTCAAATGTCTCGTGGTCAATGATATTTATGATATCAGAAATTTGTTGAACATCTAATTTAGTGGCTATTTTGGGTGACAAATTTTTTCCGAAGGTACTCGAGGGAGTTAAAATATGAGTATAGTTACTATTTTCTAAAAAGTTTAAAATAGGAATAGAAATATTCTCTGCGATTGGAACATCAAATTTTTCTCCATCAATCACAAATATCTTTTTTAAGAACTCTGATTTTTTAAGTTCATTTATAGCTTGTTCTAAATTATGACCAACAATAATAGCTTCAACATCATCGCCGATTTTTGATGCAGCTGTGATTGTTGAGAATGTTGATTGTTTTATCGATTTATTATCATGTTCTACAATAACTAGAGTTTTCATATTACTTTTGCCTCATTTTTTAATTTGTTTACAAGTGAATCTACATCTTCAACCATTTCTCCTGGTTTTCTTGACGGAGGTTCGTTTACTTCTAATAATTCTACTCTTCTCTTCATATCAAGTCCAAGATCAGAAACAGAAATCACGTCTATTTTCTTTTGTTTTGCCTTCATTATATTTGGAAGCGATGCATATCTGGGTTCATTCAACCTTAAATCTGTTGTTATTACACATGGTGTTTTTATGTTGATAGTTTCCAATCCTCCATCAACTTCTCTTGTTACGTCAAAACTATTTTCACCACTCTTTTCAATCTTTGATGCAAATGTAGCTTGTGGATAATTTAATAACGTTGCAAGAATTTGGCCTGTTTGGTTACAATCATCATCAATTGCTTGCTTGCCAAGAATTATAATCTCTGGATTTTCTTTGTCACAAATCTGTTTGATAATTTTACCAATATTTAATGGATCGATATTTTCCTCGTCTGATTTAATTAGTATTCCACGATCTCCTCCCATTGCTAAACCTGTTCTAATGGTTTCTTGAGAACTGTCCGTGCCGATGGATAAAACGACTATTTCGCTAACGATACCCTTTTCTTTGAGTCTAACAGCCTCCTCAACAGCAATTTCATCGAAAGGGTTCATAGACATTTTTACATTGTTTGTTTCAACACCCGATTTATCAGTTTTTACCCTAATTTTGACATTGTAATCGATTACACGTTTTACACAAATCAAAGCTTTCATATTTTAATCCTTTATCTGTTAGTTATTGTTAGGAACCCAAAGTATATCACCATCTTTTTTATTCTCAATCCTTGCCGCCACAAAAAGAAAGTCAGAAAGCCTGTTTATATATTTTATAATTTCTGGGTTTATATCTTCTTCGTTATCAAGATCTATAATTGATCTCTCTGCCCTTCGAACAACCGTCCTTGAAAGATGAAGAAATGACGAGGCTTTTGAACCACCAGGCAAAATAAAAGAATTAAGCTTTTCTAACTTATTATTAATTTTGTCCAATTCATTTTCCAAAAATGGTGTTGCATGAGGAGAAAGATTTATTTTTTTTTCACTATTTGGAATGCACAAATCTGCGCCAACATCAAATAAATGGTTTTGAATTTTGTGGAGAGTTTTTTTAAGAGAATTTGAACAATAACAACATGCTATTCCGATAGATGAGTTTGCTTCATCAACATCACCATAGGCTTTTATCCGAAGAGAACTTTTTTTTACCCTTTCTCCTGTACCTAAGCTTGTTGAACCTTGATCACCCCCCCGGGTATAAATTTTATCAAGCTTCACCAATTTCTTTATTTCCTCGTGTCAAGATTTAAAAAAAAGAGCAAAAGTTAATATTATGAGGGTTACGAATTGAATCGCAACTCTGTATTTCATGAATTTATTTACTTTATTATCTTCGTCTTCATGTGATCTTGCTGTATGGAATAGACCGATCACCAGCACAAGAAAAGTGGTAATCAAACAGATTACAATCAGGCTGTTTATAATAATATCCATTAATTATCTTCCGATTAGACCCTTAGCCACGATTTGAGCTTGTATTTCAGCAGCTCCCTCAAAAATGTTAAGGATTCTAGAATCACAAAGTACTCTGCTTACGGGGTATTCGAGTGCGTATCCATTGCCGCCGTGAATTTGGAGTGCACTATCGGCGTTACTCCAAGCCACTCTAGCCGCAAGAAGTTTAGCCATACCAGCCTCAATATCACATCTAATATCATTATCTTTTTCCCTAGCTGAGAAAAGGGTGATTTGTCTGGCTACTGTTGTTTCCATTGCCATCCATGCTAACTTCATTGCAATCCTTGGGAACTTTATAATTTGCTTGCCAAATTGACTTCTATCTTTTGCGTATTGAAGTCCAAGCTCAAGAGCACTTTGCGCAACTCCAACTGCTCTTGCAGCTGTCTGTATTCTTGCAGACTCAAATGTTTCCATCAATTGTTTAAAGCCTTTTCCTTCTTGTTCACCTAGTAGGTTCTTTTTGCTAACCTTAATATTGTCAAGGGCTATCTCATATTCCTTCATACCTCTATAGCCAAGAACTTCAATCTCACTTCCTGACATACCTTCCATTGGAAAAGGTTTTTCACAAGTACCTCTTGGTTTCTCTACCAAAAACATGCTTAGTCCTTTGTATCCTTTTTGCAAAGAATCAGTTCTTGCTAGAACTGTCATCAAATCTGATCTAGCACCATGGGTTATCCAGGTTTTATTACCATTAATAATGTAGTTATCACCATCTATGTGGGCTCTTGTAGCTAAACTTCCCAAATCGGAACCGGTATTTGGCTCAGTAAAAACGGCAGTGGTTAATAACGAGCCGTCAGCAATTGTAGGTAAATATTTTTTCTTTTGTTCTTCTGTGCCGCCTAAGCGAATTAATTCGCCGGCTATCTCAGCCCTAGTCCCTAAAGAACCAGCAGCAAGAAAGCCCCTAGAAAGCTCCTCTGTAACAACGCACATTGCAACTTTACCCATTCCNAANCCACCGTAGCTTTCAGGTATCGCAATACTAAATACACCAAGTTCTGCCATTTTCTTTAAAACATCGTCAGGTATTAAGGCGTCTTGAAGGTGCCATTCGTTAGCAAAGGGGATGATTTCTTCATCTGTAAATTTTTTGAATTGATCTTGGATCATTTCAAGAGTGTCATCATTTAATCCAAGGCTTGGAAAAAAACCTTTATCTAAATTGTCGACAATGTTCAGCTTTGTATTGTCAGATAGACCTACTTTTAACAAATCCTGATATTTTACAGAATCGATGAAAGAGAAGTCGGATGACTCTAAGCCCAAGAAGTCCGGTCTAATAATTTCGCTTTGGCTCATCATTATGCCATTTTTGATTTGCATTAAGTACTCTGAGAATGCAAATTGTAAAATATGTTTATCTATTTCTGATTCTTTGTTTTTTTCACAAAGCGTTTTATACCAATTAAGTGTTTCTCTCAAACTTATTACATAAGTTTCAAACCATGCTAATCCATGAGATTGAAACTGGAATTTCTCTAGCAAATGGTTATCAATTCTATCGTCCTTAACAACTGAATTTTTTAGGAAAGTTTTAGACTTTTTGGATAAGACTTTTAGCTCATCTACCAGATTGCTANAGGTTTCGATAAGTTCATTACTATTGTAATTGAATTTTTGGTCGGTTGAAATATTTAAGGATGTATCCATAATGATATATATATCTAATTATTTTATTAATTAATTCAAGTTATAATAATTATCTTACCTCATTAAAACTTTTCATTCCAGTTTTTTTCGCTTGAACAAGTGCAGCCATATTTCCAGGCAAGTGCTGATTATTCATCATTTTAGTATGTGCTGCAGGTATTTTATTCCACTCAAAACATTCGGACATCAGGGGATTTATCAGTTTGTTAATCATCATATCATTAGCCTGATTAGCTTGAAATAAATTTGCAAAATGACTCCCTTGGATTCTTTTTTGTCTCATCCAGACGTATCTTGCGTCCATTGTTAGATTGTAGCCAGATGTGCCTGCACAGATGACAACCATCCCGCCAGTTTTAACCAAATAGCACGAGACAGGAAAAGTGGATTCTCCAGGGTGTTCAAAAACAATATCTACATCTTTTTTCCCTGTAATATTCCAAATATCCTTCCCAAGTACTCTACATTTTTTTATAAATTCGGAGTATGCTTGCTGATCTTTTACGTCAGGAAGCTGTCCAAAACAATCATATTTTTTCCTATTTAAAACTCCTTTAGCTCCCAAATTTTCAACAAAAGGGATTTTTTCATCATCTGAAATAATTCCTATTGCATTAGCGCCAACCGCTTTGCAAATCTGAACAGCCATACTCCCTATTCCACCTGATGCACCCCAAACTAAAACATTCATTCCAGGCTTTATTGCATGCGGAGGATGACCAAACAACATTCTGTAAGCAGTAGCTAACGTCAATGTGTAGCAACCACTTTCTTCCCATGAGAGATGTTCTGGCTTCTTAAGTAATTGCCTAGACTGAACAGTTGTAAATTGTGCAAAAGAACCATCATTTGTTTCATATCCCCATATACGTTGCGACTTGGAATACATTGGTTCGCCNCCATTACATTCTTCATCGTCTCCATCGTCTCTATTACAATGGATTATTACTTCATCGCCAATTTTCCATCTTTTCACATTTTCTCCGACNGCCCAAACAATGCCTGATGCATCGGAGCCTCCNATGTGATAACCAGTATCTTCGCCAATTACTGAGATTGGTATACCTTGAGAGGCCCAAACATTATTATAATTAATTCCAACTGCCATCACCATCACTAGAACTTCGTCTTCTCCCGGTTTTTGAACTGGCATTTTTTCAATCTGCATAGCTTGCTCAGGAACTCCAAGTCTATCCTCCCTGATTACCCANGCATACATTTGTTCAGGAATTTCTCCAAGCTCAGGAATTTCACCTATTTCATAAATTTTCTTTGCAGTCATAACACCACCTGTGATATTTTTAAAAAAACTTTATACCATTATTTAATAAAAAATACATAAATTTTCTTGTTCATTAATAAAATAAATATTATTTTTCAAATCATATGAGTCAATTTAAAGACAATACTTGGTTAATCAGAACTTATGCGGGTCATTCATCTGCAGANGCCTCAAACAAGCTTTATAGAGAAAACCTTAAAAAGGGGCAAACTGGATTGTCCGTTGCTTTTGATCTACCAACTCAAACAGGGTATGACTCAGATCATATTTTGTCAAAAGGTGAGGTTGGAAAAGTTGGTGTGCCAATNAGTCATATTGGAAATATGCAAACATTATTTAGTAAAATTCCACTGGATAAAATGAATACATCTATGACCATTAATGCACCAGCAGCTTGGTTGTTAGCTTTATATGTTGCTACAGCCGAAAAACAGGGTAAAAATAGGAAAGATCTCTCTGGAACAACTCAAAATGATATCACNAAGGAGTATCTGTCCAGAGGCACATACATTTTCCCTCCAAAACCAAGCTTAAAGTTATCAACAGATATTATAACTTACACCACTAAAGAAATACCAAAATGGAACCCGATAAATATATGTTCGTATCATTTACAAGAAGCCGGTGCCACTCCCGAACAAGAATTATCTTTTGCACTGGCAACAGCAATCGGGATAATAGAAAATCTTAATCAAGAAGGACCAAAAATTGAAAAACAACTTTTTGAAAAAATTGTTGGAAGGTTAAGTTTCTTTGTTAACTCTGGAATGAAACTTATTACAGAAACTGCAAAGATGATTGCATTTACTGAGCTCTGGGACGAGATTTGCAAAAAAAGGTTTAAGGTTAAGAATTCAAAATTCAGAAGATTTAGGTATGGCATGCAAGTAAACTCTCTAGGGCTTACAGAGCTTCAGCCAGAAAACAATGTTTATAGAATTCTAATTCAGATGCTTCCAGTTGTTATCGCCAAGAACTCGAGAGCTAGAGCGGTTCAACTTCCTGCTTGGAACGAAGCCTTGGGACTTCCTCGACCTTGGGACCAACAATGGAGTTTAAGACTGCAACAAATAATGGCTTATGAAACTGACTTGCTTGATTATGAGGATATTTTTGAGGGATCGAAGGTACTCAAAGATAAAGTTAGATCTTTAAAAAAATCAACCTATAACCAATTAAAAAAAATTGACGAACTTGGCGGACTTGTTCATGCAATAGAAAATGGATATATGAAAAGTGAGTTAGTGTCATCACAAACTTCTAGGCAAAAGTCAATAGAAGAAGGTATTCAGAAGGTTGTGGGCGTTAATTGTTTCACCGAAGGCGAATCATCTCCTCTCGTGCAAGAAACTGATGGTGGATTTATGAAGGTCGACGAAAAAGCAGAAAAAAAACAGATTGATGATGTTAATTCATGGAAGGTTAAGAGAGACAACAATCTCGTAAAAAAATTAATTGGAAAGCTAAAACAAAAAGCAATAGATGGTGAAAACATAATGGACATATCCATTCAATGTGCTCATGGGGGAGTGACTACAGGAGAGTGGTCGGATGTGATGAGAGAGGTATATGGTGAATATAGAGCTCCAACAGGAATCGTTTCTTCACACATTTCAAATCAACAATCGCAAAAAAATGAAATTAAAAACTTACAAGCCGAAGTTAAAGCATTAACCAAGAAAATGAAAAGAAGGCCAAAAATGCTTGTAGGAAAACCAGGACTGGATGGACACTCTAATGGAGCAGAGCAAATAGCGGTAAGAGCAAGAGATATTGGCCTTGAAGTTGTTTATGACGGCATTAGATCTACACCCGAACAACTCGTTATAGCATCAGTTGAGGAAGGAGTTCACATAATTGGATTATCAATATTATCGGGATCTCATATTCATCTTGTTAAAACAATTATGAATTTACTTAAGAAAAATAATTTTTCTAGTATACCAGTAATTGTTGGAGGTATAATACCTCCGAAGGATGAAAAAAAACTTTTGTCAACTGGAGTAAAAGCAGTCTTTACGCCAAAAGATTTTCGGATAGAAGATATAATGAAAAATATTGTTGAAATTGTCAGGCATTCTCATGAGTAAAAAAAAACTCTTGATTTAACTATTCACCTTCTTAAAGAACTATACAACTTTAATTATGAAGATTTCTCACCTATAAGACATAAAAATCTNAACGTAGGCTGGATCTATAAAAGAAATTTTGCGTTACGAAAACTTTTGAAACTTAACGGTGATAATATTCTTCTAGACGAATTATTAGANAAATTAAAAGATAAAAACCTTGTCAGAAAAATAACTAGAACTAATTTTGATAAAACNGAGTTCTGTCCAATTTTTGAGTATAATTCGATTCAACCAAAAACTAAATTTAATCACTTTGAGGTTTTTGGAGAAAAAAGTTATTGTAGTATAGAAAGAAGTTTATTTCCCTTTTTCGGTTTACCTCAATACGGAGTTCATTGTAACGGATGGAAAAAAANATCTGATGAATTCTATTTCTTTTTTGCAAAAAGATCAAAACACCTNAATGATTTTCCTAATTTATATGACAATTTGGTTGGTGGCGGACAACCTTCGGGAATATCAATATACGAAAATTTAAAGAAAGAGGCCTNCGAGGAGGCAGGGATTTTTCAGCTTAAAAAGAAATATATAACAAAAGGGAATACTATTAATTATTTTCACAATCATAAAAACTTTGCTTTTTCAGGTATAATTTTTGTCTATGATTATGAAATATATAAGGACATAAATTTTAAAAATATGGATGGTGAAGTAGAGAGTTTCTATTGTATTTCAGTTGATAAACTTTTTACTCTTCTTGAAAAGAAAAAACTTAAGCCAAATGCAATAATATCTATTGCTGATTTTTTTTTAAGAAATTTAAGTGAATATTTTCCAAAAACAGGTATTTTAGAAATAAAGAATATTTTGAAGAATGACTAAACTCCTCGACGGCCCAACTCTCGAATCAACGAAAAACCTAGAAAATATTGTGATCTTTCTTCATGGTTACGGAGCCAATGGAAATGATTTGATTCAAATAGGTAAAGTTTGGCAACATGAACTTCCAAATACAGCCTTCTTTTCACCCAATGCTCCATTTAAGTGTGATTGGGGAGGAGAGGCATATCAATGGTTTGAGTTGACATCCATAGCACCTGAAAAAATTGGAGAGGGTCTTAATAAAGCTGGTCCATTTTTAAATAATTATATCGATCATGTTTCTGAAAATTTCAAAATAGACCATACAAAAATTCTTATTGTTGGATTTTCTCAAGGGACTATGATGGCTTTGCATCATTTGTGTAAAAGGGAAAAAAAGTCTGCAGGTCTTGTTGGATATTCTGGTCTTCTATTTGAAAATAGCAATTTTGATGAAGAGGTGCTGTCAAAATTCCCAGTAAGACTTTATCACGGCAAACAAGATGAAGTTATTAACTACGAATTTACAATCAAAGCCACAGCTAAACTTAAATCACTTGGCTTCGACATTGAATATGATTTAAGTGATTCGTTGGGTCATGGAATTGACGAAAATGGCATAAGAATCGGATTAAATTTTATAAAAAAAACTTTTAATGTTTAATTTTGTTTTTAAAATCCAATATATTAATTATAAGGAAATTGAATTATGTCTTTAGCACCAAACAGCTGTCCTGCACTAGTTTTGAATGCAGACTACCAGCCTCTGAGTTACTTCCCACTCTCTACTTGGTCGTGGAAAAATGCTCTTAAAGCCGTTTTTCTAGATAGAGTGAATGTGGTTTCCGAATATAATAAAGTCGTGAGATCACCCTCAATCGAAATAAAGTTACCCAGTGTTATATCACTTAAAGACTATATTCCACTTCCAGACTCTGTTGCTTTCACAAGATTTAATGTGTTTTTGAGAGACAAATTCATTTGTCAATATTGTTGCAAAAGCTTTAAAGTCGAAGAACTAACTTTTGATCATGTTTTGCCCAGATCTAAAGGTGGTAAAACAACATGGGAAAATGTTGTCACCGCATGCAGACACTGCAACACTCAAAAAGGTAACAGAACTTTAAAAAAATTCGGTTTTAAATTAAAAAGAAACCCTCATGTTCCTGATCATTTTGAACTCAAGGAAATAGGAAGGCGATTTCCTCCGAACTTTCTTCACCAAAGCTGGAATGACTTCTTGTATTGGGACTCAGAACTCGAGCCTTGATTATATTTTTTTTGAAATTCTGATAGCTAAAATTGTTAAATTACTTGTAAAATTCTTAAATAACCTAACGCCAACATCTTGTTCTTGCATTGAATCATGAGCGTCTTGTCTATGTTCGTCTTCCTCATCACAGAACTGTTTTATTTTTTTCAGTAAATCATTATTTACTTTATTTTTTTTTAAAAAATTTATCTGATCTTTGTAGTGGTCAACAATCACTTTTTCAACTGCTTCCGTGCATGCATGAACATACTTTTCTCCCATTCTTGCCGTTAAGGCTCCCAGAAGGGTTCCTCCTATTTTCCAAATTGGATGCATTACTGTTGGCCTAGTTCTGTTATCAAGTATTTTTTTATCAAAGTATTCAAAGTGTCTTTGCTCATCTTCAGCAATTTTTATTAATTTCTTTTTTAGCTTTTCGTCTTTAGTAAATTTTATTTGACCTCCATAAATCATTTGGGCCCCAAACTCTCCTGCGTGATTAACCCTAATCATCTCGTCTATTTCTTTTTTAAGTTTTTTTTTCATTGGAAATAAATGTAAAACATAAATTTAAAAAAATAAATAACAAAGAGATCATAAAATTAATATTTGCTAAAGATAAGCCCAGAAAAGAAAAAATTATCTCATCACACTTTGTGAGTGGCACTTGTTCCAGGTGCAATCGAAGATCTTCAATGTTTTCAAATGAATCAGTTGTTGAGGTACATCCAACATCGAAATCCACCAAACCTCTTTCTACTAGAGAATGAAAAAGTGAGATCGTCGCACTCGATAGAAATAGAAAAAAAATAAAATAAAAAATAATTCTTTTTTCTAAAAAAAAGATAGAAATGATTGAAACTACAAATATAAAAAAATAGGGTATTCTTTGATAGATACATAATTTACATGGAGGAAAATTATAAAAGAATTCTAAAATATATGCTGAGATAATTACAAAAAACGAAGTGATTAAAGTTAGAAAAAAATAGTAATGTTTTAAAAAATTAAGAGCTTTCATTTGATTAAATTAGAGATTAGGTATTAAAATTTCATCTTCTTAATATGTTTCCAAAGTCTTTTTAGTCCAGTAGGAGCGTTCGTTTTTCTTCTTGTTGGCCATTTTCTTGTTGGATCCGAAACATGATGGTCATCACCTATATCAATTACTGCCGGATCTTCAATTATTACGGTATAATACCCAAGCTCTTTATATTTAACATTAATATCTAATTCATTTGTAAAACTCTCATATCCTCCAATTAAGTTATAATCTTTCAATCTTTTTACACCTGGCCTAAAAGAAAAGTACCCCCACTCCCAGCCTTCTTTACAACTTACTCTTCTAAACCCAATCTTTCCATTTTTAATTGTCTCAAGAGGACCGTAATCAAAAATATCTAATCTGCTTGCACTTTCTTTACTTTCCAACCAAACTTGAATAATTTTTTCATCAGTCTTCATAATTTCCAAAGAGTCTTCAATGAATTTTTTTCTAGTGTAAATCCAGTCATCCTCACAATGAAAAATATAAGGAGTTTTTATTTTTTTATAAGTTTCAACTATTGATTTTATTTGTCCTTTTTTTCTTTATTAAAAAGAAGATCTATTTTTTTATCCCACTTATTTTTGATTGATCTATAAACCTCTTCATTGACTGAATCCTCAACTAAATAATACTTTTCTAATTTAAAAGTATTCATTGAGAAAAAACTCTCCAGTGTTTTATTCAGGAGCTCTGTCCTGCCACAGCTAGTTAAAACAAATGTCATTTTATCTTTCATCACACTAATATATATCCAACATTAAATTTTCAAAAGTCTTCAACGGAATAAATTTTTAAGCAAAAATTAAATAAAGAAAAATCCCTAAAATTATTATAAAAATTGAGATTAAATTTATATATTTAGAAATCAAATCTTTGGCTAAATTTCCATATTTATCGACAAGAAATGCGACAATATAAAATCTTAACCCCCTTGATAAAAATGAAAAAATTAAGAATAAAAAAATATTTATTCCAATTATACCAGATCCAAGGCAAGTAATTTTATAAGGAAAGGGTGAAAAACCACCAATTACAATTAAAAACAAACCAAGATTCATAAATTGCTGATTAAAACTATTTATTTTATTCACGACACTTGGATAATATTCAAAAAAAACTGGGGATAAACTATTCCAAAACCAAAAACCAATTAGATATGCAACTAAACCTCCAATTACCGAAAATATAGTTGTATAAAGGACTAAATTCCAAAATAATTTTTTATTTGATAAAATAAAAGGAATTAAAAATACATCTGTTGGAATTGGAAAAATAATCGATTCAATAAACGATATAAAATATAGAACTTTTTTAGAATTTTTTTTCTTGCAGTACTCGAGACACTTAGAAAACATTTTCTGCAAAAAATTTCTCACTTTTACGTTATAACATTTATAGTTATAAATTATATAATAGAAATCAATTTGCCCCTATGGCGGAATTGGTAGACGCGACGGATTCAAAATTCATAGTATTTCTTTATTAATTTTCTTAACCCTCTATAACCGACACTCACATTGATTTACAGAGATAT
>PARN01000029.1 GCA_002711515.1 Rickettsiales bacterium | reverse complement strand
AAAAACAGCTTTTGCAACTAATCTTGCCTCTAATATTTGTCAAAAAAAAGAGGATGAAAAATCATCAAATAGTAATGTCTTATTTTTTTCTCTTGAGATGTCATCTGAACAATTAGCCACAAGGCTTATTTCAGAAATTTCAAAAATTTCCTCGGAAAACATCAGAACAGGAAATCTTTCAAAAAAAGACTTTGAGAATATTATTAAAGGTAGTGAAAAATTAAAGTCGCTTTCACTATTTATAGATGACTCCCCTGCACTCACAGTTTCTTCAATAAGAAGTCGAGCTAGAAGATTAAAGAGAAAAGAAGGACTTGATCTTTTGATTCTAGATTACCTTCAACTTATTAATAGCGATTCAAAGAATACAAGCGAAAACAGAGTCAAAGAAATCTCTGATATAACCCGAGGTTTAAAAGCAATTGCCAAAGAATTAAATATACCTGTTATTGCTTTATCACAATTATCAAGAAAAGTTGAGGATAGGGATGAAAAACGTCCACAACTTGCTGATTTAAGAGAGTCAGGATCTATTGAACAGGATGCTGATTTGGTGGTGTTTTTGTATAGAGAGGAATATTATTTAGCAAGAACCGAACCAGCCGAGGGTACTGAAAAGCACGTAATGTGGACCAGTAAAATGGAAAAAGTTCATAACATTGCCGAAGCTATAGTTGCTAAGCATCGACATGGTCCAATTTCTAGGGTTAAGTTGCACTTTAATGCATCAAATACAAAATTTTCTGACTTAGCTGATTCACCGATGGTCGAGTAAAAATACAATTTTTGAGTAGCTCATAATCAAAATCTGAAATATGAAATATTGTTGGTAATAGTATAAAAAAAACCTATGATGAGCTTATCATGGATCTTTTGCCAAATAAAATTCTTAATCTCTTAAAAAATATTGGAAATATTTGTTTTGGAATTTTTTTTTCTTTGGGTGAAATTGTATTATTTTTTTTTTGATTGTATAAAATATAGTTTCACCGATAAATTTTATCCTAAAGTTTTCTTTTCACAAATTATAAAAATTGGCTACAATTCTTTACCAGTAGTTGGTTTAACCTCTATCTTTACAGGAATGGTTCTTGCACTGCAATCATATACAGGTTTTTCTAGATTCTCTGCAGAAAGTGCAATACCTAATGTAGTTGTTCTTTCTATTACTAGAGAACTCGCACCTGTCCTGGCAGGTTTAATGGTTGCTGGAAGGTCTGGGGCAGCTATTGCAGCTGAAATAGGGACAATGAAAGTGACTGAGCAGATTGATGCTTTGAAAACTCTATCAACTAATCCTTTTAATTATTTAATTATTCCTAGAATACTAGCAGGAATTATTTCTCTACCTTTTCTTGTTTTTGTAGGTGATATAATTGGAGTACTTGGTGGATACCTGATTTGCACTCAAATACTTAACTTCAACCCAACAGTTTATTTACAAAATACATATAATTTTGTTCAATTTTTAGATGTCTTTTCTGGACTCGTAAAAGCTTGCGTTTTTGGTTTTATAATTACATTCATGGGATGCTATCATGGTTTCAATGCCAAAGGGGGTGCTCAAGGTGTTGGCATGTCAACAACTTATTCAGTTGTATCATCTTCCATTTTAATTTTACTAACTAATTACATATTAACATCTCTTTTCTTTGATCTATGAGAAAAATAAAGATTGATATAAAAAATCTTTCTAAGAATTTTGATAACAAAAATGTTCTTAACAAATTAAATTTAAGTATATATGAATCAGAATCATTAGCTATAATCGGAGAATCTGGCTCAGGAAAGTCTGTACTTACGAAATGCATTGATGGGCTAATGGAATATGATTCTGGTATCATTTCCTATGAAGATATTGACAATATAAAGAATCTGAATTCAAAAAATAAAAATATTCATATGTCGAAATTTGGAATTCTTTTTCAAAACGCTGCACTCTTTGATAGCTTAACAGTTGAAGAAAACTTGAAATTTGCAGACGAAACTTCAGATTTATCAGGATTATTTAATGATGTTTCATTACCTAAATCAGTTTTAAAAGAATATCCGTCAAATTTATCTATTGGTGTTCAGAAAAGAATAGGTCTTGCTAGAGCAATTCTGAAGAAACCAGAGATACTTATTCTTGATGAACCAACAACTGGACTTGATCCAATTATAGGTCGTCAAATAATTTTATTGATAAAGAAACTTGTTAAAAAAAAAAAAATTACGACAATCACCGTGACTCATGATATGGATAGTGTTTTCGAATTTTCTGATTATACAGCGTTTATAAGAAAAGGTTTAATTTGCTGGTATGGCAAGTCTAAAGATATCTTAAAAAGTAGAAATAAATTTTTAAAGAATTTTATAAACGGAATTTATTGATCTGGAGAATTAATTGGAAACATACCTGATATTTGACTTGCTAATTCTTGGCTTAATATTATTATCTGCATTTTTTTCTTTTTGGAGAGGTTTTTCCCTTGAATCTCTATCACTTTTTACTTGGGTTCTTTCGTTTTTTATATCTTATAAATTTGCAGGATCTTTAGTGAATAGTATCAATAAATTTTTAGAAAATCTTCTATTCTCAAATATCATTGCGTATACTTTAACATTTTTAGGAGTTTTTTTTATATTGTCATTTATAACTCAACGCTTTTCAACAAGTGTAAAAAAAAGTTATGTAGGTATAGTTGATAGAACTGCTGGTTTTTTCTTTGGAATTTTAAGAGGATATTTGATTGCGAGTCTTTGCTTATTTGCCTTTCACTATTTTTTTAAAGATGAAGAAGTTGAATGGATTGATAAATCGAAGTTTAATTTTATTATATTAATTACTAATGAAAGAATTTTAAATTTTATTGATAATGAAAATAAGTTTTCAAAAAAATTCAGGAAAGATATCGAAGAAAAATCTGAAAAACTTTTCAAAAAAAGCGTTGATTCGCATCTTAAACTAAAAAAAACAATTGATGAAAGTAAAAAAACATACAATGAAGACGATAAAAAAAACTTAGAATACTTGATAGAAAACCTTGATTAACAATGCAATATTTCTTTTCAAAAAACAAACCAAGGGATGAATGTGGAGTCTTTGGAATATCTAGGCATCCTAACGCTGCAAAGTTAACTGTACTTGGCTTACACGCATTACAGCATCGAGGCCAAGATTCAGCGGGGATTGTTACATCCGATAAAAATAATTTTTACGCTCACAGAGGAATGGGACATGTATCTGAGGTGTTTCAAAATAACAAAACACTNAATGAACTCAAAGGAGATATTTCTATTGGTCATAATAGGTATGGTACAACAGGAGAGTCAGCTCTAAAAAATGTACAACCATTATTTTCNGAATTAAACATTGGNGGTATAGCAATTGCTCACAANGGGAATCTAACCAANACNCATAAATTAAAAGATCAATTAATTAAATCTGGATCTATCTTCCAGTCAACATCTGATACTGAAGTAATTCTTCATCTAATGTCAACAACCACTGGAACTCTTATAGAAAGGCTAGTTTATTCGCTTCATTCAATAAATGGTGCCTTCTCAATTATTCTNATGACTAACAAAACCCTTATAGGAGCAAGAGATCCCTTTGGTATACGTCCCTTAGTACTAGGAAAATTAGACAATAGTTATGTTTTAAGCTCAGAAAGTTGTGGACTTGATATAATTGGTGCAGAACTTGTAAGGGATATTGAACCAGGTGAAATAGTTATCATTGATGAAGGTGAGATTGAATCTGTTAAACCTTTTAANAAAACCCAACTACGACCTTGTATATTTGAATATATTTATTTTTCAAGACCAGATAGCATTTTTGAGGGAAGAAATNTTTATGATGTACGAAAAAAAATAGGATGGCAATTAGCTAAAGAAAATACTAGTGATACTAATCTTGTTGATATTGTTATACCAATTCCTGATTCTGGAAATGCATCTGCATTAGGATATTCAGAAAAAATAAAAAAACCCTTTGAATTTGGAATNATAAGAAACCACTACACAGGAAGAACATTCATTCAAGATTCAAATTCAATTAGACATTTATCTGTAAAACTCAAACATAATCCAAATATAGCTTCACTAAAGAATAAAAATATTGCATTAATTGATGATTCTATCGTCAGAGGCACAACTTCAATTAAAATAGTTGAAATGTTAAGAAATTGTGGGGTAAAGAAAATACATATGAGGATAGCAAGTCCTCCAGTAAAATATCCTTGCTTTTATGGAATAGATACTCCAACAAAAGAAGAACTGTTAGCACACAAATACACTATAAATGAAATAAAAGACTACATTGGAGTTGACTCACTTGAATTCATTAGTCTTGATGGTGTATATAAAGCACTTGGATACAAAAATGGAAGGGAAAAAAATGATCCCAAATTTACTGATCACTACTTTAGTGGAGATTATCCGATAGAACTCACAGACCAAAATTCAGGAGTGATCCCCTCTCAACTGTCTTTATTGATTGAAACAAAATAAAAATCTAATGGTCGATTTAAAAGGNAGAAACGGGATTATTTTTGGAGCAACAGGATTNTTTGGAAACAAACTAGCCATTAANTTNACTGAAATGGGATCTAACTTAATTCTTCATGGAAAGTCAAAAAACAAATTAGATATACTGGATGACGAGATTCGCAAAACTAATAATAGACAAATATTACTTCATTCTGATTTATTGAATAAAAAGTTTTATGATAATTTATTAAATTTAGTTAGCTCAAGATTTAATAAGTTAGATTTTATTGTTAACGTTTCCTCAAACTTCTCAAGACTATCTCCTATTACAAATTATTCTCACAAAGAGTGGAATGAAATGATTGAAGTAAACCTTAATTCCTACTGGAGAACTTTAAAAGAGCTAGAGACACTCTTACTAGAATCAAAAAAACCCAAAGTGATTTTTCTTAATAATCAAAGTATAGAAACTGGAAAACCTTTTTTTAGTGGTTATAGTGTTGCAAGTGCAGCCATTAAAGCATTTAGCAATATCTTATTTGAGGAAAATAAAAGATTAAAAATTCAAATAAAGTTGTTTAATATTAAAATGTTGAACTTAGGAGTTACAAAATTAACGGGTCAAAAAATGGAAGAACAAATTGTTGAAGGCATCATTCAAAAAGTTGTTAAAAAAGGGTTTTCGGATAACTCAAAAAAATTTTTTTTTCAGATCTAACTAAAAACAGATTTCGTTATTGTTTCATACCAGCCATAAGCCTCAACAGATTCTTGAAACCTTTCATCTGCTGATGCTATAACTTCACTTTCTTTGCTTCCAAGCGATACAATTCTGTCTTTAGAGGGGTTTAGTTTGTACCAAGCAGAAATTGAAAATGCTCTATCTTTTGCAGAAAAGCTGTAACAGGTATTAAGAAAAGCAGGTTCAAGAAATTCTTTCTGAAGTATAAGATTTATAAAATTTGCTGATAAAATTTTAGCTTGACTATTCGCTGAAAAAGCAGACTTAGGCATATCACCGGCATCTATGGAATCACCGACCATAAAAACATCCTTTTGATTCTTAATTTCAAAAGTTGTTGGGTTTACTTCGCACCAATCACTACTTGTCAAATTTGATTTTGAAATTAGATCGGAAGTCTTTTGTTCTGGTATTACATGAATAAAATCTCCTTTAAAGTTTTCACCATTAGAAGTTTTAATATAGTTTTCTTTCTTATTAAATGCCTTGACTTTACCACCATCATCTCTACTTAACCAGTATATTGAATCTGTATATTGAGTCTTCCACTCCTGAAAAAACACCTCTTTTTTAGTAAAAGAGTTTTTTGAGTCAAGAATAAAAATTTTAAATTTAAGCCCCTTTTTTTTAAGGAAATATGCAATCATAGAAGCCCTTTCATATGGTGCAGGTGGACATCTGTATGGATAGTCTGGAGAAGTTATGATTATTTTTGAATTATTTTCCAATGAGTTTAAACGGTTCTTGAACTCTAGAATATTTTTTTCACCGTCCCAACAATGTGGAACATTTGAATTATCTTTAATATTAAAACCGTCGATTTGAGNACTTTTAAAACCAATGCCGGGAGATAGGATTATATAATCATAGTTTATAATATCTTTGTTTGTAAAAATAATTTTTTTTTTTGATGAATCTATATAGTTTACTTCAAGATTATTAAATAAAATATTTGGTCGNGATTTTACATTAAATGTTATATCACTTTTAGACATGACATCTCCAATAACAAGATTTGAAAAGGGGCATGTTTGAATTGTTTTATTTTTATCTATAACAACTAATTCAATTATATCTGTAAAATTTGATAAATAGTTGATTACTGTTCCCCCTCCAAACCCTGAACCAATAACAACAACTCTTGGCTTTGACTTTGATAGTAATTTTTTTGATAAAACAACTTGTCCAGCAACAACAATTGAAGTCCATTTAAGAATATTCTTTATAATCTTTCTTTTTTTAGTTTGAACTTTAGTCATAAATATAATCCGCAATTCCTAAAATNTCCTCATAAGACAAGACATCAACAATTCTTACCATAGCTGAATTTTTGTCTGATTCTTTATATTGATACATCCTAGTAATAAATTGATCTTTTTTAAGCTCTTTCAAGGACTTTATATATTTGTTCCCCTCATAATTTTCTGAATGACAAGATTTACAATTTTCAATGATTGTTGGAATTTCAATAGATTCTGAATTTAATGTAGTGTTAGAGCATAAAAGAATAGCTAAAATAAATATTTTATTTTTCATTAAATGGATTATTTGATTTTTTATAAATTACCTTGATTGGAAAACCCTCCATATTAAATTTTTTTTTCAAATCATTTTCTAAAAATCTTTTATATGTAGGGTTTAATGCGATTGGGAAATTCATAAAAATATTAAACTTAGGGGGAGCCACTTTAATTTGTGTAATAAATTTAAATTTAACTATATTTCCTTTATGTAACGGGGGGGGAGTGTTTTTCATAATTGTTTTCAACCATGAGTTAAGTCTTCCTGTCGANATTCTTTGNCTCCACAAATTCATCCTTGACTGAATTTCATTTATTATTATTTCAAAACCAATCTTTTCCTTTGCAGAAATAAAAAAAACAGGAACTCCATTCACCTGAGGATTCAATTTATAAATTCTATCAGTAATATATTCTTTTGAAAAGTTTGCTACTTTATCAATCTTATTAATCAGTAAAAACATACATCTGTTTTCTTCATTAACTAACCTTATAATTTTAGAGTGAAGCTTTTCAAAAAAATTTTCTATATCGATCACTACAAAAACAAATTTTGAGAGTCTAATTTTTTTTTTTGTAATAGCAATCGAAAGTTTCTCAATTGAATTTTTTTTTGTTCTTGCTTTATTAAATCCTGCAGTATCTATTATTTTAAAACTCAAATTATTCTTTGTTATGAGAGTCTCTACTGAGTCTCTAGTTAAATTCGGAATATCTCCTGTAATTGCCGTCTCTTTCCCACTTAAAACATTAATAACAGAAGATTTTCCAGAATTAGTTTTTCCAATAATAGCTATAGAAATATCAAATTGATCATCACTATCGGAGTTGATGATACTTGGGATTTTGGATGAAATTATAAATTTTAATTCATCAATACCCTGATTATGAGTAGCTGATATCATCAACGGTTTTCCAAAACCTAAACCCTCACAATCTCTAATAATATTTATATCTACTTTCCCTTCGCACTTATTTAAAACAATTAAAATTTCTTTCCCTGATTTTCTTATTTTTTTTATTACCTGATGATCTTCAAGAGTTAATTGTGTTTTTCCATCTAAAACTAAAATCAAAAGAATACATTTTTCTATATAATTTTTATTTTTTTCTTGAATTCTTTTTTCAATCAAATTTTGAGGTTCAGAAATACCTGGTGAATCTATTATCACACATTTCTTTTCAAAAACCTCAATACTTTCTTTCTTTAAATCTCTTGTTAGACCTGGGGAATTGTCTTCTATAGCAATTTTCTTTCCCACGAGCATATTAAACAAAGTTGATTTTCCTACATTTGGCTTGCCTAAGATCATTACCCTGTTAAACATTTTTAACCTAAAATAAATAAGTTTCCTTTTTCAGAAATTAAGAAGATATTTTCTTTCACCTGAAAAGGATAGGAAATTATACCTTCCTCAAATTGTGTTTTACTTAAAATTTTGCCGCTAAATGGTGACAAAGACAAAACTAATCCATCTGATCCAACTAATAAAAGTTTATTTGTTGAAAGAAGTGGGCCATACCATGTTACATCTTCACCTTTTCTTGAAACCCTAAGTTGTACAGCCCAGAGAAGCTTTCCAGTAAGTTTATCTAAACATAAAAGTTTACTAGCCGTATCTAATACAAAGATTGTGTCGCCTGATATTACAAGTGGGCTAATTGAAGAAACCTTAACGTTCCATTTTTCTTTACCCGTTCCTAAGTCATAAACAATAAGTTTATCCGAAAAAGTTGGTACATAAACGCTTTTACTTTCAATTGTGATAGGAGCTTGAATATCATTAACATTACTTTTTATAAAAAAACCNCTAGAGCTTAAATTATCCAACCAAATAGTGGATCCATCACTTTCGTTAAGAGCATAAATCTCACCNGATGAATATGTTACAATCACAATATTTTTTTCAATTGTTGGTTTTGAACCACCTATTATAGAAACTTCCTCAATGTTTCCGATGTGCGACCATATTGTTTCGCCAGTAACTTTATTTAATGAAAAAGTTTGGTTATCATCAGATACTAAAAATAATTTATTATTATGTATCAATGGGGGTCTTGAGAATTGAACCAGAAAACTTTTTGACCACTCTATCTTAGTTTCTAATATATCAATAGAATATACATTGCCCAGACCTGTTGTTATGTATAAGTATTTGTCGTCAAGTGCAAGCCCACTGATAAAAGAAAAGTTCTCTTTTTTTTCTTTTTTTAGCTTAATTTTCCATATAGTTTTTCCATTTTCAATATTCTTTGCAATAATATTAAAGTCTGAATCTGCATAAAAAATTACATCTCTACTAACAATAGGTGAAGCCAGAAATTCTATATTTTTNAAATTTAAATCACCTAATTTAATTTTCTTTTTTAGTTTCAAATTTGGATTACTCTTAAAATGNAATAAATGATTTCTNACATTTTGGTGTTGCTGATTCCAAGAATAAACNGTAATCGGATCATCAATTTCTATTTTNTTGATTGCTTTTACTATAACTTGATCCTCATTTTTGAAGATCAGTTCTCTTTTTCCGGGTAATATATCGTCNTGCTCCTGGTCAAAATATGCNCACGAACTCAAGTTAATAAAAATAAGGATAAAAATAAAAAATCTTATGTAAAACAAGTTTTTTAGTCCTCCAGAAAATCCATCATATTTTTAGCTCTTTGCTTTAAAGATGTTGGAGAATTTTTCATATCTAAGATAGCTTGGAAGGTTTCCTTTGCTAAAGAAATTTTATTTTGTTTGAGAAGAATAAAAGCCTTTAATTCTAATGCCGAAGACTTCCAAATTTTACTAGCTTCAAGTGGTTCTATTTTTTCAATTAATAAGCCAGGGTCATCTCTATCCATGGAGTTTAGGACATATAGAATCGTTGAAATGTCTCTGAAAGATTGGTCAACGGCGTTTTTCTCAAGATCAAGATAAATACTCAGACCCTCTTCTACTTTTTGATTTTCAATCAATAGTGAGGCTTTCTTCATTTTGGCGATTGTAGCATATCCATCCGAACCTTTATCAACAATTCTATCTAACGCAATAAGTGCTGCGTCAATATCTTCTTCCTGGGAAAGTTGGACGGCTGCTGTGAAATCGTCTCCTAATCTCTGGTTTGTTTTTTTTGTATAGTTTTCCCAAAACACAAAACCAGAAGTAAATATTACTATGCCTAAGGAAATACTTGCCACATAAGGGAAAATTTTCCTCCAAAGTTTGATTCTNTTTTCTTCTTTGAGATCCTCGTCAACCTCTCTAATAAATTCTTCACTCATAATAAAACTTTTCTTTTTTTNTTTATAACATAAAATTAATTATTGAATTTATATTCTATTAAAAAAAAATTACAATTTTAATATTAATTGTTATGAATTTAGTTAGATTTGACAAAAATGAAATCAACCAAATTATGGATGTTTATTCAAAAAAGATTTCTATTGGNGAATGGAAAGATTATTCAATTAGTTTCAAAAAAAATCATGCAACATTTTCCATACATAAATCATTTAAAGTTGGACCCTATTTTGAAATAAAAAAAAATAAAGTAAAACAAAGTTTTTTTACACTTTCATTTCAAAATAACGTCATAGTCACTTCAAATAAACTTAAAAAAGTTATAAATTATTTAAAGAAGCCAAATTTAAGACTAGTTAGGTGACTTTTTCTTTAGCCCGGAAGTGTAGCTCTCCGTTTTACTTTTGCTTATTCTTTGAAATCCCATAACGCCACTGAAAAAATAATCTTTCTTACCTGATTTCCAGAATATTTCTAAATTTCCATCAGTTAATTGCCATGTCCCAGAATCACCATTTCCATAATCTGTGATAGCATTTCCATTTGATTCAATAGTTATTAAAAATTCAGACTGCCATTTGTCTTGAGCAACCCATTCACCAATCCATAAGTTTTTTGAAAAAGAAGTTTTAAAAATTAGTAAAACTAATAAGAAATTAATAATTTTAATCATTTTTTCTAATTTCGATTAATTTGAATATTTTCCTTTTTTCTAACTCATTAAATTTTTGCCAATTTGTTATTTCATCTACTGTTCTATGACAACCAACACATATACCCGAAGCAGGATCTAATTCACAAATATTAATGCATGGTGATTTTATACTCATATTGAATTTCTTATTCCGTTAATTATGAATTCTATGGACAATGCACCAAGAAGCAACCCAAGAATTTTTTGAAAAACTTTTATCACTATTTTGTTAAAGATTCTAGATATAATATTAGAAAANATAATAATTAAACTTGTTANTAGTAAGATTAATAATATNGGNAGGATGTTTTGGTAAAAACTTAAGATTGTATTATCGTAATTTTGTGATATNAGAACTGACAAAGTTATCGCTGAAGGACCAGCGACCAAAGGAATTGATATTGGAAATACCGCAAGATTGTTTAGCTGAGAATCATCAATAAATTCATTTGCTAAATTCTCTTTTCTTTCAATTCTTTTTTCAAAAACCATTTCAAATGCTATTACTAGAAGAAATAATCCACCAATAATTTGGAAGGAACTTAGTGAAATACCCATAAAAGTCAAAAAATTATTTCCGAAAAATGAAAAAAATGTTAGTACAAAAGATGATATTATAAAAACATAAAAAGAAAATTTAATTATTTTTTCCTTTTTTAAAGATGCAGTTATTACAGCAAAAATAGGGATTAAGGAAACCGGGTCAATGGCAACAAATGTTTTTAACAAATTTTGAAAAAATATATCATGCATTCGAGTTTAAATTATAGGGTTATTTCTTTTTATAAATTTATTGATCTAAATAACTTAGAACAACTAAAAATTAATTTTAATGGTTTTTTAAAAAAAAATGATTTCAAAGGAACAGTCCTTATAGCCCGAGAGGGTATAAACGGAACACTTTCATGCGAAAAAAGCAAAATTGTAATCTTAAAAAATTTTTTGAANAAAAACTTTAAATCAAACCTCAGCTATAAAATTCATCATTATAAATCTCATGTTTTTCTNCGATTAAAAATTAAGATTAAAAATGAAATTATTAAATTAGGTAAAAAAAATTTAAAACCAAGATTANAGTCAGGAAAATATGTAAAGCCTGATCAATGGGATAAACTAATAAAAAAGGATAATGTNGTTACATTAGATACAAGAAATCACTATGAGTCTGAAATTGGTACTTTTAAGAATAGTGTGGAAACTAAACTATCAAATTTTACTGAGTTTCCAGAATGGTTTGAAAAAAATAAAAAATTTTTTGAGAANAAAGAAATTGCAATGTTCTGNACAGGAGGTATCAGNTGTGAGAANGCCAGCAGTTACCTNTTAAAGTTAGGGTACAATAAAATTCATCAGCTTGACGGTGGAATTATTAACTACTTAAAAAAAACTAAAAATGAAGAAAAAGAATGGCAGGGAGAGTGTTTTGTTTTTGATGAAAGAGTCTCCATTAATGAGAGTCTAAATAAAGGAAAGTATTTTCAGTGTTTTGCATGTAGATCAGCAATTTCTGATGCTGAAAAAAAATCTAAAAATTATAAAAAGGGTGTATATTGTCCTAAATGCAAAAAAAAAACATCTAAAACTCAAAANAAACGGTTTAACGAAAGAAACAAACAAATTAAGATTGCGAAGAGTAAAGGAATAAGGCATTTAGGAAGTTAATCGTTTCCAATTCTAGGGATNGAGTATTTTTTCATTTTTTCTATAAGAGTGGTTCTATTAATTTTTAAACCCTTTGANGCCTCTGTCACTGAACCGTTGTTTTTCTTTAAAGCTCCCTCAATAAGTATACACTCTACTTCGCTGAGATGTCTTCTTAGATCGATTTGATCTAAATATTCAAACCAACTCTTATAATTATTAGGATGCGGCATTGAATCTTTACTCTCAGGTGATGAATTTGTTAAATTATCGTTAACTTCCGCAAGATCCGATGTCATCTCCCAAATTATTTTTTTTTCCTCCTTGACGTCAGGCAGGTTAATTTTTAGCAAATTTTCTTTGATATTCTTTGCTGTAATTTTCTTACTTGCAAAAATTATAGTTGATCTTTCAATAACATTTCTTAACTCTCTCACATTTCCTGGCCAAATGTATTGTTTCAAAGCAGAAAATGCAGAATCCTCAAATGAAGGAAGTGAAGACTTGTCTTTGTTTATCTCGTTAAGGATATGTTNNACCAATTCNGGTATATCCTCTTTTCTTTCGGCCAGTGTAGGAATTTCAATAGGAAAAACATTAATCCGATAAAACAAATCTGCCCTAAAAAGTCCTTCTTCTATTTTTTTTTCTATATTTTGATGCGTTGCACATATCAATCTCAAATCGAGATCAATTTCTCCTTTTCCACCAACTCGTTGAATTTTTTTGGTTTCAATTGCTCTTAAAAGTTTTGCTTGAAGAGGAAGAGGCATATCTCCAATTTCATCTAGAAATAATGTACCATTATGAGAAGCCTCAAATCGTCCTTCCCTTTTTGACTCTGCACCTGTGAAAGCGCCCTTTTCATGTCCAAATAATTCTGATTCTAAAAGCTCTGCGGGAATTGCTGCACAATTTACATTTATCAAATTTCCATTTCTCTTAGATTGATTGTGTATAGCTCTTGCAACAACATCTTTTCCACAGCCGGTTTCCCCTCTTAATAGTACTGTTGAGTTGGATATAGAAACCATCTCAACAAGCTTTCTCAGTTGAACTGTTGCCTCACAACTTCCTTTTATTATTTCACTCATATACCTGATTAATAATGTCAGAAAAATGACAATAATGAAATTTAAAAATAATAAAAAAAAAAAAAAAGATTATAAGTATATGATTTGGCTGAGTTATTTATTTTTTTTTGGATAAAATAAAAAGATTGGTAAGTTTCTTGCTTTTAAAANTCTAAACATTGAAAAGGTTTATTATGAGCGAGATATTAATTGTTGAAGAAAATTTTGACCAATTTGAAAATATTAAAANATTTTTAGNTAGTAAAAGTATTAATACNCAAATTATAAATTTGGAGAACACAAAAGGTTTTGAAAAACCAAAATCTACTATTATTTGTTCAAGTCTATTTTTGGAGAGAATTGGTGGTAAATCTGAATTCCTAAAATTTTCTAGAAATATTGGTTCAACAAATGTTTTNGTACTTAATGAATCTCTTGAAAACAACTTCTCGATATCTGAGGATTTAGGCGGTGCATATTTAGAAATTTCTTGTTCAGAGATCAATGAGGTAATTAAAGAAATAATTTTCCAAGTTCTTACAGATGTTAACTTCAGTTTTTCAGACTCTAAAACACATTCTTTAATAAAGATTGCAAAAAAAGTTGCTCAAACTGACGTAACAGTTTTTATCTATGGTCCCACGGGCACTGGAAAAGAAGTTATATCAAACTTTATCCATCAAAACTCTGAAAGATCGGAAAAACCATTTGTTGCTATTAATTGTGCAGCTATTCCAGAAAATATGCTTGAGGCAATGTTATTCGGGCATGAAAAGGGAGCTTTCACTGGTGCTTCATCAGCTAACAAGGGAATATTTAGAGCGGCTGATACTGGAACATTACTATTAGACGAAATTTCAGAGATGCCTCTTTCACTTCAGGCAAAATTATTAAGAGTTCTTCAAGAAAAGAAAGTTACACCTATTGGAGGACAAAGAGATATTGATGTAAATGTAAGAGTTATTGCAACAACCAACAGAAACATGATTGAAGAGGTTAAAGAAAAAAAATTTAGGGAAGACCTTTACTACAGACTAAATGTATTTCCGATTGAAACTTGTAATTTATCGGAAAGACCAAACGATATTATACCAATTAGTGTATCCCTATTAAAAAGACACTCTGGAATCAGTAAGATACCATTTATTACCGCGAAAGCTGAGCAAGCCCTTAAAGATTATAACTGGCCTGGTAACGTGCGAGAACTTGAAAATGTATTACAAAGAGCGATCGTTCTTTGCGATGAGGGAGTTATTGATGAGAAAGACATTATGATTGATATAAAATCAAAAAATAATTTTTACGATAGTTTAGACGAAATAAATGATAAGCAACAAGCAGCAATTTAATATTAATTTTAATCTGAGGGAAAATTCTAATGAAGCCAAATTTAACAACAGTATTTAAACCGAACTTGGTTGAGGCTAATAATAACCAAACACAAATAAAAAACCTTCAAGAGGACGTTGCAAAATTAACCCCAAAAATTGAAGACAAGAAAGATACTGATTTTTTACAAAGTGTAAAAAACGCCATCGACGAAGTCTCCCAAAGTCAAATAAAAAGTGCAGAAATCACTAAAAATTTCGAACTTGGGATAGAAAACGATCTTACAAAAGTCATGATAAATCAGCAACTTGCAGGGTTAGGTTTTCAAATGACATTAAATGTAAGAAATAAGGTATTAACTGCATACAAAGACATAATGAATATGCCTGTTTAAAATAAGGAAAAATAAATGGCTGAACAATTACAAACATCAGATATTACAACCACCACCCAAAATTCAAACCTTGGATTATTAAATAATGTTGGTAATACACTGGATAAACTGAGAAAATTTTCTAATGAACCAGCAGTTCAAAGATCTATTCCAGTAATGATTACACTTTTTGTGATCTTTATTGGTCTTATTCTTTTTGTATCATTCAGGGAGCCATCAAGAACAACTTTGTTTTCTTCTCTACCAGAGCATGAAAAATCAAGAGTAATGGAGGTGCTAAGAAATAATGGTATTGATGTTTCAATTGATTCTGCAACCGGAGAGATATTGGTTCCTGCTCCAGAATACTACGAAGCTAAGATGAAACTTGCAGCAGAAGGTTTGCCAAGTTCTGTTCCACAGGGATACGATTTATTGGAGAAAATTCCAATGGGAACTAGTAGATCTGTTGAGTTCATGAAAATGAAACAAACTCAAGAAATAGAATTAGCACGATCAATCAACGAAATTGCAAACATTACAGGAGCAAGAGTTCATCTAGCCATACCCGAGAGATCAGTTTTTGTGAGGGATTCGGCATCTCCAACTGCTTCAGTTTTCGTAAAATTAGCTGACGGAAGAGTTCTTAATAGAGGGCAAATCAGGTCTATAGTACATATTGTTTCCTCATCTATTCCAAATATGTCTTCTGATAATGTTACAGTTGTTGATCAATATGGAACACTACTTTCAAAACCAGAAGATGATCCAAATATTGCTTTAACGGAAAAGCAATTAAATCATAGAATAAAAATTGAATCTCTTTACAGAGAAAGAATACTCTCACTCGTTTCTCCAATTGTTGGAGCTGGGAATCTCACAGCTCAAGTTAATGTAGAGATGGACTTTACTAATACACAAACAACTGAAGAAACGTTTGATCCTGAAAATATAGCTACAAGAAGCGAACAAAATAGTGCTGACGAATCGACTGATAGACCTGCAAGAGGAATACCAGGGGCAGTCGCAAACCAGGCACCATTAGCTGCTGATCTAGCTGTTGAAGCTCCAACAGATGAAACAGAACAAGAATTCAAACAAAGATCAACTTCAAATGTAAAAAATTATGAAGTAAGTAAAAAGCTGAGCACAGTTGTTGGTCAAATAGGTAAAATTAGAAAAGTTAAAACTGCTGTTTTAGTAAAAAATAAATTAGTAGAAACTCCCGAGGGTACTTCAACAGAAGCCTTAAGCGAAGAAGATAAGGAAAAAATTTCTTCCCTAGTAAAAGAGGCCGTTGGTTTTAGTGAAGATAGAGGAGATAGTATAGTTGTTACAAGTGGAGATTTTATTGAAGAAATGGATTTAGTAAGTGTAAATTGGTACGAACAATCATGGTTTCAAAATTTAATTGGTCAACTATCTACAGTTTTAATACTTGCGATAATAACATTTGGTGCACTAAAACCTCTATTGAATAGAATACTAGTTCCATCAGCGGGTGTTGCTGGTGCGCCTAGTACAGGAATGTCAGAGGATGATTTAGAAGCAGAGCCTGAAGAAGANGTAGAAGTNCAAGAAGGTGAATCTNTAGAGGATATTAAAGCCAANCTGAAACCAAAGAAAACTGCAATATCTGCTGAAATGCTTGATACCGCNAANACATATGATGATAAAGTTGCGGTTATTAGAATGATAGTTGGCGATGAAGCCGGAAAAGTATCAAATGTCTTTAGACAACTGATGAAAAAAGATGCATAGTAATTTATTAAAGGTGTTTTATGGCTGAAAAACAAAAAGAAGAAAATAAACAAGAAGAAGAATTATCAAACTTTGAAAAGCTCACCAGCACTCAAAAGTGTGCAATTTTAATGATGCTTCTTGGAGAAGAAGAAGCCTCAGAAATTTTAAGAAATCTTGGTCCTAAAGAAGTACAACAACTTGGAAAAGAAATGTACAATGTTCAAGGTCTAGATCAAGACACAGTTAATAAAGTTTTGGATGAATTTTTAGCAATAATTAAAACCCAAACCGATTTAGGTATGGGATCATCTAATTATATAAAAAATGTAATGACTAAAGCGTTGGGAGAAAATAAGGCACAATCTGTTTTAGGACGCATCACACCAACAGAAAGCGACAAACCAATTGAAATTCTTGATTGGATGGATGCTAGGTCAGTAGCGGAACTTATATCAGATGAGCATCCTCAAATCATGGCGTTAATAATTTCCTATCTTGAAGCTGGTGTTGCAGCTGACGTTCTGGTTCTTCTACCAGAAGATATTCANGCAGATCTTATTCATAGAGTCGCAACACTAGAAACAGTTCAACCTGACGCACTTGCTGAATTGGAAAGAGTTATGCAATTAAAATTTAAGACTAATACATCATTGAGAGCATCTTCCGTGGGAGGTGTCAAAGCAGCAGCATCAATAATGAATTTCACGAAACAAAATATGGAACAAAGAGTAATCAAATCACTTGGTGAAAAAGATAGATTATTAGCAAAAGAAATCCAAGAAAGTATGTTCACTTTCGAAACTCTAATTCTAATGGACGACAGAAGCATGCAAACATTACTTAGGAATGTTGATCAGGAAATTCTTATTATTGCTTTGAAGGGAACTGAAGATGAACTCAAAGAAAAAATCTTCAATTGTATGTCACAAAGGGCTGCAGCAAATATTAAAGACGAAATGGAAGTTTTAGGGCCGATAAGACTAACTGAAGTTCAAGAAGCTCAAAAAGCTGTAATCAACGTAGCACGAACAATGTCTGACGAAGGAACAATCGTTCTTGCTGGAAGAGGTGGAGATGACTTTGTATGATGCCACTAAAAAACAATCAGTCAGATAGTATAGATTCTCAAGAAATTGAAAAATCTAAAGCCTTAAATACAGAAGAAATTTTAAGCTTGTTAAGTAAAACTAGTAATGATTTTACACGAGAGTCAGAAATTTCAGAAAATATTTCTAATTTATTTAAAAAAACAAGTCTTAAGGAAATGGCTAACTCAACTTCACAAAAAGCAAATCTTGAGGCTGAAGATAATATTAAAAAACAAGAAGATAAAAAAAATATTCAGGAAAAAAAAACTGAAGAAACCAATCTAGAAACAAAAGAAAAACAGGAAAAATTGGAGGAAAAGAAATATTCAGAATCTGAGGCCAGAAATATTGCTGACAAGCTCGCAAAAGAATCATTTAATAAAGGTTATCANCAGGGTGTAAANAAAATCAAAGAAGAACTNCAACAAGGTGAAAAAGCATTGGCTGTAAGTTTTAAGAATGCTTTAGATAATATTTTTTCAATAAGCCCAACCTTTTGTGAAAAACTTAATTCAAATATTAGTAAANATTTTTTACAATTGACAAGGGAAATTTTGGGATATGAAATAGATACAAAAACAGAAAATTATTTAAAAAAAATCATAGAATTTTCAAATTCAGTTGAGAACTCATTAAAAAATATAAAAATTTATTTATGCGAATCAGATCATAAAGCAATATCTGAATTTATCAAAAATAAAGGGATACAACTTGATTTTGATTTATCTATTGACAAAAAATTGCAGCGCGGAGATTTGAGTTTGAAGTCTGGTTCTATTGAAATTGGGGAAATTGTAGCTAATAAAGTAAATTTTCCTGAAACTAACAATACTGAAGAGCAAATAAAGAAAATAAAAGATAGTAATAAAGAGATAAAACAAAACGTAAGTCAATGATAGTTGGAAATCAAATATTATCAAATTCCGAGGATATCAAAATTTCAAAAAATACTTCCTATAGGAGTAAAATCTCAAAATTTGATGGGAAAATCGTTGAGTGTGATTCATTCCCGTCACCAATCGGAACAATTTGTAAAATTCAATGTAATGATGAAAATTTTGTAACAGGTGAAATAATTGGTTTCAAAGAAAATAAAAACCTAATCGCCGTTCACGATCAGAATGCTAATTTAGTATTAGGGTCAAAGGTTGATGCACTCAATACCTCAAATAATATTTATGTAGGTGAAAACCTCTTGGGTAGAGTTATTGATTCCTTTGGAAATCCAATTGACAATAAGAAAAAGTTGTCATTAAGTGAAAAATGGCCTTTGAATGGGAAACCAATCAATCCCATGCAAAGGGAACCCATTTCCCAACCACTGGATGTAGGTATTAGAGCTATTAACTCACTTTTTACAGTTGGGAGAGGACAAAGGTTAGGGATCATCGCGGGTTCTGGAGTGGGGAAGTCTATTCTTCTTGGTATGATGACAAAATTTACTTCTGCAGATATTGTGGTTGTTGCCCTTATTGGTGAAAGGGGAAGAGAACTTGGAAATTTTGTTTCAGAAATTCTTAATGAAACTACAAAAAAAAGAACGGTTATTGTTGCCGTACCAGCAGATAAATCTCCCTTATTAAGAATCAAAGGGGCTGAAAGAGCAACATCAATAGCGGAATATTTTAGATCAACAGGGAAAAATGTTTTATTAATAATGGACTCTTTGACCAGAATAGCTCATGCTAAAAGAGAGGTAGGACTTGCTTTAGGAGAACAACCAACATCCAAAGGTTATCCACCTTCTGTAATTTCAATGATTCCAAATTTAATTGAAAGAACCGGAGCAGGAGGTGAAAATGAAGGAAGTATAACAAGTTTTTACACAATTCTGGCCGATTCGGATGATACCAACGACCCAGTTGTAGACACAGCAAGAGCAATCTTAGACGGACATATTGTTTTATCAAGAGAATTTGCCCAGTTAGGAATCTTTCCCGCAATTGATTTAAATCAGTCATTAAGCAGAGTTATGAATTCCATTATTAACGATGAACATAAGAAAAAAGCAGAGTTTATTAAAAAGATGTTCTCAATTTATCAAGAAAATAAAGATTTGGTTTTAATGGGAGGTTATACACAAGGACAGAATGAAGAAATTGACAAAGCTCTAGAATTATGGCCTAGAATTTGCGAGCTTATCAAACAAGATCTAAGAGAAAAAGCAAGCTTTGATGAAAGTATAAACAAGTTAAAAAAAATGAATTAAAAAATATGGCCAAAAAGAAATATGATATTTTATCTAAATTAAAGAAAATTAGAAAAAACAAACTTGTCTCTAATCTGGGAACATTGAATAAAGAACAACGAAAACTAGAAAGAATAAATTCAGAGCTTAAAGATATGCTCGATGATTCTAAATTTGAAATTGGTAAAACAATTACTAGTGGAGCAGTTCGACAAGTCTCAACCTTTAGAAAAAATTTACAAGATAAAATACAAGTGTCTGAGAATAGAGAAGTACATCTTAAAAAGGAAATCGATACTTACCTTAATGAAATAAGTAAAGTCAATAAACAACAAGAAAAAATTGAAGAAAAAAAAAAAGAAAATTTGGCAATTCTCGAACAAAACAAAGAAATCAGGAACTCAATAATCCCTAGAGTTAAAAATCTCTAAAAGTCACACCGTGGCACCATTTTTGCAGTAGAAAGATAAAAGATTGTAAATACAATGGTAACAATAGGAAATAAAACAAATCTCTATGAGAATGTCTCTGCATTATCACCTAAAACTGCATACGACAATGTTGATATGCTATTTGCAGAGTTATTTTCTCTGGTAAATTTTAATCAGGATAGTTCAAGTCAAGAAAATATCTTAGTTGATAATCTCAATATCGAAAAACAAACAACTGATGGAGGTTTTGATAAGGGTTCAGAATCAAAAGAAGTTGAGATTGCAAAATCGCTTGCAAGTATATTTTACAAAGAGTTAGGAATTAAAGATTTAAAAGAATCTAATCTTGAAAATAAAGAGTCTCTCAACAATAAAGGTAACATATTAAATTTAAAAAATTTCAATAGTGAACAAAGTAATAAAAACTCACATGCCAACACTAGTGACTTGAATCTTAAATTAAAATCTATTGACAGCAATAATACAAATTTACCAAAAAATATTAATCAAAATGAAAAGATTGTTGTCTCAGTCCAAAATTCTGTAAAAAAAGTAGAGGGCATGGAAGTTTCTCTAAAACAGAATAAAAAAATCCTCAATGAAAATCAAAAGCACCAAAATCTTTCAGAAAAGGCTAACGATTTAAATAATAATATTAAGAATAATGAAGTAGCAAATTCTATAAGATCTTATCAGTTAAACCCGAATAGAAACAAAGCNAACAAACAAACTGATTTGATTGAAAAAAAAGAAAAAAAAAAATTAAAGTACAATAAGACTACAACTAATGAAGTACCTGAAGAAAAAATTAATAAACAGATAAGTAAAGAGGTGGAATATAAACCGACAATAATAAATAGAGTTTCTAAGCAAATTGGAGATAAAAATATCAGCCAAAAAGATGTATCAAAAGGAAATACTACATTTTCTGAAAGAAAACCTATTCAAAATAATAATCAAAACTTCAATACTCAACAAGTTTTAGATCTGATGGAAAGCAGTTGGGGTGACAAATTTACCAAGATGATTAAGAATGCTGTCAGTAGTGGCTTAAATAGAGTTGATCTATACTTGAAACCCAGGAATCTAGGTAAATTAAACGTCGAAATAAGTGTTAAAAATAATTTAACCGAGATTCAAATTAATGCTGAAAATCAGGAAGCTGCAAATCTATTAAATGAGAATTTATCAAAAATTACCGAATTGATTGAAGAAAAAAATACAAAGCTTTCAAATTTTTCTGACAATCAAGGAAATAATTTTTTTAATCAAAAGAATAAATCTCAATCACCCGAAAATGAAAGGGTAAAAATTGGAAAAAAAGACAAACATTTAATAAAAAAGACAAAAGAAAATGAGCATAGTATTGATGTTAAAGCTTAAATATCTAAAATATAAACTATAAAGGAGTACAAATGGCTGAAGAAAATAATCAAGAAGAAGGAAAGAAGAGTCCTATAAAACTCATTTTAATGATTGTTGGAGGAATAGTGCTTCTAGGTGCGGGATTAGGTATCGGAATCTTAGTTGGAGGCGGTGAATCATCAGACCCATCAACTGAAATCTCACAAATAATTGAAAAAAAAGAAAATCCTGANTCTAAAGACGATGAAGGTGAGGAATCAGAAGGTTCAGAGGAAGTTGCACAGGATTGTACTGAAGAAGAAAAAGACGCTGAGGGAAATTGTCCAGTGGGACCAAAGAAAATTCCTAAAATCACTCCTGAGGAAGAAATCTTTGCCACAACCTATTATGAATTTCCAGGAAATTTTACAACTAACCTCAAAGGATCTAAAAAGTTTTTACAAATTTCTCTTGGGGTTTCGACTCAATACGATGATCAAGTAATGGCTAATGTTGACAGTCATCAACTTGCTTTAAGGTCTGAAATTTTAACAATTATGTCAACTTTCTCACCTGAAGATATTTCAGGAAGAGAGGGTAAACAAAAACTTGCAGATTCATTAAAAGAAGGAATAAACTCAACTTTAGTNAAAGTTGANGGATTTGGCGGAGTTGAAAATGTTCATTTTACTTCTTTCGTGTTACAATAAAAATAACGGATTTAAAAATGGCTGAACCATCTAGAAAACTATCATCCGAAGAAGTAAGTGCACTAATGGAAGGACTTAAGTCCGGTGATTTAAGTGCATCAACATCGGTCAAAGATGGAAGTGAAGTTGAGTATAAAACATTTCATTTTGGTTCAGATGACCTNTCACTACTTGGAGATTATTACGCTCTAAGAATAATAAACGAGAGGTTTGCTAGGACTGTAAGAAGTGTGTTTCTTCCACTCTTGAGAGTTCAACCTAGAATAAGTTCATTTCCGCCCGAAGTTAANTCATACGAGGAATACAGTTCTGGTTTNGATGCTTTCATGAGCATGACAAACAGTAGAATTGAAGAACTTAGGGGATCAATGTTGACAGTGTTACCTCCAAATTTTGTAAATCTCTGCACAAGTAGCCGATATGGTGGTAGGTTGGAAGTAACTAATAATACTAGAACAGAATTCACTTCAACTGAAGAGAAGATAATAGAGGTAATTAATAANGGTATTGCTGAAATTTTACAACAATGTTGGAAGGATTTAACACCGATTTCTATTAAATTTCATAGCAGAGAACAAAATCCCCAGTTTGCTGCATTTGTTGAATCCTCAGATCTGATTATAGTTTGTTCCTTTGTTATGCAACTTCCAAAAGTTGATTCTATGTCCTTTGATATTGTTTACCCTTTACAAACACTTAAGCCAGTTTCTTCACTTTTAAGATCTAGGGTTCAATCAGACGTTGTTGAATCAAGTCTTTCTTGGAGGGACAAACTTGAAAAAGCAGTTCTTGAAATTCCACTAAAGGTTCAAAGCAACTTATCTGAACCAATTGTTCCAATGTCCAAGCTTCTTAAACTTAAAACTGGTGANACATTAAATATTAATATTGATGAGACTTGTGACTTTTATGTTACAAACCAAAAATATTTCAAAGCAGAAATGGGCGAAATTAAGGGAAATGCTTGCGTAAGACTAACAAAAAGACTAAATTAAGGAGTATATAATGAACGCAGAAACAGCAGAAAAAGAAAATAAACCTTCAGAAGAAGTTAAACAAGAGAAACCTGAAGCAGAAAAATCTGATCAGTCAACCCAAGCTTCGGAAACGAAAGCACCAGAAGCTGAAAAAAGCAAAGTGTCTAAACAGGGTTCCGCTGCTGTGCACAACCTTAAAGTACTAGAGAATATTGAGGTAAGGTTGACAGTTGAGGTAGGTAATACAGAAATTAAGATTAAAGATTTATTGAGGCTTAATGAGGGTTCAGTTGTTGAACTAGAAAGACTTGCAGGTGAACCACTAGATATTTTAGCAAACGGAACCAAAATTGCAAAAGGTGAAGTTGTAATGGTCGGAGAAAAGTTTGGTATAAGATTCACCGAAGTCGCTAGTGTCGAGGAAATGGTAGAGAATCTATAAAGCCAATTATTTGACATTATTTTTATTTATTTTTTTTTATCCAATATAATCAATAACTTATAGCTAGATTTAATTAAGCGGCAAGATTCTTGCATCTCTCTTGTAAATAAAATGTGAGGCATTATGCAAGAATATACAGGACCAAGTCTAATGAATTATCTAGTGGTACTAGGTTTCTTGTTAGCAATGTTTGTTGGTTTTTATTATTTAAAAAAAAACAAGCACATAATTTCAAAAAAACTAAATTCAAAAAAAAGAATGAGAGTTTCAGAGATTACAATACTTGGACAAGGAGATAGAGCGTTAATTTTAAACTTAGATGATAAGGATTACCTTTTTATTTCAGGAAAAAACTCTGGAGCTTTATTAACAGAAATTAAACAAAATAATAAGATTAAGACTACAAACTTAGAAAAAGTATTTGAAAAAAGGCTTAGTAATGAAAAAGTCTAGCCTTTTATTTATCATATTTATTTTTTTGCCAGCACTTGCTCTTTCTCAAACTACACCCAGCGGATTAGAAGCACTTACGATCTCTGAATCAGCAAACGGAGAAAAAACTTATTCAGTATCATTAAAAATTCTAGCACTAATGACGGCACTTACTATTTTGCCCTCTTTAGTTCTAGGGATGACAGCATTTACAAGAATAATAATTGTTATGTCAATCCTCAGGCAAGCACTAGGTACCCAACAAACACCACCAAATCAAATATTAATTGCAATTTCACTTTTTTTAACATTTTTTGTAATGGCTCCTACATTTAATAAAATTTATTCAACAGTTTCAGGACCATACCAGAATGGAGAAATGAATTTAAGTGAAGCAATAGAGTCCGGAGGGGGTGAGTTAAAAGAATTCATGATAAGAAATACAAGAAAAAATGACCTTTTAATGTTTTCTGACATGGCAGATGAAGGGAGTTTTATAGATAATTCTCAGATACCATTTTACATCGTATTACCTGCTTACATGACAAGTGAATTAAAAACAGCCTTTCAAATTGGGTTTTTATTATTTTTACCATTTTTAGTTATTGATATGGTTGTAGCATCTGTACTTATGTCACTTGGGATGATGATGTTATCACCAATGTTAATTGCACTCCCTTTCAAATTATTNTTATTTGTTTTGGTTGATGGCTGGTCAATGACAGTTGGTTCATTAGTTGGAACCTTCTCTTAAATAAAGGATTGTATATGGGATTTGATGAAAATGTAGAAATGGTTAGATTAGCCTTTTATCAGGTTCTAATTTCAAGTGGACCATTCTTAGGTGCAGCATTAGCCATCGGACTGGTAATCGGTATTGTCCAGGCAGCAACATCTATTCAAGAAATGACTTTAAGTTTTGTACCAAAAATTGTTCTAGTAATTTTTGCGATGGGAATTTTTGCAAATTTTTTTCTAGTAAGTCTAACGGAGTATTTCGAATTTATTTTTGATACAATTTCAGGAATCAAATAATGTTTATTCCCCTTCCCTTCTACTCGGCTATGGATAATTTACCAGGTTTAGAATTAAATTCATTGATGGAATATTTATTTATTTTTTTTCTATCTTCCGTAAGACTCTCTTCTTTCTTGATCTCTAGTCCATTTTTAGGATCTAAAAGTATACCACTTAACGTTAAAATAGTTTTTTCAATGGTTATCTCATTTTTCTATTTTGGGTATGTTTCCGAAACAGAATTAACAACTTATATTATTGAAAATTTATTCAGTATAGTAATTGTTGAAGCAATGATTGGAATATCTCTTGGACTAACTCTAAGTATTTGGTTCAGTGCCGCTACACTTGCTGGAGAGAAAATGGCATCTTCAACTGGTTTAGGTTTTTCTCAAATGGTAGATCCAGAAACTGGAGGTCAGACCCCTGTTGTAAGTATAATTCTTGACTTATTTCTAATTACGATTTTTCTATCCCTAAATGGTCACCTGATTGCTATTGATTTCTTATTTAAAAGTTTTGATATTTACAAAATTGATGGTCAGCTTCCTCCTTTTGCACTTGTAGGTCTAGGAATAGAAGCTGCTGGAGCTATGTTTTATACTGGTGGATTAATTATGCTCCCTGTAGTTGGAGCATTATTGATGGCAAATATTGCAATCGGTGTTATCACAAGATCATCACCTCAATTAAATATGTTTTCTTTTGCTTTTCCGGTGACTCTTCTTTTAGCTTTTTTTGTACTTTACTTATCAACAAGAACAATCGGGAATGGATTTTCAGAATTGACAAAAAACTCTCTTGAATCTATAGAAACAATTTTTTTTTTAGGAGATTAAATGGCTGAAGATAAAGATGAAAGCCAGGAAAAGACACAGGACCCAACATCACGTAGACTTCAAAAAGCTAGGGAGGATGGGAAAGTTGTAACGTCAAGAGAAGTTCAGGTCTTTACAATTCTTACAGTCGGGGTAATTTTGATGTATGTATTCCCTCCATTGATAGAAGATTTTCTCAAAATTACAAAATCATTCTTTAGTTTTGGGCCTGAGCTTATTTCTGGAAGATCGCCCATTGATTCGATTGCAATTGCTATAAATTTTGTAATCAAAGTTACAATTATATTTTCTTTTCCTCTAATCATTATTTGTATACTGTCTCAATTTTTTATGGGCGAAGGATTAAACTTTTCGCTCAAAGCAATTCACTGGAAAGGATCAAAAATGAATCCCATTACAGGTCTTAAAAGAATCTTTTCAACTAAAGGCCTTGTTGAGTTGATAAAGTCATTAATAAAAGTTTTTTTTCTTGGAATTGTCGGATATTTTGTTTTCTTAAAATATTTGCCAGATTTAGTTAATATCAGTGAAGCAAATCTATTTTCTGCATTAAATAGACTAGTATCTTTTTTTCCTATCTTAATTATAGCTTTACTTGTTGTATTATTTTTTATTGCTGCTTTAGATTATGCTTGGCAAAAATATGATTACATAAAGTCTTTAAGAATGTCTCATCAAGATATTAAAGATGAATATAAGGATACTGATGGTCAACCTGAAGTCAAAAATAAAATTAGAAAATTACAAATGGCTGCAGCCGCCAAAACGAGAAAAGAGACCTCTTCGATTGATAATTTAGACGAAGCAACAGCAATTATAACCAATCCAACCCACTTTGCAGTTGCATTAAAATATGAAGTTGGCGAAGCTAGTGCACCAATTATTGTCGCGAAAGGAAGGGGTAAAAATGCAGAGCTAATTATTGAAAAAGCAAAGAAATTAAATATTGGAAATATGCAAAGTCCTGTACTGGCTAGAGCACTTTATTTTACTTGTGAAATTGGTGATGAAATATTAAGTAAACTTTATAATTCAGTAGCTATTGCACTAGCTTACATTTATAAGATAAATAATGGTGAAGATATAGAAAAACCAGAAATTGAGATCCCTAGTGATCTTATTTTTGACGAGAATGGTAAAAATGTTTAATAGAAATATCTCACAGCTAATCGTAACATTTGCTTTTTTTTACAGCTCATTAATTTGTCACTTCAAGGCTCTTGAATTCATAGAAGAAAATCAAAATTTAATGGCTGCCTTTTTATGGTTTTGTTCTCTAACTTCATTTTTAGGTGCTTTAAGGTTTCAAATAGCAAAGTTAGTAAAAAAACTCAAAGAGATGAAAAAAAAATGAATGATGTAAACTGCTCAAAGTGCCTTCATTTTTATGTTACTTATAAACCAAGATTTCCATATGGTTGCAAAGCATTCGGAATTATTTCAAGAAAAAACCCTTATTTAGAAATAAGGTCAATTTCTGGCACAAATTGTGCACTATTTCAAAAAAGAAAAAAAAATGTTAATATTAAGAAAAAAGGAAGACTTGCATGAACCAACAACTTAATGCAATGCAAGAAAGCATAAAAATTGCTTTGGATGCCGCTGATGCTGCAACAGATGTCACATCAGAATATAAAAGAATAAAAAATGAACACATTAAGGCGGAGCAAAAAGTGAAAGAAATTCATAAATATACTACTATAGTTTTCTCTAGTTCAATAGCTACTGCAGTTATTGCAATAATTTTAACAGGTTTACTGTACTTTAAATCACTTTCAGAACTTGAAGATATGACCAATACAAGTAGAGAAGCACTTGTTGTTTTTGCAGAAAATGTTGAAAATGTTAATAAGGCTGTTCAAAATATGAATGCTAGTCTTGCAAATCACACAGATTTAGTAAGTGCTAATGCTAAAATCAATGATGCACTTTTAGAATTATCAGATGCAATCAAAGCTAATGATAAAAATTTAATGGTAAATCTTTCAAAGGAAATTTCAAACCTTTCTTCTGGCTTGTCTCAATCAATTAAAAAGGAATCAAACAAGCTTGAAAAATCAATTGCTGAATCTGGTGTAGTTACATCCGCAAAATTAAATAAAGAACTTAGNAAAATGATAGAATCTAATAAAAAAAATCAGAATACAAAGCTTCTTAAAGAACTTTCCAATAGCACATCCTCATTAAATGCTGCATTGGAAGCTATTTCTAGCCAAAACAAACTCCTAGTTAGAGAAATTACAGACCAGAAAGAAAGTATCACTTTCCCATAATTTTATGGCTGAAAAAAAAGATAATAATTTTTTAATTAAAGTTGATAAAATAAGAAAAGGTAGCTATGCCTCCACTATTTTTCTTAAAGCAGACGATATTATCGTTGCCTTAAATAATCAATTTTATATTTATGGTGAAAAAAGATTAACTGAAGAGTTGAGAGAACAAAAAAAGAATAATGATNAAAGTATTCTTACAGTTTTGAGAGGCGAAACCTTTTTTGATATAATAATAACTGGAAGCCTAGGTTGTAAATTTCTTACAACGACTTTTGAAGAAACCGAAAAAATTAAGAAAGAATTCTCCTCTAAAGAAACTAATGATCTTGATGAGCTTAAAGATTATGTAGTTATGAGGGATGTCTACAGAAGATATGATGTTCATGAAAATTCAAAATCATTGTCAGCAGGACTTTTTCCTCCCCTATGGCTGTCTTATTCTCAAAAATGGTGGGTACTCTTTCTATTTTTGAATTTTAGTGGTTTACTTCTAGCCGTTAATATTTTTATGTTCCTTATAGGTTGGGTATTAACCTCATTATATTGCTACCAGGCTCAACTAAATCTTTTATTTAGTTTTTCTATGCTTGAAGGAAAAGTTTTTTCGATGAAAATAGCTTCAAAATCAATTGATAAGGCTCATGAAACNATTCGAAAACTTGATCCAAAATCTAGATTCCAATATTCAAAACTTGAAAATCCGATTATCGAAGATGAAACACAAAAAGAAGTTGAAGATTCAAAAGAAAATCAAAACATTATTAGTGAAAATAAAGAAGCTTTAGTATAAACTAAATTTCTTATAACTTTAATGATGGATACGAACTATGGCCGAACAATATTCTGATCAAGCAGAAAATTTAATGAAAGCTGCTGTAGAAGATTATTCTGAAATCATAAGTGAAGTTAAATCTACTGATGCAAATTTAACTATTATCAAGAATATTAGAGTAAATATACAAGGAAAACCTAGAAGACTTGTTGACGTTGCTGATTTAAAAAAAACTGACGACCCTCACTTATTACAACTTTTAGTCTTCAATACCGACCACATTGAGGTCTTATCTGAACAGCTAGATGAAATTAACTTCAACTATAATGTTGATGGCCAATTTATAAATATTGACGTTCCCGATCCTAGTTATAAACAATTAATGGAAGTTGTTGATGATTTAAACAGAAAAAAAAACTCAGCTATGGGTAGATTAACAAAAGCTAAATCAGAAGCAACAACAAGAGCAAGGACAGCTGTGGAGAACGAATTTATTACTCAGGGTGTTGCGAGTGCAGCTTCACGGAAGTGTGACGAATATTATGAAAATTATGGTGGTCAGATTAATGAAATGACCATGCAAAAAGTAAAAGATATTTTAGGCCAAGAATTTTTTGAAAAGTATAAAACTGAAGAGCTAGATCCCATAGTTTAATCAAGCATCAATATTGTAATTAGTAGGTGATTTTTCTTCTTTCCACAAATCAAGATACTTTTCTTTTGCACTGGATAAACCTTTCTTACTTAAAACTTTGGTCTCCTCAGGCTTCCAAATTGGATAATCGAAATTAATCTCTCTAAATGAATCTTTCTTTGATAATTTTGTAATTTCAGCTTTAGTTTCTTTTATAGCTAAATTCTCATTGTTNGTTTTTACTGATTGGCCTAAAGTCTTAGTATCTTTGACTACAAAATTGTTATCTCTATTTTCAAATTTGACTATTTTCTGTTTCAAAACTTTTTCAGCTTTATCCTTATTTCTTAAATCAGAACTATTAGTAAATTGAATATGTAGTCTTTTATTATTGTTTACAATCCTGTTTTCTTGAGTAGCCTGTGTTAATTTTGAAGGTTTGTTAGGTTCTTGACTATTTTCCTTCCAAAGGTTGCTTACGCCTGTTGCATCTAAAGCTAGTTCAGTTGGTGTTTTGTCAAACAATTTATTAAAAACCCAATTACCAAAACCTGCTATAGCTCCGATTGGCCCCCCATACAAAAAACCTCCTAAACTATTTTGAACTAGATCCCTATCTGAATTTTCGTCCTCAGAATTTACACTAGAGTATATACCACTTATTAATGGAAGATTCTGTAATGGGTTAACCAGTCCTTTGAACCACTTCCAAAAAGAAAATTTATCGCTACNATTTTCAATAATTTTATTTGCTTCTGTTTTAGCTGTTGAAACTTCAACTTTTTCTGATTCTTTGATTTGTGAATGGTTATGAAGAAAAGGACTTTTATTTATTATCATATCATTTAGTAGTTTATTTCAATTTCAATTCTTCTATTNTTTTCCCGTCCTGAAGATGATTTATTATCAGCAACAGGTTGAGTCTCACCGTAGCTAATTGCTTTCATTCTATTAGGCTTCAGTTTTCCTGTTTTTGATAATTCTTGAACAACCGAAGAAGATCGTGCGGCAGCAAGATCCCAATTATCTCTATATANTGANCCAAAAGTCAGTGGCTTGTTGTCNGTATGTCCAGAAACTAAAATTTCACTTCTGCCTTTTTCATTAACCTCAGCAATTTTTGCCATAATCAATTTTGCCTTAGAAGTAAGNTCTGCTGAACCTGATTTAAATGCACCNCCTGATCCAACCGTNATAATAACTTTATCTTCTTCTCTTTCTATATCAATTAATCCTTCACCCATTTCTTCTTTAAGGGCAACTTTAAACTTGTCTTCAGCAATTTTTGCTTTTCTTTCCTCTTCTTTTGCTGTTTCTACTGAAGATCCAATATTACTTCCTTCATCTGAATCTGCTTCATTGACTCCATTTTTTTTTGAAGATGAGGATAATTGAGCAAGTTGTTTTTCAACGCCACCAAATAAAACCTCGGTTTCTGACTTTCCAGAAGCAGCTTTGATTGCTTCTATTTTTTGAACAGCCTCTTTTAATTCTTTTTCAGTAGTCTCAACTGGATCAAAACTTACAACAACTTTATCACCAGAAGTTTCGACTTGAACCTCAGTATCACCTTGAGAAACTGCTTCCATTATGTTTTGAGCTAACTCNTTAGCGTTTTCTGTTTCACCATCATCTTTTGTTGCATCATTGTCCTTGGTCTTTAATTCAACCTTTGGTTGGTCAGTTTCTGTTGTTTGTTGTTTGTTGTTATCCGTNACGGATGGTGTTGGATTAGGACTAAAATTCAAAGATAGGATAGTTGTGCCTTTTGGTTGTTCAACAGTTGGGATAACCCTTTGAATTCCAAAGGCATTTTTCATACTACCGCTTATTTGTTTAAATTTTGGTACATTAAATTCTGCAAATGACAGAATTAAAACGAAAAAGGCCATNAATAGTGTGGCCATATCTGCAAAAGTTGCCATCCATGCTGGTGCACCTTTTGGGGGGCATTCCGGGCACTCTTGTTCCTCTTCCTCAGCAGAAGATTCTTCTTTTTTTTCTTTTTTATCTTCGGCCATTTAAATCCTTAATCAAGCTTCAGATTCAATTAATGCTTGTTTTTCCTTAGGAGGAAGGTTGGCTATAAGTTGGTCTTGAATGTTCCTAGGGCTTTCCCCTCTAGAGATAAATTGAAGACCAGTTATTATCATTTCTCGGTAGACGGTTTCATATGCTGAGTAACCCTTTAGTTTTATAACAAGAGGCATAAATATAGTGTTTGCAATCATTGCACCATAGAGAGTTGTTAGAAGAGCGACCGCCATTGCTGGACCAATTGCTTTTGGATCGGCCATATTCCCTAACATCGCAACTAACCCCACCAAGGTTCCAATCATACCCATTGCTGGTGCAATATCTACCCAAGATTGAGCCACACCAATATTCTTTTCGTGGCGAATTTGCATAGCCTTCAACTCTTTCTTTAATTGAACCGTAAGTTTTGCTTCATCAGCTCCATCTACAAGCATCTGCAGTCCATTATCAAAAAAAGGGTCGGGAGTTTCTTGACCTTCAAGAGCCATCATACCGTCTTTTCTGGCTATCCCAGCTAGTTCAACTATTCTTGTAATTAATTCATCCATTTTCTTNACTGGTGGNTTAAAAGCCTTGCCAAATGCCCCCCATGCCCCAAGATATGTAGGAAGTGGAGCAGTATACATAACTGCAAAGAATGATCCTCCAAATACGATTAATATAGAGGGAACATCGATGTAGGAACCAAGTCCTCCCGCTGAAATCATTGCTCCAGCAATCATACCTATAGTGCCCAAAAATCCAATAAGAGAAGCTAAATCCATTTAATAATCCATTAACATTTATAAATATAAATAATATTTTACAAAGGAATCTGCAACTTTAATACCAAAATTGAAAAGTTTTTTTTTTTTCGTAAGTTTTATGTAATATATAGTTATGTTTATAAAAAATCTGTATCTTCTCTTTTTATTAATTATATTTAGCTATATTCCACTATATTCTGCAAATTTTATAGATAAAGGTTACTATGTTATTGATTTAAAGAATAAGGTCGAATGGCTGAAATGTTCTGCTGGNCAACAATGGAGTGATGAAAAGTTAGATTGCATTGGAGAACCAGTGAAACTAGACCTCGATGAAGTAAAGACAGCGAACCAAATGATAAATGATCAACTTGGTGGGAAGTGGAGATTACCAAATAGGAAAGAGTTAGAAAGTCTTGTATGTAAAAAGTGTAAGGACGTAAAAATTAACCTAGACCTATTTCCAAACACTCCCGCTCAACCTTTTTGGACATCTCAAAGAAACTGGTGGTCTCCAAAATTTTTTTGGTCAGTAAATTTCTTTACCGGGCACTCTTATGGAAGATTTGTTCCTCAAAAGAAATTATTTATAAGATTTCTCAGAGAACGTTAATTTCTTGTTTTAAAATATTCTAGAAGTTTAGTAACAAATATTAAAACTCCCACCAAGAGAACAAGAATTGCTGCATTCCAAGGTGTAATAAAAGATAAATAATGAAGATTATCTGTCATAGTCAGGCCTATGATTATTATCAACAGCACTGAGGAAAGAAAATACCTAATAAATACGCAGGTTCTACAATTTTTCATTTTTTAACGATAATACAACTTATTTTTTTTGATTTACTAAATTTACAGAGTTTATTTGCTTTCGTCTCATCTTCAGTAAAGTGAACAAGTTTATACAAACTATTTTTTTCATCATATTCTACTTTGATTAGGAAATTCGGNAATTCTGATTTTATTTTACTCTCAATCATATCTTTAGATGAATATGCATAGTTCTTTTTCGAAAAAGCTCCAAACTGTGTTTTTACATTAAATGTTCTTTTTAAAGATGTATCTGAATTATTCTCTAAAGTTGAATTAACTTTGGGTTTAGAATGTTTTTTTAAATTTTTTTTTATTTCTGATTCTTTTTTTGCTATTTCATCTTTTCTTTCTTTTGCTGGGGAAGTATCTTTTTTTTCAGTTTTTTCTTCATTATTTTGTGAAACAATGTCCTCACTTTTATTTTTTGTGTCCTCTCTAATCAGATTTGTTTCTTTTGAATCATAGTTCTCTTCAATATTCTTATTTAACTCNAGTTTTTGCTCATTTAGATCAACATCAAGTTTAGAAATTTGTGTCAAGTTCTCAACACCAAGGAAAATTATAAAAAAAAATAGTGGAATAATGATTAAAGGAATNATTTTTAACATTTACATTTATTCTAAATTATTGCTTTTAAAATATCCAGATTTATTAGATTTATNAGAAAATAATTATATTCTTGTAATTCATCAAGTAATGTCACTTTTCTGACAAAAAAAAACTGTCAAATTTAGATTTTGCAATTTACCTAGAAAAATAGTCAAATCTAGAATGAAAGGATAATAAAATGCAAATAACTCAGAACCTCAAATTAAAACAAAGTCAATCCCTAGTGATGACTCCGCAACTTCAACAAGCTATCAAATTGTTACAANTAAATAATTTGGAACTTACAGATTTAGTTAATAAAGAATTAGAGGAAAATCCGTTTCTTGAAAATCAGACTTCAGAGGAAATAACTGAGAAATTTGATGAAGAAACCAATGATTTGAATGATTCATTTGAATCCGGTGAATCAATTAAGGATGAACCTAATAATGAAGATTTTGAAAATAGATGGGATGATGAGCAAACTTATTCTTCTTTCAATCACAAACCTAAAGCGGATTCATTAGATCCTGGATCAGTCGTTGAACAAACATTGAGTGAAAAGTTATCACTTAAATCAATTTTAAAAAGTCAAGCTGATTTAGAGTTTTCAAATACAAAAGATAAGAAGATTTCTGACATTCTTATTGATTATATTGATCCAAGTGGATGGATTACTGTTGACATAAAAGAAATTTCTTCTTTTAGCGGATACTCAATTGAAGAAATTGAAAACATTTTAATGAAAATGCAAAAATTTGATCCTAATGGAGTATTTGCAAGAAATTTAAAAGAATGTCTTTCAATTCAATTAGCAAATGAAAATTTATTAACCGATGAAAGAAAAACGATCATTGACAATCTAGAACTCTTAGGGAGTGGTAATCTAAAAGAACTACAGAAAAAAACAAATTTTAAAGAAGAGCAGTTAAAGGAAAATATAAAGGTAATCCGATTATTAAATCCAAAACCTGGGTCTAAATATTCTGATGATAATTCTGAAATATTCAATCCAGACATAATTGTATCAAAAAATAATGGTAACTGGGAAGTGGAACTTAATGATAGTACTCTTCCCAAAGTAACAGTCAATGAAGAATACGTCAGTGAAATAGAAAAAATTAAATGTTCTGATTCAGATAAAAAGTTTATTACAGAAAATTTAAACTCGGCCAAATGGCTTCTTAAAGCTATTCAACAGAGAAATATGACTACTTTAAAAATAAGTGCAGAAATTGTGAACCAACAAAAGGAATTTTTTGAAAAAGGAAAAAAATTTCTTAAACCTATGATACTTAAAGATGTCGCAAAGAAAATTAACATGCACGAAAGTACAGTCAGTAGAGTAACAACTGATAAATTAATACTTACACCAAGAGGTGTTTTTGAAATGAAATTATTCTTTAGTGCATCAATTAGTGGAACAATCGAGGGTGAGAGTCATTCAGCTGCTTCTGTAAGAGAATCACTAAAAAAACTCATAACAAATGAACCATTAAATTGTCCATTTAGTGATGAAATACTTGTTTCAAAACTTCAATCTGAAGGTATCAATTTAGCCAGAAGAACTGTTGCTAAATACAGAGAATTACTAAATATTCCATCATCTTCTATGAGAAGAAGAATGATGAAAATACAAAGTCTTAATGTATAAATTGCAAAAAATTAAATTTGAGCTGAAATGAAACTTTTATATTAATTTGATATTATTCTTACTAGTTTCTAGTTACTAGTTATATCTAACCCTTTTAAATTCTTTCTCAAAACCTTCAAGAAAATGAGTAAGAGGATAGGTTTCTTTTTTCAACAGCTTGTCATTATCGTAATGTGAAATTTCAATAAAAGTATAATTTCCAGTTGTGCTATTAGTGTTTTCATTAAAATTTTTTATATGTTTATTAAGACTCATTTTTTCTCCTATTTACTAATAATTGTGCAAAATTCCTGCCATTCTAAATCTTATTGGAATATTTATTTTTACTTAGAATTTCTCTGTAGTATTCGATCTTCTCATCTCTTTTTTTTCTCAAATTCCCAATCTCAATATATTTTTTCTTTTGTCTAAGTTCTGACCAATAATGTTTAACTTTTTCTAAATATTTATTTTTTTTTGGAATATTTGAGGAATGATATCTTGAAATTGCCTCATTCCAGGTTCGATGTCTCTTATAAAGCGATTTTAAAAATTTTGCACCGTATCTAACATTACTTTCTGGATCTAATGCATGCTCAAGATTCTTAAAATTTTTAAAATGATATTTTAGGCTAATTTGCATACACCCAACATCTATATTTTTCTTTTTTTTATAGTTTAATTTTAGAAAAGAAAGCGTTTGATCCTTACTTTCAAAGAACTTTGATTTGCCTTCGACATTTAAAGTCCATGGCCATGAAGTAAATTTATCCCCAACCTTTTTTCCGGACTCAACTAGAGAAATTGAGGTAAGTAATTTATTAGGTAGACTAAATTTTTTTTCATATTTTTCTGTGAAATGGTTACAAGTAAATTTATGGTTTGCCAAAGAATATTTTACATTAATAAGAAGTAAAAATATGATCCCTATAATTAATCTCATAGAAAACATAGAGCAATATTAATGCCATAAAATTTATGTTTTACTTTCTTATTATTGAACTACTCAAAAGCTCTCTACCTATAGAAATAAAATCGTAAGGATTTACTGATTTTTTATTTACCTTTATCTCATAATGAAGATGTGCACCAACAGCTCTACCCGTTGATCCCATTTTTCCAATTATTTGACCCTCCTGTACAAAATCACCTTTTTTAACTGTTAGCTTATGAAGATGTCCGTAGAGAGTAGAGACACCATGTTTATGAATAATCTTTATAGTTTTTCCAAATGAGCCATTTCTTCCTGCTGATGTTACGTAGCCATCAGCGGGCGCTCTTACTTCTTCCTGCCAAGTTCCAGCCATATCAATGCCGTGATGCATGGCTCTTCTCTTTGTTTTTGGGTGGATTCTAAAACCATATGGACTCGAAACATAATAATACTGCATTGGAGGTTTTAGGGGCAAAAAGATGATTGCATTTTTAAGTTCTTCTAAAAATTGAAATCTCACTGAAGTATTCTCAATTAATTCTTGATTCTGACTTTGGTAATTAGTTGAACTCATCAAGCTTTCAATGAAATTAAGATCAATATTGTCAGGCCTTAATTTAAGTGCCCTAAAAACATTTACTAGTTGAAGTATTTCTGAATCAAGTTTTTTGGTAAAGTGAATAATTTTTAGTTTTTTTGTCCTTGGTGCAGTAAATGGAATTACAGGTAATTCTTTATAAACAAATGATTTCTTTGGTAAGGAAGCTTTTTTATTTAACGATCTTTTGTTGTTNAGTGAATGCTCTATNGCAATCATTTCTGGGCTTGCAAGCCTTGAGAATTGATCAAATTTAACTTCATCTGAATAAGGTATTTCANAGGTAAAACTTTTTCCAAATCTTGAGACAAGNGATCTGATATTGTTTAATTTCTCTCTAAACTCGTTACTGATCTCCGTTTTTCCGTCTGAAATNTCATCCTGAAAANTTATAANTTCATCNACTATCTCTATACTCGAATCTTCTGTATTAATCACATCTTTGGCCTTGGCAATGTCTTTGAGTGTTTGAATTTCAGATTCTGTAAATTTCTTATTATTTAATTCTACATTTTTATAACTTACGTAANTGAAAAAAGAAGAGAATCCAAAAAAAATAAATTGAATAAACTTAAAAATAAAAACAAGACTTAATATAAATGCAGAAAGATAGTGTTTTATATTAAACACAATTTCAATTGGNCCTTTTTTAGTAAAGTATAAAAATCTNCTCTCNNTTAGAAATTCTCTTAAATACTTTGAAAAAAAAATAATANTNTTTGATGACANAATTTCATTCAAAGTCTTTGGNTCACTTTTGCTTTCACCAAACTTAGGACTTGATTTTAAATTTTCAGAAAAAAACCTTTTTAGATAATCTTGCATAGTTTTTATTTTAGATATAAAACAACTACAAGCATTATATTAGTAAGCAACTGCATCAACATAATTAGAAGCATAAGCTTCCATGAAATTGGGTTGCTTACATTAAGATTAAANTGCGGGAACTGCTGATCTTGATCAAATTTTACTGACTTCTTTTTATCGTCATAGGTATTTTCATTGTGATAATCTTTGTAAATTTTATTTGGTATAGTATCATTTTTATCTTCTGGAATTACCTTTCTATCAAAATCAATTTTTGAATTNGTATTTAATTCGGAGTGAAAATTCTTTTGTGAAATTTTATCTTCAATATTTGGTTTTATTTTTTTATTTGAATCTAATGAAACCGAGCTTTCATTATTTAGATCTTCATTCTTAATACCCTTGTTAATTAAACTTTTTGAAGTATCTACATTAACTTGTTTTGATTTTTCTAAACTATTCTGATTNTTGNGAATTTGTTTGTTTAAAGATTGTTTNACAGGTTTGCTAAACTCTTCTTTTTTTCTTACCGCAGAACTAGAACCTCCAGTCATTTGCGTTCTCATTTTTTCTATTCTATCTCTTATGTCAATTACTTGTTCTGTCATTACGTTTTAAAATATCAGGTTTTTTTNNAGAATTCTATGCATTTCATAAGCCAAAATTATATTTTTACACTTTTTTTTTAATTTTTTTTGTGATAAGGATTATAAACTTTATTATAGGAAATACAATGTTTTCAAGTGTCTCCAANGTCCNAATTCTTCTATTTAAAACTAAACTTTGGTTTGGCACAGCAAATGCAGTATCCAAAACGAATGAAAGTTAATTGGTAAATAATGTTTTCTAGAGAATCAGATAAAGGTCAAAAAAATGTTTCTTCTTCAAGTGTGATAGGCACCGAGATGCATATTAGTGGAAATATAAAATGTAGNGGNAACCTAATNATAAAGGGAAGAGTAAAAGGAAATATCGAATGCGACCATATCCATCTTGCTTCAGATGGATTTCTTAGAGGAAACATAAAGTCTTTGCACTCAGTNTTGGGTGGAGATTTTGAAGGAGATGTTATNGCAGATACTTTAGCTATAGAATCAACTGGATCAATTAAAGGAAATTTGTATTATAATAATNTGAAGGCACAGCCAGGAGCAAAGTTAGAGGTNCAGCTTATNAAAGGCTTAGAACAAAAAGAAAAAACTTCAAATAAAACTAATCAGACAAAAAAATCCAAGAAAGGTTCTTAGCATGGCAGACAATCAATCAATAATAGGACGAGGTGCAATCTTTAANGGAAAAATATCNAACGCCTCCACAATTGAAATAAATGGTAGAGTTGAGGCAGATATCAAATCTGAAAAGGTCACTTTAGGAAAAANTGCCACNCTTGANGGTTCTATTGTATCTGAATTAGTTGTTATTTCAGGTAATTATCAAGGTAAAATAAAGGCAGATTCAGTTTGGTTAACAGACACATCTGTTATCACTGGCGAAATAAATTATAAATCTTTGCAAATGGATAGAGGAGCTGCACTTAACTGTAAAATNATTCATAATTGGGACGAAAAAAAATTTAAGAGAAAAAAAGACGAACAAAACTTAGAAAGTGACGAAATTGATTCATAAATTGAACATTATTCATTAANGAGATTAAATTGAGCGATATCACATACATAAATAAAGATCTTTTAATGGAAGGGACATTAGAATCAAAAGACGGACAGGTAATTATAGCTGGAACTTTCAAGGGAAATGTGATTGCAAAATCTCTNATAATTGAACCAAATTCTTTATTTTCCGGCATTATTAATGCAGAACACGTAAAAATTGAAGGNAAGGCAGAAGCAGATATAACCGCAGANCATCTAGAGGTNTCTAATACTGGAAGTATAGATGGTAAACTAAAAACTAATTCTTTATCTGTAGATTCAGGTGCTCAAATCTCAGGAAATGTTTCCAGAATCGCTGGTTAAATTACTATTTTTCTGAGTTTCAATACAATTGTTAAAAAATTCAAGAGTTTTTTCAGTTCCATCTATTTTTTCTAGGTTCATTGAAGAAAATCTTCCAGCTGCCAGCGAAACAGCCCATAGGTCTTTTTTCTCAGCAGCATATTTAAAAAGTATTTGTTCAATTTCGTCTCTAATTTTTATGTATTTGTTTCTTTTTAGTTTAAAAGTATCTGGAAATTTAATGATGTTTTGTTTTTTTCTCATAATTGATCTAACGACAAATCTATTGTAAATTTTAATTTAATATTTATTAATTTTTATTATTTGGGTATAAAAACTAGAATTAATGTCGAAAAAAAAACAACATAAAAATTTACCTGTTAAAGCAAAGTCAACTGAATTGATCACTATCCAACAGGAAAAAGACGANAACCCACTAAATATNACAGCAAAATTACANCACCTTAAAACTAGGGCTGAAGTGAGAAAATTTTTACCGGATATATTNGGAAGAGTATTGGCTAGANTCTGGATAGATAATGAGTTTAAAGATGANTTTGCNTCAGANCCCCAAAAAACACTAGAGTTTAACGGAGTTTATCTACCAGAGGATATGTCTATAGAATTTCAAAAACCTAATTCAGACAGACCAAGAATTGTTGTTTATGAGCAAAGACCAAACTCAAAGTTTAAGTTAAGAGTTTTATACCTTCAACTAATAATGATGGCTGGACGGTGAATATTATCATAATATTAATCCTTTTTTTTATTATCCCCTCTTCAATCTTATCCCAAGAGATCAAGAGTGATGAGGAATATTATAAGGAAGGTGTACAATATTACGATGGAGGTGAGTTCAAAAAATCATTCATTGTTTTTTTTAATTTATCTGAAAAAGGAAATAAAGACGCTATTTATAACCTTTCAAATATGTATTTTCAGGGAATTGGAACCACACAAAACTTCACAAAGTCTCTTGAATATTCATGGTTGTGCGCGTTAAATGGAAATAAAAAATGCATAAAAAAGCTGGATAAGGTAAAAAAGAAGTTAGATGAGAAAGAAATTATCTTGATTTCTGAGAAAATACCAAAACTCTTAGAAAGTGAATACAAAAATGATAATAACATAATTTCTGCATTTAAACTTGGCTATTGGTACGAAAAGTTTTCTCCAGAAATTGATTTNGAAAAATCATATTTATGGTATTCTGTATCCGTGAGTGCAGGTGTTTATAAGGCTATGAAGTTGAGAGATCGTGTNGGAGACCTTATTGATATNGAAAAANTAAAAGATTTACAGAATCAAGCTCAAGAAATTTTTAATAAAGATATATACTTTGGTAATAAAAAAAATGATTTATAAAGTACATTGGATAATTGATGGAATTGCTGATATCGAAGCCGATTCAAAAGAAGATGCTGAGAAAAAACTTCAAGAGAGTCTGGAAAGTTATGTGAAAAATTCTGACCAACTAATGAATAAATTTATTGCAAAATCTATTCAAGGAACAGCCTATTTGCCAGGAGAAGAACAGTCTAAAAATGAGACAGAAAATACGGTTAAAGATGAAGATAGTTCTTAGCCTGATCATCCTTCTTAATTTTTTATTTCCAACTTCAGGTGAGGCTGTTGGAAGGACTTATGCTCCTGANGAGGGAACTTTTGACAGAAGAAAAAGAATAGTTATTCAACCAATTTGCAGACTAGTTAAAGAAACAATTATCCCTGGTGATGTTGTATGTGAATATCAGTCACAGAAAAAAGGTCAAAAAAATAAAGAAATTTACCTGGGTGCTCCTGGAAATACCTGTCAAAAACAAATAACCTGTCCTAAAAAATAATGAACCAGAAAGGAAACTTTTCCCTTTCAAGAAAAAGAGTTTGGTCGCTTTTGGAACCAGCAGAAGATACCGACACCTTTTCTAGANTTGTTGATGTGTTTTTGGTTACACTAATTTTCTTNAATATACTAATGGTGATACTGGAAACAGTTGAGGACTTATACGTGGTGTATCGAAACTTTTTCAGATATTTTGAGTTATTTTCTGTTTCTATATTTATAGTTGAGTATGTAGGACGTTTATGGTCTTGCGTAGAAAATAAAAATAAAAATCAATCAAATGTAAATGCTAGAATAAAATATTTTTTTAGTTTTTCAGCGATTGTTGACTTAATTGCAATATTACCAAGTTTACTTGCTTTTTTATTTCCAACTGTAGATTTAAGGTTTGTTCGTGCTTTAAGAATTTTTAGATTATTGAAGTTCTCAAGATACTCAAATTCAATCAATACTCTACTAATAGTATTGTGGGATCAAAGAAAATCTTTTGGTGCCGCATTTTTTATTCTATTCATCGTACTAATTATTTCTTCAAGTGGAATGTACTTAGTTGAAAAGGATGTCCAACCTGAAAAATTTGGAAGTATTCCTAAATCAATGTGGTGGTCGATTGTTACTCTCACAACTGTTGGTTATGGTGATGTATTTCCTATTACATCTCTTGGGAAAATTTTTGGCTCAGTAATTATAATCTTAGGAATTGGGACTGTAGCATTACCNGCTGGTATATTAGCATCAGCCTTTACAGAACATACAAAAAGAAATCAAAAAAAATATGAGGAAAAGCTTAAGTTTATGTTAACCGACAATAGAATAGATGCTAAAGAAAGGAAAGAACTTAAAGAACTTTCTGAACGTTTAAATCTTAGTGATGATGACATAGAGGCTATAGAAAATCATTACAAAAAAAAATAGCTATCCGACGGAACTAATAAAATGAGTTATACCCGTACTAACCCTTTTGGCACATTCATGAAGTGCTTCAAGCTGTTTAAAAATATTTTTTTCTTCGTTGGAGTAATCAATTTTTGTTTCACTAAGATAATTTGAATTTTCTCCAAATCCACCTTGTGAATTTTTTGTTTTTCTAGCTGGAAATATCTTTCTTAATGTATCAACTGCATCAAGGATATCAAATCTGATTAATTTAGCGATGATTTCCTCCCTTGAAGTTCCTGCTTGATCACTGAACCTTGGAACACGAACAGATAACAGGAAAATTTCATGGAATATTGCAACTCTTATCCCATGCATAAGTAGTAATTCATCTCTTATTTCTTTCTCTACGACCCTTCCTCTACCAACAGCAATCCGACCTCTACTTTTTCTTCCCAACACCCAATTTCTTACTTCCATATACTCTTGGTGGAGCTGGCGGTAAACTTTATTTAATTTCCAATGAACATCAAATTTTTCTAGCAAATTTGCTACATCTTTCATATTTTCACTTCTTTTAGAATCAGCTGTTCTTGTTGACCACGAAAGCCACATACCAGGGTCGAAACAATCAATATAAGCTTTTAAAACTTCAATATCACTAAACGCAAAAGCATATTTTACAATATCCATTATTCTTCTAAACCTCTCAGATTTCTTGTAATAATGATCAAATCTTTTATGATCTTTTTTTAAAAATTTTCCTATCCCTCCAAGTGAATTTGCTAACATACCAAGTTGTTGCAGAGTACTATTTTGAGGAATAGCCCGCGTTTGTCGAGGATGATAAACTAATGTTTTCATCGATCCGTCTATATGTCTTTTTACAGACCTAGATCCGGTTGAATGAGTAAGATTCGATCCAAAAATATTCAGGAGTGCTGCATAGTTTGGATCATCCATTATATCTGTATTAAATTGTTTTATGGTATTCACAAACTCGATACCAAAATCTTGAGACTCATAAAGTAGATCATTAGTGTCACGTGAATATTTTTCGAAACAGAATTCAAAAATTCTTGTTATTGCTGCATAAGACAAATTATGATTCATAAAATATTGATAGCCGTCTCCTCCTTGAAAACTCATCTCTTGAATCAAATCAATTCCCCAATCATCGAGTTTTTTTCTTGTATAATTACAATTAACATAATGCAATCTATCAATAAGCGAAGTTGGGTGCCCTCCCCTTCCAATTGATTCTCCATGAGTATTAAAGATTAGTAATTTTACTTTCGATAAATTATTTTTAGACAATGTATCTGCAATTTTTCTTTGAAGATTTTCAATTGAAAGAACTGCTGCAGATTGTCCAAGGTATCTCCCAGCATCTGAAAAACCGGTCTGAATGCTAAGTTTTCCTCTAATTTGAAGATATTTTCTGAATAGATTATTTTTCAGTAAAGTTGAAATGACATTATGACCAGTGGATATACCTTTTTCAGTTTCAAATAAAGGAGAGATATCAACTTTTTTATCTACATCAAATAACTTTGAAAAATACAAAGCTGTCATTACGGTGAGCGAATAATCACATTCTGCAATTAAAAATCTAATAGACTGATTTTCATCAATATATTTAAATATTTGCTTAATTAGCATGAAATATCTTCTTGCGTTCATATTTTCTTCCAAAATACTTCCAAAATTTATTTTCACTGGTTTTACGTTTTCAATTAATTTGGATAAAGCTGCAAGATATGTTCTTTTACTTGACGGGTCGTCTGGATCACCACTCAAATCTATCTCTTTTGAAATTGCGTTATTTAACTGACTTGCATTCAATCTTACTTGCATTCTTCCTAGGCCAAGGCCAAAATTTCTCAGTTCGATTTTAAAAATAACTAGTTCATCAATTAAAGTTTCATTACTTTTACTCATTTGATTTTTCTCATCAATGATTATTTTCTCAATTTTTTCAAAAATATTATCTAAATTTGTGATTAGCTTATCTTTATTATCAAACATAAAATTTGAAATATTCTTAAATTGAGAGATATTGCTCAGAAAATCCTCTTTACTGAAACATTCTAAAATCTTTATATTTAATGAGATTGACTGGGTAAATGATCGTTTAATAGAGTTAAGTAATTTTTTTGTTTTCTCTCTCTTTGCTATATTACATAATTTTTCAAGTTTTTTTGTATAAATTTTTAATTGCTCAATTTTAACATTCAACCTTTTTGAAAAAGTATTATTCCAAAAAATATCACCTCTACCATCTACATCATAGCCAACCCATGTGTGTAATCTAAGTATCTCTGGTTGGATAAGATGAAAGTTATCTGGATAAAGTTTTTTTGTAACTTTCAGAATTATCGAGTAAAAACTTCTGAGAGAGTTTTGAAGGTTTTTTAGTGCGTTTGTTGACAAGTTATGTTCAAAATCAAGAGAGATTTTTTTTTCTGGTCTTTGTTCAGTTTTAAAAATTTCTTTTATAATTGACTTTAACTGATTTTCTTTGATTTTCTTTCCAGAATCATCTTCCTCAGAGGCAAGAGTTGCAAGGTCAGTCATCATTTTTTTTGTCATTCCAAATGTTGGGTGGGCTGTTAAAACAATTCCAAATGTAA
>PARN01000028.1 GCA_002711515.1 Rickettsiales bacterium | reverse complement strand
TCATAACTGCTTGCCTTTCGTGTTTTTTTTTAAAACCTGAGTTTCTGTTTGCTGTTCAGCCCTCAGAGGATCGAGATTTAAATTGTATAACTTTACTAGAAATAGCTGGTGAAAATAGTAAAAAAGCTGGAGAGATGGTAAAATATGAAAAACTTATAAAATTAAAAAAAAGTTATTTGAATAAATATGAAGCAAATTATTTTTCTACTAATGATGTAGAATTAAAAATTACAGAGCATAATTTAAAAATCAAGGAAAAAGGAAAAAGATATATCAATAAGGGTTTGCAAAAATGTGGGCTTAAATAAAACTATTAATATTTTTCTTATACTTTCGTTCTTATGGATCTATGAATAGATGGTGGGTCTACATAATTCAATGCCGTAATAAAAGCTTATATACAGGTATTTCTACTGACGTTGAAAGAAGATTTGATGAACACCAAAACGATGACAAAAAAGCCTCCAAATATTGTGCACGACTTCGTCCTTTAAAATTAGTTTACAAAAGTTCAGCTTATGAAAATAAAAGTGATGCATCTAAAGAGGAATATCGTATAAAACAATTAAGCCGTAAAGATAAACTTAATTTAATAAAAACGAATTTATGAGCGAACTTAATAAAACTCTTGAAGATGTGTTTGGATACACATCCTTTAGACCAGGACAAGAAGAAGTCATTAATCATTTAATGCAAAAGAAAGAACTTTTAGCTGTAATGCCAACTGGGGCAGGTAAATCTTTATGCTATCAACTACCAGCTTTACTATTTGAAAACCAAACTATTGTGGTATCTCCTCTTGTCGCTCTTATGGATGACCAAGTTATNGGCNTNAAAGATNTAGGTGTNAAGGCTGAACGTGTNCACTCTGGAATGCCTGAATCNAAACGCACACAAATATGGGAGGACTTTAAAAATAAACNNATTAAAATTTTATATATATCACCTGAATCATTGATGCGTAATGAAATGTTGAGTGCATTAAAACCATTGAANATAAGTATGTTTGTTGTAGATGAAGCTCATTGTATTTCCAAATGGGGNAGTGATTTTAGACGAGAGTANGAACTTTTAAAAGAGCTTCANAATCATTTTCCTGAGGCTATAATTTCAGCATTTACCGCAACAGCTGATGAAGAAACTAGAGCTGATATAAACAATAAATTAACTAAAGGCAGAGGTAAAATTTTTCTTTATGGATTTAACCGTCCTAATCTCTCTTTAGCTGTTCAGCAAAAAACAAAAAATTGGAAAGATCAGCTTTATGAGTTCTTATCCATTAGAAAAAACCAATCAGGTATTGTCTATTGTCTATCAAAAAAGCTAACTGAACAATGTGCAGAATTTTTAAACTCAAAAGGNTTTGATGCATATCCGTTTCATGCTGGATTAGATAATCAAATCAAGATTAATACTCAAGATAAATTTATGACGGATGATAATATAGTGATTTGTGCNACAATCGCATTTGGAATGGGTATAGATAAAGCTGATGTACGCTTTGTNGTACATATAAGTTTACCAAGNAGCATNGAGGCTTTCTATCAAGAAATTGGAAGAGCAGGTCGGGATGGATTGGAATCTGATACTTTGCTAATTTTTGGGTTACAGGATTTATTTCAACGNAAACGTTTTATTGATATGAGTAATGCTCATGATAGTTTTAAAGTTAAAGAGCATAAAAGATTAGACTCGCTCATTGCCTATTGTGATTCAGCCATTTGCAGANGACAAACTTTATTATCTTATTTTAAAGAACCCTGTGATCCATGCGGCAAATGTGATAACTGNATAAATCCNCCNCAAATGATTGAGGGAACTGAATATGCACAAATGGTTTTATCAGCTATNTATCGTACTGGACAGTATTTTGGTTCAGCTCATNTTATTGATATTCTCCAAGGAATTGCGAGTGACAAAGTAATATCAAGAGGTCATGATAAAATCAAGACATTTGGAGTAGGGAAAAAAGCTTCAACTGACTTTTGGAAAATATTTATTCGTCAGATGGTATCTGCAAATTATCTATTAATAAATATTCAACGTTATGGTGCATTGCAAATTACTCCAAGGGGAGAAAAAGTTTTGAAAGGTGAGGATGAATACTTTTATCGAAAGATAGAACTTAACTCCTCAATAAGGAAAATAAAAGAAAAAAAAATAAGTATTGATAGTGATTATCTNGATGATGANAGAGTTTTATTCTCAGCCTTAAAGTCAAAACGTTTAGAACTTGCGCGAAAAAGAAGGGTTCCTGCTTACATAATATTTCCTGATACGACTCTTCATCAGATGCTAATTCATAAACCTAAGANTTTAAATGAAATTAGTAAGCTAAATGGTGTTGGTCCTCAAAAACTTGAAAAATATGGTAATTATTTCTTGGAAGTTTTGAAAAAATATTATTAATTTTATAGATAATTAATTAATCTGAATCCATCTATTATAGCTTGGGTTAGGTTCAAAAAAATTGGGATGAATAATTTCACCTAGAATTTTTGTACTTTCCAATAAACCGGGNCCAGGTCTATTAAAATATCTATTTCCATCTACGATAAACTGCATTTTTGTTTTAAATAGATTAAAAAGATTTGAACTAGAATTCATAATTTCAAATTTTGTTTTCGAAATATCATAACCACATGGCATGTAAATTACTAAATCAATTTTATCAAGAGGAATATCCTCTAAATTAAAAAATTTTGAATGTGCTCCGGACTTACNTAGAATTGANGATGCGTTAACAAATCTTAGTAAATCAGGAATCCAGTTACCTGCAATCATTANTGGGTCNAGCCATTCAATACATAAAATATTTTTTATTTTTGATTTCAAGAGTAACTTTTTGTTTGTGCGAATTATTGAATTTATTTTCTTAATCAGAATTTGTGCNTCTGTTAACTTTCCAAATTTCTTTCCAACTAATAAGATGTCATTCATNACATCTTTAAAGTTATTGGGCTTGAGATCTAAAATTTCTGGTGTTTTATTTAGCCAAGTCTTGAGTGATTTTCTAACATCATTAATTGATACTGCACATACTGAACATTGAGATTGTGTGATAATAATGTCTGGGCTTAGTGCTTTGAGTTTCTTTTCATCTACCTCATAAACAGAAAGTCCATTTTTGATAATTTGATTGATATCTTTATCAATATCTCTTGATATCTGTTTATTTTTTATGTTGCTATTTGTAAGTTTAGGTAACTTTTTAACTGATTCTGGGAAATCACACTCGTGAGATACACCGACAATAAGCCGGTCTAATCCTAAATAATGTAATATTTCAGTNGAGCTTGGTATCAGGCTGGCAATTTTCATCATTNAGTNAGAATNTNAAGTTTTACNAGTAGTTTTATCTAATTCCAATTAATAGAGTCAGTTTTTTTTACTTNTTTGTGTTCTTCCTGGTCTAAGCCAACTTTCCAATAACTAGAAATATACATCTTTTGCTTATCTATACCTTTTTCTTTTTGGAAGAACCTTCTCAGTGATTTCATGTTATTAAATTCACATGCTACCCAGACATATGGCTGTCCGGAAAGCCAGGCACACGATTTGACAAATTCTAACAAATAATTATTTTGCTTTGAAGGCTCATCATTAATCACCCAGTTAATACTTATATTTTTAGGTTTCTTCAACTCAATCTTGTCTTCTTCTGATATAATTTCAATANCAACAATACCTTTNGAAAAAGANGGAAGTTCTTCCAAATAGGTACTTATGACNGGTAATGCTGACATATCACCAATAAAAAAAAACCAACTTGAGTTTTTGTCAATCTTTGGTTTTGGNCTNGGGCCTGTAATTGAGATTTCGTCGCCAATTTTTGCATTATAAGCCCATGATGATGCATAACCAACATNTTGACCATGAATNGTAAAATCGATGTCTAATTCATGTTCTTTNTTTCTAAATTTTCTTACAGTNTAGGGTCTTACTAANATNTTTTCGGAANCTAANTTATNCTCTTTAAAAAGAAGTTTNATGTAATCTCCATTTTGNTTATTTACAAAATCTTGATNGTAGTAGGTGAATGTAAGTCTCCGAATATTTTTAGAAATCCACTTAGTATCGGAGGTTACCAGTTTTTTAGTGACTTTTAATTTATTCATGTAATATCACTACAAAATAACAAATCAAACTAGTTTTATTGCGAGTATTGTTGTGATTATCGAATAAACTAAAATACAGATTACAATCAGTACAACCTGGTTTGCCTTAAAATAATTTTCTTTGGTTAACTCTTTAACTTGATAGAGCAAATTAGGCCATGTATATGAAACAAAATCGCCTTGAGACATTACATTTATTAATTTTCCTGATTTATCAACAACTGGAACATGTCTAAATCTTTCATTCGACATTTGTCTTAACCACGTAACAAGATTATCATCTTTGTTTGCAACTTTAACTCTTTTAGTCATTATTTGCTTGAGTTTTGTAGTTTTTGGGCTCAATGAATTATTTAATACTTTATTCATCAAATCTCTTTCTGTGACAATTCCTTTAACCTTATTTTGTGAATCAACAACCACAACTGAGCCAAAATTGTCTTTGGCCATTGCTTTCACTGCGTTTATTACGGTCTGATTTTCGTTGAAGGTTAAGGGTGGTTTTTTGCTTTTAAACTCTGGTCTTTCAGATATTTTCATACTTTTCCTCCGTTAAGTGTAATTGCTTAATATAATGAAGTTATTAGATATTTAAAGTCCCAATTAATTTTTTTAAAATATCATTTTTTAATAGAATTTAAATATTGAATTTTTTGTTTTTCTGCAAATTTACTTTATATGAATGTATCACTAATGTGGTTTCGAAATGATTTGAGAATCATTGACAATGAGGCTCTTTTTTTAGCTTCACAATATGATAAATGTTTTCCATTATTCATCTATGATAAGAAGTATTTTAGATCAGGCATTTTTAGTGAATTCCACTCTAGCTTTCTTTTTAATTCACTTAATTCATTGAAAAAAAAATTATTGGATTTTGATGCCATCCTAAATTTTTATGATGGCAGCACTGTGAAAATACTAAGAGAAATAGTTCGCAGACATAATATAAAAAAAGTTTTTTCTAATAGGATTTTTAAAACACGCTGTTTAAAAAAAATCGATGAGGAAGTCAACGATATGTTTAAGGAAAATCATGTTGAATGGATTCAGACCAATCAATTTGGAATTCAGTTAAAAAAAAGAGTTAGAGGAAAATGGTCTAGCGATTGGAAACGTTTTATGGAAAAAGATTTAATTCCAGAGCCAATGAAAACATCATTTATTAAAACAGCAAATATTTTGAATTTAGGTAGCACTTACAATAAAAAAACAATACAAAAAGGTGGCGAAGATGAGGCTCGTTCACTCCTTAATTCTTTTTTAAAAAAAAGACACTTTGAATATTCAAAAAAAATGTCTAGTCCACTTTCAGGTGAGCACTCATGTTCCAGATTAAGTCCTCATTTTTCTTTTGGAACAATTTCGATAAGATTTGTTTTAAAACAAATAAATAATTTTATTAATAATGAAAAATTAACTGACAATTCATCACTTTATTCTTTTAAAAAAAGATTAGCCTGGCATTGTCATTTTATTCAAAAATTTTATGATGAACCATCTATAGAGTTTAAAAATCTTCATCCATTGTACGATGGTTTGAGAGAAAATGAATTTAACGATAGTTTTTTTGAAAATTGGATGAAAGGAAATACAGGATATCCTTTCCTGGATGCATGTATGAGATTCCTTTCACATAAAGGCTGGTTGAATTTTAGAATGAGGGCGATGGTGGTTTCATTTGCCTCATACCAACTATGGTTAGACTGGAAAAAAACCTCAAAATTTTTAGCAACAAAATTTACTGATTATGAGCCTGGAATTCATTACCCTCAGATTCAAATGCAATCCGGAACAACTGGAATTAACACTGTAAGAATATATAATGTTTTAAAACAATCGTATGACCAAGATCCAGAAGGAATATTCATTAAAAAGTGGGTTCCAGAACTAAAGGAACTTCCAAATTATTTGATACACGAACCGTGGAAAATAAATTTTCTTGAAGAAAANGAGTTTAATTTTAAAATTGCTAGAGACTATNTACCAAGAATAATAAATAACAAAGAGNCAACTCANAGGGCTAAACAGAGAATTTGGCAAATTAGGAAATCATCACAGCATTTTGAAATTTCAAAGAAGATTGTAAGTCAACATGCAAGCTTAAGAAAATCTTGAATTAAAAAGTNAAATTTAATAGTAATTTTAAATTGATTTATTAATTNAATTTAGAATATATATTAANTTGTATGAGTTATTCAAAGTTAATAATCCCAGAAGAAATGATCCCATTCTTCAGAACAAATCATGCCGGTGAAACCGGAGCCATATATATATACAGGGGTATTCTTCGTCTGGCCAAAGATAAAAAATTAATAGACTTTGCAATGCATCATCTAGAAACTGAATCTGAACACTTNAGAATTATTGAGAACATTCTTCCGTATGATAAAAGAAGCAAGTTAATAGGGTTGTGGAAAATTGCTGGATATTTAACAGGTTTAATTCCTGCCATACTTGGCAAAAGGTTCGTTTATGCAACAATTTTCTTTGTTGAAAGTTTTGTTGAGAAACACTACGAGGATCAGCTAAAATTTTTAGGATCAGGAAATAAAAATCTATTACTAAAAAAATTAATCAATGAATTAAAAGAAGATGAAGTTTCTCACAAAGATGAAGCTCTTTCAGTTGTTAAAAGGTTCAATCTATTTCATAAAATATGGGGTAAGATAGTAGAATTAGGATCCAATTTAGCAGTCAAGACTTCTAAATTAATTTGATTCGTTTAATCTTTTATTTTGTATCCAGTTTTAAAAATAACGGTAATTAGAATAAGACATAAGATTAAAAAAGAAAGAATTGCCCAGATTGATACAATTATACTTACATCAGAATCATTATAAAAACTCCATCTAAATGCACTTACCAAATAAACAATTGGGTTAAAATAAGAAATTTTTTGCCAAACTTCTGGGAGCATGCTAATTGAATAAAAACTTCCTCCAAGAAATGTAAGTGGAGTTATTACAAATGAAGGAATCAATTGAATTTTTTGGAAGTCGTCTGCCCAAATTCCAATTATAAAACCAAAAAGACTGAAAGTAATGCTGATTAAAATCAGAAGTGTAAACATCCATACTGGATGATAAACAACTATATCAATGAAGAATGATGATGTAAGTAAAATAACTATTCCTACTAATACTGATTTGGTGGCTGCAGCAAAAACGTAACCGCAGGTAATTTCAAATGGAGAAATAGGTGCTGAAAGAATTTCATAAATTGTTCCACTAAATTTAGGAAAATATATACCAAAAGAAGAGTTAGAAATACTTTGATTTAAAATTGTCAGCATTATAAGTCCGGGAACAATAAATGACGAATAACTTATTCCATTAATATCCTCAATTCTTGAACCAATTGCTGAACCAAAAACAATAAAATATAAAATTGTTGAAACAACTGGCGAAGCTATACTTTGGGTTAAGGTCCTAAACGTTCTTGCCATCTCAAATTTATATATGGCGTAAATTCCAATATAGTTCATTTTTCAACTAGATCTAAAAAAATTTCTTCAAGATTACTTTTTGCAATATCAATATCTTTAAAATCGATACTCTGATTTGCTAAATCTTTTAAAAGGGTAGGAATTGAAATATTTGATGCTTTCTTATGAGAAGAAAAAACAAGATTATCTTTATTTTTTATAATATTATATTTGTTTTTTAGTTTTTGAAAATTTTCATTATAATTTTTTAAATAAACAGTGACAGTTTTTTTTCCAAGTTTTTCAATTATTTTTTCTTTGCTTTCAGTAATGATTATCTTACCTTGGTTTATGACAGCAATTCTGTCAGCAATTTTTTCTGCTTCTTCAATATANTGAGTTGTTAAGAANATTGTAACTCCTTGTTCTTTNAGTTGATATAGATTTTTCCAAAGTGTTTTTCTTAAATGCACATCTACGCCAGCAGTAGGCTCATCTAAAAACAATAATTTTGGTTCATGTGAAAGAGCTTTCGCTATCATTACTCTTCTTTTCATTCCACCAGATAAGGTTCTAATCTGAGAATTTTTTTTATCTAACAAAGCTAAATTTTCTAAAACAAATTCTAAATAACTCAATGAGTTAGGTTTTCCAAACAACCCGCGACTGAACTGAAGAGTATTGATAACTCTTTCAAAGGAATCAGTAGCNATTTCTTGAGGAACTAACCCTATCATTGATCTTGCTTCTTTATATTTTTTTTCGATGTCAGATCCAAAAACTTTAATATCACCAGCTGTTTTTTTTGTTATTCCACAAATTATATTTATGAGTGTTGACTTGCCAGCTCCATTAGGTCCTAGCAAAGCAAATATTTCTCCTTTTTTAATATTTAGATTAATGTTGATTAGTGCCTTATTATTATTAGAGTAGGTTTTATTAAGTCCCTTGATTGTGATTGCATTTTGCATTTGTAAAATAGTTAAAATGTATATTTGATATTAAACTTAATTTAAACAAGATAAAGTTTTAAAAGGTCTGCTAAAACAATGTCTAACATTAAAAACAACAGAGTTATAATTTATCTGTAATAAATNATTAGAGTTTTAAAAAAAAAACATTAATTATTCAATATGCCATACTTAAAAGGAATTTGCAGTTCTTTCCCAAAATATAAAGCTAGTCAAAAGGATATTTTGGACTTGAGTAGACANGTTTTTAGAAAAAGAAAAGACTTCGGNAGAATGGAAAAAGTATTTAAAAATTCTGGTGTTAATAATAGATACCTTGTTAAAAGCCTTGATTGGTATAAGGATAACCATAGCTGGGCTGAGAGAAGTTCACTTTTTAAAAAAAATTCATTAATTCTTTTGAAAAACTGCATAAACAAAACCCTTAAAGCAGCTGATATAAAATCGAGTGAAATTGGAGCTATTGTTGTAATTAATACCACAGGAATAGCCACACCCTCTCTTGATGCTGAAATACTTAATCATTTTAATTTTAAAAATACAACAAAAAGACTTCCAATATTTGGTTACGGTTGCTCTGGCGGCGTTTTGGGAATTAGTAGAGCAGTTGAGATCTATAATTCTATAAAACAACCTGTATTAGTTTGCAATGTTGAATTATGTAGTCTCACATTTAAACCAAAGAATTTTTCTAAGGCAAATATTGTAAGTACAGCTTTATTTGGAGACGGAGCGGCCTCATACATTGTTGATGGTGAAGGAGATTGTGAAGTAAAAAAATCTCTTGATTATACGTGGAGAAATACACTTGATTTAATGGGTTGGGATGTTGAAGATGACGGTCTAAAGGTGATATTTGATAAAGTNATACCTGATTTTATTTTTCGAAATCTTCCTTTAATAGTAAAAGANTTTTCTTCTTCAAAACCTGATGGTTACATTCTTCACTCTGGAGGAATGAAAATAATTGATGCTTATAAGCAAATCTTTAATAACCATNGAACAATAAGTTTTTCTGAGGAAATTTTGTCTAAATTTGGAAATGTTTCGTCTGTTTCAGTATTNTTAGTTTTGGAAATGATAATAAAAAANAAGCTTAATGGAATTTTTTTGATGTCAGCTCTCGGTCCAGGATTTACTGCAGGCTTAGTTGAGGTTAGTATATGAGTTCAGGTTTACTGTTAGTTTCTTTCATAACCTTATCAAGGCTTCTTGAACTTTGGAGAAGTTCAGTAAATACAAAAAATCTTATTAAATTAGGAGCTAGGGAACATTACCCTTTTCACTATAATTTTATAGTTTGTTTTCATATATCTTTCATATTATATTTTTTTTTACTTTCATTTGATNAACCACAAATAAATTATTTGTATCTCTNTATTTTCCTTGGACTTCAAGTATTAAGAATAAAAATAATTAGTGATCTCGGCAAGTTCTGGACTACAAGAATTATAGTTTTAGAAAATACACCTTTAATTAAACATGGCATATATAAATATTTTAAACATCCGAACTATGCCTTAGTTTTTTTTGAGATTTTGGTGCTTTGCCTTACATTCAACGATTTATTTGCATTTATTCTTTTTGGAGTCCTTAATACCATTCTTCTTGGAATAAGGATTTTTTATGAAAATAAGGCGAATAAAAATAGAATTAATAAAGATTTAAGTAATGATAGATAGTATAAAAACTCCTTAGTCTAAAATAAAAATGTACAAAAATAAAAATGTCAATGATATCAGAATAATTATTTCCTGGGCATAATCATTAGTTTTTCTTGAGTAAAGACCAACCTTTGGAAGCTTCATTTTACTCATCATTTCGTCCTCTATTTCTGGGTATCTTTTGAAAAATGCATTTAAAATCTTTTTATCACTTTTTGAACCCACGACTTTAACAAGTTTGTTGAGATACATAGCTTTACTTTTATGATTTTCCTCTATTAAAATNTTGGATAGGTTTCTTATGGGTTTNGATGTTCCAAATTTTTTTTCTAAGAAAGCATTTAAAAATCTATCAATTATGAAATCTTGTATATGAAATTCTTTTGTTTCTAACAAATAAAATTGAAATTGTAGAGCAAGTTTTTGACTAAATTTATTTAATTTAATTTTCTTATTTTCTAATTCTGGATAAACAATGGTAGCGATTTCCCAATCTTCATCAACATATCTCGGGTTAAACATGTCACTGTCTTCAAATTTTTCTTGCGAAAGATCAGCTGAATTATTTTTTTGGAATTTTTTTAAATCAATATCATANTTAATCTTTTTTTCAGGATTGCTTAACACATCAAAAGCTTCATTGATTTCATTGATTTTTCTTTTTAGATTTTTTCTATCACCGCTGAATACGTCTGGATGATAAAGTTTTACAAGNGCTTTATATGCTGCTCTTATCAACGAAGGTTCAGGTTTAGATTCAAATGAAAGGCCAAGGATATGATAGTAATTTTGCATAAACTTAATTTTTTTTAGAACATCGTAAAGTGAGATAAAAATCTAATTAATATTATGAGTAAAATAAAATTATAGAATATGACTGTGTGTAAAAAAAGGGAAAACATTGAATAAAAATAGTTAACGATGCAAAAAACAAATTATAAATAATTTCTGTTAAAAAAATACAATTATCCACAGTTTAATTTTTGTGGATAACTTATTGACATTACCATTTTTTAGACTATGATAAGATTTTATTTGTTGATCATGATTAAAAAAAGTGCAGTCATTTTATTTTCTCTAAGCTTCATTCTACCCCATAACCTTAAGTCAGATACTTTCAACTTAAATGATAAATTTTATTTAGGTTTTGGTGCTGGGATTCTGATGCCTGAGGATGTAGATATAAAAAAGACGGAAGCTGGTATTGTAAATGGCGTAAATATCTCTGCAAACTTAGCTGGAACCTTTAAATTTGACAATGGTTATCAACTTTCAGGGATTCTTGGATATAGATATAATGAATTCTTTTCATTGGAATCTGAAATTGCTTATTCAAACTTTGATTATGATCAAGTTAACATAACAGTTGCGGGAACAGCGACGTCAGGTGGAACTACATTTACTGGGACAGCTAATCGTTCATACGAAGTTGATGGGAGTATTTCAGCATTCTCTATGATTTTTGGTCCATCTGTAGATATTGATATTGTAGAAAATTTAGAATTAATAGTCGGGGGAGGTATTGGCTTTACAAATCATAATGATGAAGTAAAGTCTATAGGTGGATCATCTGGATTTGCTTATGACGAGGATTTTACAAATTTCACCACTAAATTCAAAACAGGATTAAATTACTCACTCTCATCGGTCTCCTATATTCAAGCAGAATATGGATATAATTTCATTGACTCTGGGATCGAAAATTACTCGGATGACTTCACTGCTCATAGCTTAGCAGGAAGATTNGTTTTTAATTTTTAGCCCTCACTTATAATTTGCACTCTAAAAAAAATATCTTTAACATTAATAACACCTAAATATACCAATCCAACCTTAAGGAATCTAATAATTTTATCCTTTTTAAAAAGGTGCGCAATTCAAACATTTAAAAAATTGTTGAATTTTTAAAGATTATTTTCTATAAATTACTTGAAATTAATAGACTATGGAAGAAATTCTTGAAATTAGAGATACCTGTAAAACTCCTTTGGAGCTTTTGAACAGCAACGCTTTTTTAAAGTATTTAAATATTTATAAAAAACAGTTTTTAAAAGAACTTAAATCAAGAAAAAATTCAGATCAAAAAGAGGAAGTGATTCATAAAATCGAATTTGTTGAGAAAATACAACCAAATATTTTTATTGAAATACTTAAAATTGATAACCTACTTGAGGACGAAATTGCAAAATTCAAAGAAAGCATTAGATTTTTAGAGGGTTTATTTCANCATTATAGAAAAAAGTCCTATACTAGATTAATAAAGCTTCACGATGATATTTTAAACTCCAAAGAAAGTGCCGAGTCAATTAAAGACAGAATTTCTCAAAGAGCTAATAAGTTAACTGATTTAATTTTAGAAACAAGAAGGCTTCTCTTAACCAAGGTNGATTTTAGTATTGGTGTCAGNCGCAGTCAAGGCTTAGAGTGTCAACCCAATGTCACTTGTGGTGAGATTTCTGGAACAAGTATTGATTTACCTAAAGCATATTCTAAGTTAAATGAGGTTCCACTTACCACTCATGCTGACATGAGAACAGGCATTCATTANACAACCCATGCTAATAAAAGAGCATTTCCTTTTTTTGCGTTAGATCATAACCCCTACAAAGATAAAAATTTTAAATCTAGTGAATATGTTGCTATTCCTTTNGAAGTAGGTCAATGGAANATAGTAGCTTATATTCATAAGTCGAGAGGTTGTATAGAGCTTGAGCCTGGCCTATTAAACTTATTTCCTTTTTCTAAAGTAAGAAAACTTGCTGGTAGCAAACCAGATGGGGTGTTCATTTTTGGTTGCCCTAATTCAGATATGTCTGATTTGGGTTATCANTACGATAAAGAAAATNAAATTTTAGTTGGTTTAATTCCTAATTTAGAAGACTGTAAGTATTTTGGATATGGAAAAAAACCTATCCTCACTTTACACAATGTATTATGCATTTTAAATGATCACTTACCATTACATTGTGGGTGCACTAGATATGTAGTGAGGTTTGATTCCAAAACAAATGAACCTTATATATCTGATTCCTTTATTAAAGCTGATGATATGGGAAGAGCTTCACTTTTTGATAATAATAAAATTGTTTCTAAAAATGGAAACGGTAATATACCGTATTTCTTTGGAACAGAAACCGGAGCTTTTGCATGTTTAGATGGCTTTAGTGATTATACAAAGATGCAAATGGAAGGTAGAGAAATTGGTTACAACAAACATGCTGGAACTAATGCGAGACAAATCGTTCCAGTTACTGATTATACTGAAGTCTCCACGGGTTCAGAACTAGATATTCTTTTATATTTAAATAACTACGATCTTATAGAACCTGGAAAGTCATGTATGAGCGTAGATATGACAGTTGATGATGCGCTTGATCACTTTAGAAAAGGTGCCAGAGTGGCAGCAGGCAGCACTCAAACTCATAGAGGAAAAGTAGAAATAAGTTATTGGGCCAACCCCTTTCCGCTTTTAAAGGATAAAGATTGGAATGATCTCCCGGANCACGCTGACCTTAGTGAAAAGTTTAAAAAAATCGAAAAAAAGTTCTTCGATATTATCAAAGACAGAGTTGATAGTGGTAAGATGATAATCGGGGTAGCTCATAGTATGCTGATGGCTGGTGTTTATGGAGAAAATACAGATGCCAAACTAAAGAAATGCGGTTTTAATGATCGTGAATTAGTTGAGCATGAAGGACCAGAGAGAGCTGCAAGAGATATGATCAATTTAATTAAGAAAGCGGCTGTTGAAAAGCTCAAGTCTTTACCAGAGGATACTAATGAGGTNGATATTACAGTTGCAATGATTGGTGACAGTAGAACTGGTAAATCAGAAATGTCAGAAAAAATGGAGGAGGTTCTAAGTATGAAAGGACCATCACCTGCAGAAAATTTAAACTAGCTTAAAAAGTTTCTTTATAAGCTTCAATCATAATATTACAAATTTCTAAATCATCCTTTATGTAATCACTTATATACTTATTGTTTCTATTATATAATAATTGTCCATCCTTCTGATATTTCATTATTTTGTCTTCAAGCATATTGTTTATTTTTAGATTAGCTTCTTTTATTGTTATTGGTTTTATTGCATCAGCTAGATAAGTCTGCAGGGCAAGTCCTGTAAGTGATTTTGAATTAAAAGTCGATTTCTTTTCTAATTTTCTTGCTTTGTCATTATTTAGTTCTGAGGAAACTGACGCAATCCATGCATATAATGCAGAACATCTTGTTGATTCATATATAAGATTTTTAGAAAAATCTTTTTTATCAAGAGAAATATCATTCCCTGAATTTAATTCTATAAATTCACTTAACGGTCTTTGTTCAAGGTTTTTCGAAGTAATTGTAAATATAGGTAAAAAACAAAAAATAATAAATATGCTAGTCTTTTTCATAATTAAAAATTGAGTTCTAAATTTGAATATATTTAAGATATAGGATAATTTTTAAATTTTAATAATTAAGTGAAATTTATAGCAAAAAATTAATATTAACAAAAGATGAATATTCTAATCAGATTTAGTTAATAATATTAGGATATATTAAAATCAATAATATTAACTTTTAAGGAGTTTACAATGGCTTGGACAAAACCAACAATTTCAGAAATTTCTGTGGGTCTTGAAATCAACTCATACGCTTGCGCTGAGAAGTAGTTTTTCTACAGATATTCATATTTGAAAAGCCTGACTATTGTCAGGCTTTTTTTTTCTTTAACTGTTTTCTTCAAGATATCTATCAAAGAATTCTTTTCCCAAAAGCATTTTTATTTTTTCTAGTGTAATCTTATCAATCCTCTCTTCTTTTTGTTCAAAAATCTTTTGACAATTATTAGATGTTTCTCTTTGTACTGCAATATCAATGAATTCATTTTCTAGAGCATTTTTTGCTCTCATTACAGGATCAAGCTTGGCTTTCATACATTTAGATAAAATCCTATTTTTTTTCTTTTCAACATCATCAACAATTGTCATCAATTGATTGAAATTATACTTTGGTTTTTTAATAATTATGAATTGGCCAGATAATTTATATTCAAGCTTTAGTTCGTCTAACTCTGAGAAAATTAATTCGTTATACTCTTCATTAAATACTACAAGCTTGAAACAATTGTTAGTATGGTCATTTTTAATTTCAGCTATATCTGAAATTTTCCTTAAACGATTGTTGATTGAAAATCTTAGTTTTTTCAGCTCTTTGATTGTCACATCATCTCGCCGAATACTTTTCAATGTTAATTCATAATCTGCTATCAACCCATCAATCAAGTTTAAGGCTTGAATCGAATAGTTTTCCGAGGACCCCACCCCCTTTCACAATAATTTTAAAATATAACATTATCTATAAATTAAATAAAGTTGATAAGAATAACTTTTTAACAAACTCCACTTGTAGTCGTAATTATTTTTTTGGGCTTTGTCCTAGAACTTATAACCTTATCTAGGCCCTTGATATTATATTTACTAACTTTTTCATTAGGGATAGCCAAAGTATTTATTGTAACCGTATCTTTAAAATAATTTTGGTTATTAATGAAATAGTTTTCGGGATTAAATAGTCGGCTTACAACCCAATATGGCGAATATCCATTTCTTATTAAATATTCATTAATTTGGTTATTTTGTTTAGTCTCATAATGATTTTCAATCCACAAAATAGGTCTGAATTTTTCAAGGAAATTTTTTCCACCTTTTAATACATCCAGTTCCATCAACTCAACGTCTATCTTTATAAAATCACACTTTTTTATGCGTAAAAAATTATCCAGAGTTACTACTTTTACTTTATGTTTACCTTTTTTGATTATTTCTGCACAATTTGCGTTGTCATACTTCTCTGATAAAGTAACACCACCAAAATTACCATTTTTAGAATAATCGAACTCATCAAGGATCAAGTAAGATGGTTTTTTACCTACAGCAAAAGAAAATGGTTCAATATTATAAATTCTATTATCCTCAATATTTTTTTTTAATAAACTGAATAAAAACTTTTGTGGTTCAAAACTAAAAATTTTTCCTTCTTTTCCCACCTTTTTGGAAAATGGTATTGAAAAACAACCAATATTTGTTCCAATATCAAAAACATAATCTCCTGATTGAATAAATTTCGACATTAAAGTTAATTCAATCTCAGAATACTCTCCATATTCTCTGATAGCTAAACCCATGAAAATGTCGTTATGACAAAAATTTATAATGCCATGTTTTGAATCAACTTTACCAATATATTGAAGATTTTCCATTTACTGTATTCTGCTGCAAAAAAAGTGCCTAATATAAATCAATGATAAAATTTAGAAAAAATTAAATCATAAGAATAAAATAAAAATTCCTTAAATTAAAGTAAGGACAAATACTCTTAAAAAAATAAATCAGGCAATCCAAAGACTCGGTTAAATTATATAACTTATCTAAACTAAAATTAATTTTTTGTGAATTTATCTAAGAATTTGTTAATCATTGGAACAAAACATAATATTCCTAAGAAGACTGTTGGCCATGCAACAATTAGTCTATCGATCCACAAGTCTAAAAATATTCCTTCTTTTACATTAAAAAAAATAATTACAGCAGAAACTGTAGTACTTGTACAAAATGACATGATTACTGCAAAAATCAGNAATCTATATTTTTNCATCTATATTTTAAGTGTAAAAAANTTTAAATTTNNTTAATTATANTGTGGATTATGTTTAATAAAATAGGNAAAATGAAATTTTTTAAATTTAGGGNAATAATATTTTNTTNAGTCACAGTTGTATTAGTTTTGTTTTCTTCAAATCATTTATATAGCGTTCACCACCACAAGAGAATTTCGCCTAATTTACTCAAGGAAAATAAATATCTTTGGCAAAATAGATTGTTAATCATCAAAACAGATTCTAAAGAAAAAACAAATCTTAAGAATCAAGTTGATTTGTATAGATGCGAGATAAATAACCGTAAGCTAAAAATTTATACGATAAGATCNAATAATTTGTTTGATATATTTTCAGATAAAAANGAAAACACTCTCAATATAGAAATGGTTTCGAAAGTTATGTTGATCGGATATGATGGNATGTTAAAGTTTGAAGGAGATNAAATNAAGGANATNGNGTATTATTTTGAAATNATAGATNCNATGCCGNTTAGAAAGACAGAGCTTGATAAAGATGAAAANTGTNATTGAATGGNGCAGGGAAGATAAATCCCTGCATCCATCTTAATTAGTTTTATCTGAAGTTTTAGTTGAGTCTTCAGTAGTCTCTTTAGTTTCTTTGATTTCTTTATGACCTCCGCCNCAATGGTTTGCAGAAACTTCAAAGCTTCCTAGAGTAATCATAAGAGAAAAAGAAATAGCAGATAAGATTTTCATCATAGTTTATCCTTTCGTTAATGTTAAAATAATAAGTGTTAAGAATAATTCAAGTTATTCAATAGAAGCACTTTTATTTTTTTTAAACTGTGATTTCTTTAGTTTATTAACAATTTTTTCTTTATTAACAAACAAACCGATCGTAGCACCTGTTATAAAGGCACCTGCGGTTAATGCACCCGTAATGAATGCGTTTTTAATGGCAAATTTTATTAATTTCATAGCTTTCTTTCTTTTTTAGAAATATGTTTGATTATAATTAAATATTATATTTTATTATTCAATCTAATTTTAGTTTAAGATGTTGATGAGAGTCATANCAAANTTAATTAATTATGAATTAATAAAAANTTACANAAGAAATATTAAAAGATTTGGTTTTACACCAATGGGAGTTTTTTGGAACTCAAAAACCTCTCAATACAATAGATTTAAAGTTATTTTTAAACTTCTTTTTAGATATTCTTCNTTAAAAAAATTAGAAATTGCGGATATTGGTTGCGGNTATGGAGAGTTTCTTAAATTTCTTAAAGAAAATAAAAGTAATTATTCATACAAAGGGTATGACATAAATCCTGAGATAATAAAATTTTGTAANAAGAGGTTCACTGATAAATTATTCGAAGTTTCAAATTTTCCTCAAAAAAAATGCGATTTTTGCATTATTTCAGGTACATATAATTATGCTGTCGTAGATGATTTAGGTCTATGGGAAAGTTATATTATTAAAAATTTAGTTGAATGTTTTANGATGTGTAATCTTGGAATTATAGTAAATTTTCAAGTTTCTAATTTTAAGAAAATCAAAAATAATATTTTTTATNCGGATATTAACTCNATGNGATCTCTTTTGAGAANAAAATTTAAAAANGTTGAGCATTTTGAAGACANGCTTACTAGTAATGATGTTTATTTTATTATTTTAAGATAATAAAAAATTATTTTGTCGCCAAGCNTCGTAAACNCAAATTGAGACTGCATTTGCAAGATTTACGCTTCGATTATTTGGAAACATTGGTAAGAAAACTGTTTTTGCGAGCACAAATTTATCTAATGACTCTTTTGGTATTCCAGATGACTCGGAACCGAANATAAGATAATCTCCANAGTTATAAGCTATAGAATCGTATCTCGATTTCCCAAATTTTGTAACAATAAACATTTTTTTATCAGTGTTTTTAGAAATAAAAGAATCAACATCACTGTAGATTTTAATTTCAGAATTTAATCTATAATCTAAATTAGCTCTTCTAAGAGACTTTTCGTTTAAATCAAATCCGATCGGTTCAATAATGTGGAGCTTTGCACCAGTATTAGAGCAAAGTCTNATTATGTTTCCAGTATTTGGAGGAATCTCTGGGGCGTGTAAGACTACATTAAACATTTCAATGAATGGTTAATGAAGCTAGACTAGTATATTTTTGAGAGTATCTTGGTAGTTTTTTTCAGAATTAAACCATTGGACTAGATTACCGCCAGAAAATCCTGTCATTTTTATGTCTATGAACCATTCTTTGACGTCAATGTCCCAGCCATAAAAAACATCTAGTTGGACGCTTCCTTTGTTTACGCTCTTAAAGTATCTTGACATTTTCCTTATATTGTTATTTTAAAATTAACTGCAATCGATATTTGCAAAAATTAGACCAACATTTTAATTTTAGGATTTTGCANAAAAAANTAATGATTTAATGGTGAAGCTTTATTGGTAAATATTATCAGGTATTTGTTAATTAACTCTTTTAATTCAGATTGGCTAATTTCTTTAAACTTCGAAATAAGCTCTTTATCTTTTTCCATATCATTATTTTTTGTAGTGAGTAGAGAGTCGCCATAAAAAATTGAGTTGGCTCCTGACAAAAGACAAAGCATTTGTGTTTCACTAGTTAAATATTTCCTTCCAGCGGATAATCTTATTCTTGATTTAGGAAGAATAATTCTTGCTGTTGCAATCATGATGATCATTTCTGAGGGTTCAATAATTTGCTGGTTTTGTAGAGGAGTTCCTTCCACTGGAACNAGGGCGTTAATAGGAACACTTTCTGGTTGAGGTTCCAGATTAGCAAGTACCTCAAGCATTTCTGCTCTATCAGTCCAAGATTCACCCATACCTATAATCCCCCCAGAACACACACTTATTCCTGCATTCCTAGCATTTTTGATAGTTTCAAGCCTTTCATCAAAGGTTCTTGTTGTAATAATTTTCTTATAAAAGTCTGGNGAGGTATCTATATTGTGATTGTATGCATCTAAACCAGCATTTTTTAATTTTTGAGCCTGATCNTTCGTNATTGANCCTAATGTGACNCATGCTTCTAGATTAAGAGACTTTACCTCTTTAATCATTTCAATAACCGAATCAAGATCCTTGCCATCTTTTAATTTTTTCCAAGCTGCACCCATACAAAATCTGTGAGCCCCATTTTCTTTTGCTAACTTTGCGGCTCTTACCACTTCAGAAACGTCAATTAGATTTTCTTTCTTTAAATCAACATTGTAGTGAGCAGATTGAGGGCAATATTTGCAATCCTCAGGACANCTTCCAGTTTTGATTGATATCAAAGACGCTAATTGNACATCGCCTTTTTTAAAGTTCTCATTATGCACTTTTTGAGCCCTAAAAATTAATTCAGCTAGAGGAAGTGAAAAAAGTTCTTTGATTTGTTGAGAAGTAATTTTATTCATTTTGGTTTGCTTCATAGTTGGGAAGAAACATTTCACCTGTACAAAAAAGATACTCTAACCTTACTTTAGAATCAATAGGGCCAATAACTTCATATTGTTTTTTATTAANAAAAACTTTTGCTCCGCTTATTATGAGTTCTTGGAAGAATTGNTTNGTTCNATTTTGATCNGTTTCGGNTTCAATTTCNTAATAGTCTGCATTTNTATTTGAGNCTTTTATAATNTTTGATATTGACTCACTTTCNGTANNGATGTCGTAAAAATTGACATTANAATTAGATTTAGCAAAAAAGTTTGTTGTNGTATTGGATTGATTTTTTTTTATTGAAACTCTTAAATCAGTTTTCTCATTATTATCAAAAATGCTTATANNAATTCCACATTCATTNGGAATTTTNTCTTTTAACATTATCAATGATTTTAATTTGATTTCAGTGGAATGACTAAAAGAAAAAGAAAATATAAATATACAAATTATTTTTTTAATCATATTTTAAATTGTGGTAAAAGATCGAATTTTTACATTACAACAAATTATTGAATCAGAAAATAATTTTATAAGAAAATATTCACAAAAAAAAATTCTGAGTATTGCTGGAGAAAAAATAGCCAACTATCTTTATGAATATTTTTCATCGAAAAAAATTTTATTCATTTGTGGAAAAGGTAATAATGGTATGGATGGTATTAATGCTTTTGGTTATCTAAAATCGAGAAAAGTTAAGGTAGAAAAATTTATTATCAATAATTCTAACAAAAATAACATATGTTTTGAAGAATTGAATAAGAAAGTTAGCAAAAATAATTTGATTATTGATTGTATTTTTGGGACTGGTTTGAACAGAAAAATAAAAGGAGATTTTGAAAAAATCATTAAATTGATAAATATTTCAAAAAAAAAAATTATTTCAGTTGATGTGCCGAGTGGAGTAAATGGTAACAATGGTCAGATTTCTTCTTGCGTTGTTAATGCTTCCAAAACAATAGTGATGGGATTAAACAAACCTGCATATTTTTTATTACCATCTAAAAGTTTTTGTGGTGATTTGATTTTTTTAGATCTTGGGCTCAAACCTCCGAAAGACTGTTCTCCAAAAGTTTCCTTAATAAGAAAAAATCTTTTTGTAAAAAAAGTTCCAAAATTCGGAATCAATACAAATAAATATAAAAAAGGTCATGTGTTGGTTATTGGAGGAGAAATGTCTGGTGCCTCAAGAATTGCTGCAATAAGTGCAAGAAAAGTTGGGGCCGGTTTGTCAACAATTGCAGTTATAAAAAGATATTTAAAATTTTATAATAGTATTGACCCTGGAACTATTTTGAAAGAGTTCAACTTTAATCTTCTAGAAAATAAAGATGTATTGGTTATCGGGCCTGGACTTGGGAGGTCTGTTAGAAAATCTGAAATAATTAAAATCATTCAAACATTTACTAGACCGATTGTAATCGATGCAGATGCAATAAGTATTTTCAAAAACCACAAAGTAGAATTTTATAATTTGTTAACAAAAAAAAAAGATATCGTGGTTACTCCTCATGAGGGAGAATTTAAAAGAGTATTCAATTTTCCTGATAAAGATAAAATCAAGAGTTCTCTGAAAGCATCTGAAAATATAAATAATACGGTTTTATTTAAGGGTAATGATACAGTTGTTACTTTTCCAGATAAAGAAGTATTCATTGATAACAATGCTACACAAACTCTTGCTACAGCAGGAACTGGAGATATGCTTTGTGGGTTAATTGCAGGTTTTCTAGCTCAAAAAATGGATTTTAAATCTGCAATTCAAACATCCTTGTGGATAAATGGAAAATTATCAAAAATAAAAAAAAATGTTATAATAGAAGATTTTTTATCTTCGATTCCAACTGTTTTATCTCTCATTAAAAATAATAATTGATTTAAATTTAATAATGTTGTTGTTTATAAGTGTTTTTTTTGCGGGCGTGGCGGAATTGGTAGACGCGCTAGATTTAGGTTCTAGTAGCTTTTAGCTGTGTGGGTTCAAGTCCCTCCGCCCGTACCAAAGGATTGTTTTATGAAAATTGATGAAAAACCGAGTAAAGGCCTTGATATTGAGTGGATTTTAACAATACCATCAACAAAAATTACCGACCAACTCGAAACCAAATTCCTTGAAATTTCTAAAAATGTCAAAATGCCTGGATTTAGACCAGGAAAAGTACCGATGGATTTAATAAAGAAAAGGTATTCAAGTTCTGTTTTGCCTGATGTATTAGACAAAGTCATAAACGAGAGTCTTAATGAAGCCGTAATAAAGAAAAAAATAAGGCCATCTGTTCAACCTGATGTGAATGTAGAAAAATTTGAGGAAGGAAAAGATTTAGTTTTAAAAGTAAATTTTCAAAAGATGCCGAATGTTCCAGATTTCGATATAACTAAGATTATATTGGAAAAATCAATTTTAGATATCAAACAAACCGACTTGGACAATACACTCAACGATATAGCAAAAAATCATGAAAGATTTGCACCATTAGATAAAAAAAGAAAATCTATAAAAGGAGATTTAATTTTGTTTGATTATTTAGGCAAAATAGACGGTAAGGACTTTGAGGGTAACAGTGGAAAAGACGAAACTGTTGTTTTGGGCTCCAATAAATATATTCCAGGGTATGAGGATCAGATGATTGGGCTTGAAGTCAATGAAGAAAAAACAATAAAAGTTACATTTCCAGAGGATTATAGATTGAAAGATATTGCGGGAAAAAATGCAGAGTTTCAACTCAATATCAAAGATATACAGAAAAGGGTTAAAAATATTTCTGTTGATGAAAAACTTGCCAAAGAGTTGGGTGAAGACAATCTTGAAAAACTAAATGTAAAAATTAAACAAAGAATGGAACAAGAGTTCAAACAACTATCTAATTTAAAAATTAGAAGACAAGCCTCGGAAGAATTAT
>PARN01000027.1 GCA_002711515.1 Rickettsiales bacterium | reverse complement strand
GATTGACAAATTTTTAGAATCATTTAATTTCATGTTTAAATTATTTATTATGAAGGTTTTAAGATCCATAAAGTCAGCTAAGCTTAGACACAGAGATTGCAGAGTTGTGAAACGAAAAGGCAGATTGTATGTTATCAACAAGACTGACTCCAGATTCAAGGCTAGGCAGGGCTAACTTATCTTTGCAATGCGAAGATTATTAGTTGATCCAGAGACCCCAATAGGAGCACCTGCAGTTATAACTACGAAATCTCCTTTTTTTACAATCCCCTCTTTTTTTGCTAACCCGCATGCATTTTCAATCATTCCTGAAAAACTTTTTGGTTCGAGTGCATGAATAGTATGAACTCCCCAAATCAATGCAAGTTGTCTTGCTGTCATTCTTTCTGGTGATAGACCAATAATTGGAACAGTTGGCCTTTCCCTTGCAGCCCTTATTGCAGTTGCTCCTGTTCTTGTATACGTAAAGATAGCTTTGGCCAATACAGTTTTTACAACTTGTGATGCTGCGGCACTAATTGCATCAGAGGTAGTTCTTTCTAAGTTAATTTTCTTGCTCTCTAAAATTTGTCTGTAAGAAATGTCACTCTCAACACCTCTAATTATACGATCCATAATTTTAACTGAGTCAATCGGAAATTTTCCTGAAGCAGTTTCGGCTGAGAGCATTAAACAATCCGCAGCATCGAACACTGCAGTAGCCACATCGGAAGCTTCTGCTCTAGTTGGAGAAGGCGAATTTATCATTGAATCGAGCATTTGAGTAGCAACAACTACTGGCTTTCCAAAGTCCCTGCAAGACTGTACGATTCTTTTTTGAATTATAGGAACCTCTTCGGGAGGCATTTCAACACCTAGGTCGCCTCTAGCAACCATTGCGGCATCAGCATGATAAAGAATTTCTGCCATTCTTTTTATCGCTAAAGGCTTTTCAAATTTTGCCATAATTCCAGTTTGATCGCCTATATGTTTTTTTAAATCAATTAAGTCCTTGGCTTTTTGGACGAAGGAGAGTGCTACATAATCAAAACTTAAGTCCAAACAAAACTCCAGATCTTTTATATCTTTTTTTGTTAGAGAGGAAACTTTTATAAATGTTTCAGGAATATTTACTCCTTTCATATTTGAAATTTTACCTCCATTCACAACTTCAGTAATTATTTTTGATGAGCTTGTCTTGCATGTGTTTAGAATAATTTTTCCATCATCTATCAAAATCTTTTTATTCTTTTTAACAGACCTAAATATTTCTGGATGAGGTAAAAAAACTCTTTTTTCATCTCCTGGTTTAGGGTTTAAGTCTAATACAAATCTTTGGTTATTTTTAAGGTTCACATAAGTATTTTTAAATGTCCCAATTCTAATTTTTGGTCCCTGTAAATCTCCTAAAATTGCTATAGGCCTCCCAATTCTTTTTTCATATTGTCTGATATGATAAACCCTTTTTCTGTGATCTTCATGGGATCCGTGACTAAAATTAAGTCTAAAAATATCTGCTCCTGCCTGAAAAAGTGAATGAATTTTTAGAGGTGTAGAAGAAGTGGGGCCAAGGGTTGCAATTATTTTAGTATTTCTTTTTCTAAGCATTTGTTTATTAATTAATTATGGTTGGTTTCATAAAAATTTGTTAATTATTAGTTGATGAATGATATATTTAAGATAAAGGAATTTGATAAAAAAAATAGAAAAAAAAAACATATTATTTTTATTTGTGATCATGCATCCAAAAATATCCCATTAGATTATAAGAATCTTGGGTTGTCACCTAAATACATTAATTCCCATATTTCATGGGATATTGGAGCACGAGAGTTGACTATTGGATTGACCAAAAAATTAGAGCAGAGTTGCTTTTTATCAAATTTTTCTCGATTAATAATAGATCCAAATAGACCGTTAGATTCTTTAGAATTAATAGTTGAGCAATCTGATAACATTAAAATTTTTGGCAACCTAAACCTAAGCATTCAAGAAAAAAAAGAAAGAATAAAAAAAATTTACAATCCCTACCATAATTCTTTGGAACAATTTATTAAAAGAAAGCAAAGAGATTATAATCATGTAGCACTAGTAGCCATTCACACCTTCTCCAAAAGATATAAAGGAACTACAAGGGGTCTAAAAGTTGGTCTGCTTTGGAACAAAAATATTAATATGTTTATCTCAATACAAAATAATTTTATAAAAAAAAATATAACTTTTGGAAGAAATTATCCTTACTCTGGATTTTTTTATAATTATACTTTGGATAGACATTCAAGAAATGGCGAATTAAATAATATTGCCTTGGAAATAAGAAACGATTTGCTTTGTAATCAAAAAAGAATTAAAAAATACATTAAACTTTTATCAGAACCTCTAAGTGTATTTGTGAATGACTGAAAAAAAAACAAAAGAAATACTTGAAGCTGCTACATTCAGACGTTTAGTTAAACATCTCCAAGAGAATACAAATCTTCAAAATATTGATCTTATGAATTTAGCAGGATTTTGCAGAAATTGTCTTTCTAAGTGGATGGTTGAAGAAGCAAAAAAAATAGAATTAGACTTAGATTATAATGACGTCAGATCAGAGATTTATGGTATGGATTATGAAGAATGGAAAAAAAAATACCAGAAACCAATTAAATAGATGAAGATTCTGTTAACCGGAGCNGCTGGTTTTATTGGATTTCATACATGTCTTCTTCTTTTAAGAAAAAAATACAAGGTTATTGGAATCGACAATATCAACTCCTATTATGATGTAGGTCTAAAAAAAGATAGACTTTCAAATTTAAGAAAATTTAGTAACTTCAAATTTTTTAAAAAAAATATAGAAGATCAAAATTTAATTAAAGTTTTTTCAAAAGAAAAAATTGACGTAATAATAAATCTTGCAGCTCAAGCTGGTGTAAGGCATTCACTCAAGGATCCTTATTCATACATAAATGCAAATGTACTTGGTCAAGTTAATCTGCTTGAATTAGCAAAAAAAAATAATGTAAAAAAATTCATATATGCGAGCTCGTCATCAGTTTATGGTGGCAATAAAAAAATGCCATTTTCTCCAGAACAAAGAGTTGACAAACCAATTTCTTTGTATGCTGCCTCAAAAAAATCCTCTGAATTGATTGCAGAATGTTACTCGCATTTATTTGATATCAAATGTATTGGTTTGAGATTTTTTACTGTTTACGGGCCATGGGGAAGACCAGATATGGCAACTTTTATATTCACTAAAAATATCATAAACAAGAAAAAAATTGATGTTTATAATTTTGGTAACATGCGTAGAGATTTTACTTATGTCAGTGACATCGCANATGGGATACTTGGAGCAATCAAATTAAAAAAAAAGATCAAACATAAAATTTATAATCTNGGTAATAGCAACCCAGAAGTTTTGTTAGATTTTATAAATGTCATTGAAAACACTCTAAAAATAGAGGCAAAAAAAAATTTTATTGCAATTCAACCAGGAGATGTNCCNAAAACTTATGCCNATATTAAGGAAAGTNNAAAAGATCTTAAATTTAATCCAAAAACAAAAATTGAAAAAGGTATCCAAGAGTTTGTTAAATGGTATAAAAAATATTATAATNTTGAATANAGANTCTGGATTTCNCNTTTATAATGAGCAAAAACCCTATTTTTTTTTATTTTTAAAGTTTGNGTAATGAAACCATCCTTNTANGATAATTTTTTTTTTAAAATTAAAAATTTCCGAATTCTTTCTATGCTATTGAGTTTCTTGTTTATTTCAGAAAAAAATATTTTTAGGTCTTTTTCAATTTTTTTATTTTTCTTTTCTACGAATATCAAGGCAACAAGATATGGTTTGTTATCCCCATAAATAGCAACATGTTCAATATTATTATGTTCTAAAAACATAGTTTCAATTTTTTGTGGCGAAATATTATCACCACCGGAAGTTACAATAAGATCTTTTTTTCTACCATTAATTATTATTCTTCCACTACTATCTAAAAAACCAAGATCACCAGTACAAAGCCATCCNTTTCTTATTGTTTTTCTTGTNAGAGATAAATTATTCCAATAACCAAGCATCAAATTATTTCCTTTAATCAAAATTTCTCCCTCTTTAGAAATTTTTATTTTNACTCCTTTAACAACACTACCAACTGTTTTTGGATCGTTTGAATATTTTCTGTTACAACTAATTAGAGGAGAGGCCTCTGTTTGTCCATATCCCTGTAAAAGATTTAAACCTAACTTGTTGAAAAATTTTCCAACCTCTGGGTTAAGAGCTGCACCACCGGATATCAGAACTTTAGTTTTNCCCCCAAGAATTATCTTTATTCGTTTTTCTAAAACAAATTTTATAAAAACTCTTGCCAAAAAAATTTTAATGAAACTAATTTTATCTTTCTTAATGTATTTAAATACATTGTGAAGAAAAAAAGAAATAAAAATGTTTGATTGATAAATTTGAGACTTTATTTTTTTAAAAATATTTTCATATAACCTTGGAACTGCNGAGAAAATCGTTGGTTTAACTTCTTTTAGTTCCTTCAAGAGCTTATTTGTGGANCTACAAAAATAAATTTTTGCACCAATTGTCAGTGGGAAATACAATCCTGCCATTCTTTCATAAGAATGAGAAAGAGGTAAGAAGGATAAAAACCTCTCTTCATCAAGATTGAAATCATTAATCAGTTCCTCTGCTGCTTGTAGATTATGAATTATTGATTTGTGAGTTAGCACCACACCCTTTGGATTGCCGGTGGTGCCAGATGTATATATAATTGAAGAAATATCATCAGACGTAATTTTATATAAGTTATTATTTTCGTTATTTTCTGAAATAATTCGATCGTAATATAAAAATTTTTTAGATTTATCGATTGTGATAACTCTATCTTGTTTATTTTTAAAAATAGATAGATTTTTCTTATAAATATTTTCATTTTCTAAAATTATNATTTTAGGATTACAATCATTTATTATAAACTCATTATCATGAATATTATTTGTAACAAAACTAGGAACGGTTATTCCACCCATTGTCATCGTTGCTATATCAAANTCCACCCATTCAATTCTATTATTTGATAATATTAAAACTCTGTCTCCCTTTTGAAGTCCACAAGCATTAAAGTAGTTCATTATTTTCTTGATATCGGATGAGATTTCGATAAATGTTTTACCCACCCAATCACCATTGTAATTTTTGTTATATAAAAATTTTTGATTTGGTTTCTTCTTTGCCCAAAACTTCAATAAATAGGGTAAGTTATTTAATCTTTTTAAAATACTTGTAATTTCTTTTTTTTTATTCATTTTATAAAGATACAAAAAATATTAACTTTTAAAAATAAATTTTATAGCTATGACNTTGCCATCGTGGAATCTCNCCGAATTTTATCCATCTTTTACTTCAACTGAAATAGATAAAGATATCAAAACCCTAAAAAAAAAGACAAAAAAATTTTCATCTAGTTTCAAGGGCAAACTTAGCATATTGTCAAGTGAAAATCTGCTTCAGACATTAATTGATTACGAAAAAATCGAAGAGCTCGTTCAAAAAATCAAAAGCTTTGCTTACTTGACATACTGTACAGACCAGCTGAATGAAAAGAAAAAAAAATTTTATCAATTTATAGAAGAATCATTGTCTGATATAGAAAAGGCTATAATATTTTATAGNATCGAGCTCAATAATTTAAGTGAAAAAAAGCTTTCTTTATTTAATGATTCCAAATATAAAAGTTGGATAAAAAATCACAAAAAATTCAAGAAATTCCAAAAATCTGAAGATAATGAAAAAATTTTAGTCGAAAAGTCTCTTACAAGTTCATCTGCATGGGTGAAATTTTTCGATCAAAGTATGACTAGATTAAAATTTAAATTTAAGAATAAAGAGTTATCAGAAACTGAAATACTTAATCTACTTTCTTCTACAAATAGAAAAGTAAGAAAGGAGGCNGCTGAGGTTTTTGGAGATACCTTAAAAAAGAATATTTTTAATTTTACGTTTATTATTAACACAATCTCTAAAGATCTAGATATTAACAAAAATATAAGAGGTTTTAAGTANTCAGAATCTTCAAGACATTTNCTTAATCAGATTGAAAANGAAGATGTTGATTCATTGGTNAAAAGTACAACAGANAATTATTCNAAAATTTGTCACAGGTATTATAAATATAAAACTAAATTTTTTGGTGATAAAATTCTTAAATATTGGGACAGAAACGCTCCTTATCCAGGTACAAAAGAATTTAAAATTTCATGGAAAGAAGCAAAGAATACAGTGATAGAGTCATATAATTCATTTGATCCCAGGTTTGGGGANATTGTAAGATTATTTTTTGATAAAAACTGGATTGATGCNGGAATAAAAAAAGGTAAAACTTCTGGTGCGTTTTCCCACCCTACAGTTCCAAGTTGTAGTCCAAGGATTCTAGTTAATTTTCAAGGCAGAATAAGGGATGTTATGACTCTTGCGCATGAGTTGGGTCATGGAATTCATCAATATTTAGCAAATAAAAATGGACTATTACTTTCTGATACACCACTTACTCTCGCTGAAACCGCAAGTGTTTTTGGAGAAATGTTAACTTTTAAATTACTATTAAAAAAATCAAAAAACAAACACGAGAAAATTTATCTTCTAAGATCCAAAATTGAAGATATGTTAAATACAGTTTTTAGACAAATTGCCTTTTTTAAATTTGAAAGAGATCTTCACAGTCAAAGAATAGAAGGTGAACTCACAACTGAAGAAATTAGTCAGATTTGGTTAAAAAGTCAAAAGGAATCACTGGGCAATAGTATTGAACTNAGCGGTGACTATAAATATTTTTGGGCCTATATACCCCACTTTATTCATTCCCCATTCTATGTATATGCCTACGCATTTGGTGATTGTTTGGTGAACTCTCTTTATTCNAAATACGAAAGTGGAGACAAAAATTTTAATGAGAAGTACTTCAACCTTTTAAGNTCNGGAGGNTCAGAACATTATCAAAAACATTTAAGAAAATTCAAATTAAATCCAAAAGATAAAAACTTCTGGCAACTCGGTATGAATTTAATAAAAAATCTTATAGATGAATTAGAACAATTAAGTTAAGTTGATCGAATGAAATTAATAATTCCTCAAGAAATATTTGACGGCGAAAGTAGAGTAGGTATAACTCCTGATTGTATCTCTAGCTTAACTAAAATGGGTTTCTCTGTCTTTATTCAATCAAATGCTGGACTTCAGTCATCTTTTACAGATGAGGAATATAAAAAAAATGGCGCAAAAATTTCGTCTAATATCAAAGACCTTTATAAAAATGCAGATTTAGTTGTTAAAATTCAAAGACCATCTAAACAAAAAAAAATAAATGAAATTTCATATCTGAAAAATTGTAATGTGTTAACATTACTTTATGAACAAAAATTCAAAACGGAATTTAATCTTCTAAAAAAATCTAAAGTAAATGTTTTTGCACTCGAAAAAATGCCAAGAATCTCAAGAGCACAAAGTATGGATGTATTGTCCTCACAAAGTAATTTATCTGGATATAAAGCGGTTATTGATGCTGCAAGTGAATTTAATAAAGCTTTTCCATTGATGATGACATCAGCAGGAACAGTTGCACCTGCAAAAGTTCTTATCATTGGTGCAGGAGTAGCAGGTCTTCAAGCAATTGCAACCGCGAAAAGATTAGGTGCTGTTGTTTCATCCTTTGACGTTAGATCTTCAACTAAAGAGCAAGTTGAGAGTTTAGGTGCGAAATTCATTGAAGTGGGTGATGATGCAAATGATTCCGGTGAAACATCTAGTGGTTACGCAAAAGAAATGTCTTCTGCATACAAAAAAAAACAAGCCAAATTATTAGAAGAAACAATAAAAAAAATGGATATTGTTATAACTACAGCATTGATCCCTGGAAAACCAGCACCAAGATTAATTAATAAAAAAATGGTTAAAACAATGAAAGTTGGCAGTATAATCATTGATTTGGCATCAGAGTTTGGAGGGAATTGTGAGCTAACTAAACATGGCCAAACTACAAACTTTAATTCTGTAAAGATCATTGGACCAAAAAATTTAGCAGCTTCAGTAGCTCAGGATTCATCAAGACTTTTTTCAAAAAATGTTATAAATTTCTTAAAAAATTCATGCGAATCAGGAAAATTCAATGGTTTTAATTGGGACGATGAAGTAGTAAAAGAAACATGTATTATCAGAAACCTAAAGTAATAAGGAATAAAAGATGGAAAATATAGATCCAATCATTAATCTCATTATGATATTTATACTTGCCTGTATTATTGGCTACTATGTGATTTGGGGGGTTACATCTGCACTACATTCGCCTCTCATGGCCGTTACTAATGCAATATCAAGTGTAATAATTGTTGGAGCTTTAATAGCCGCTGGTCCTGAAGATTTTAATTTTTCTTCTTTGATGGGGTTTTTTGCCACCATCCTTGCTTCAGTTAATATCTTTGGAGGTTTTGTGGTTTCTCATCGTATGTTGTCTATGTTCAAGAAAAAAGAAAAGAAGAAGGATAAATGACAGAAAATATTACTGCAATCTCTTATTTAATTTCTGCGATATTTTTTATTTTAGCTCTGAAAGGTCTCTCACACCCAGAATCTGCAAGAAACGGGAATGTTATGGGTATAATTGGTATGGTAATAGCAATAGCCACTACTTTATTCAACCCAAATGTTTTATCATATGAGTTGATTATCTTAGGCGTACTTATTGGCGGTGCAATAGGAACTTACATAGCCCTAAAGATAGAAATGACAGCATTACCTCAACTTGTTGCGGCTTTTCACTCCCTTGTAGGGTTGGCAGCTGTTTTTGTAGCTACCAGTGCGTTTTATGCACCAGAAAGTTATGGTATAGTTGATGATCAAGGAAAAATCTTTCCGTCTAGTTTAGTTGAAATGTCTATCGGCGTAGCAATTGGTGCAATTACTTTTACAGGTTCCATTATCGCATTTATGAAACTTCAAGGCCTTGTGAGTGGAGCTCCAACAACCTTCTTTGGTCAACATTTCCTTAATTTAGCAATTTTTCTTTCACTAGTAACTTTGACTGTTTTGTTTACTTTAGATTCACAAAAAGATACTTTTTGGATAATAGTTTTTTTATCATTAGCTCTTGGGATTCTTTTAATAATTCCAATCGGCGGTGCTGACATGCCAGTTGTCGTATCAATGCTGAATTCCTACTCTGGTTGGGCTGCGGCAGGAATTGGATTCACTTTATCAAATCATTTGTTGATAATTGTTGGATCCTTGGTTGGTGCATCTGGTGCTATTCTAAGTTATATTATGTGTAAAGGAATGAATAGATCATTCGTTAGTGTAATTTTAGGAGGGTTTGGNGTAGAGGAGGGAACAAGCANTGATAAGAATGAAGGTAAAACTGTTAAAACAGGTAGTCCAGACGATGCTGCCTTCATTATGTCTAACGCTAGTAATGTAATAATTGTTCCTGGNTATGGAATGGCTGTTGCACAAGCTCAGCATGCATTAAGAGAGATGTGTGATATTTTAAAAAAAAATGGTGTTGGTATTAAATATGCTATTCATCCTGTGGCAGGGCGGATGCCTGGNCATATGAATGTCCTGTTAGCAGAAGCTAATGTACCATATGATGAAGTGTTTGAACTTGAAGAAATTAACAGTGAGTTTTCAAATACTGATGCAGTTTTTGTTATTGGAGCAAACGATATTACCAACCCAGCAGCAAAAACNGATAAGAGTAGTCCCATATATGGAATGCCAATTCTTGATGTAGAAAATGCTGGTACCGTTTTGTTTGTTAAAAGATCAATGGCTTCTGGATACGCGGGCGTTGACAATGAGCTTTTCTTTAGAGATAACACTATGATGTTATTTTCCGACGCTAAAAAAATGGTTGAAGATATAGTTAAAGGATTGGATTAATTNAGATCAAANTTTTTGATTTATTTTAGATTCTAGATTGGTTANTTTGGAGTGAAATTAATAACCCTGTATCTCCATCTTTTTTCTCAGCATCTTTTTGCACCTTCTTGTTGCTTCGTTTAAAAGTCTGGCTTTTTTTTCAGAAGGTTTTTCATAGGCTCTTCTTTGCTTCATTTCCTTAAAAACTCCTTCTCTTTGCAATTTCTTTTTCATTGCTCTCATNGCTTTTTCAAGGTTATTATCACGTACTTGTATTCTAATAATTTTATTTCTCCTATAATATTAGCAATTTATTTATATAATTAATTATAATAATGTAAACTTATTTAAAATTTTTTTAAAATGAAAATAAATAAAAAAGCATTAATATTAAAATTATTAAAAATNATTCCTTCTTCAAAAAATTTTGATGATGCAATTAATTCCGTTTTTAANCAAATGAAAGTTGATAAAGCTTTACACCAAGAAATCAAGTTAGATCTTTTTCCTTATGGATTAAAATCACTCATGAATGAATTAAACTTTTTAATAGATGAAAAATTAAAAAAAAAAAAGCCTCCATATAACTTTAAAAAGTTTAGAGTTAATGAAAAAATAATATATTTTGTTATGCAACGTTTAAGGTTTTTTGACTCTTTGGTTGATAAAAATTTTTTTTTTAAACAAACAGTTAGACCACAATTATTAATAAATTCAAATAAGATTTTATACAAAATTGCAGATGAAATCTGGTTCCTCAGCGGGGATAATTCAACAGATTTTAACTTTTATTCAAAAAGATTGATCTTAATGAATATTTACGTAGCTACATTCTCTTTTTTTGTTTTTGATAGATCGAAAGGTTTAAAAAAAACTGAGGAATTTCTTAACAAACAAATTAAACTTGTTCTTTCATTTGGGAAAATAAAGAGAAAATTTTCAAAGCTTAGTTTTTAATTGTATAATGACCCATTTTCCTTAGTGGTCTAATTTCACCTTTAAAGTAATCATAAAATTTATATGCTTTCTTTAATTGTTCCTTTTTTTTATAATCTGCACCAATGATATTGATCATCTTACAATTTTGCGTTGGGTTTGGATTTTTAACTTTCCCATCAAAAATCGACAGAATTAGATTTTTAAATTGACTTGTTTCACAAAAATCTAATGACCAATGTCCTGAGTTGTGAGGGCGTGGTGCTAGCTCATTTACTAATATTGAATTATCTTTCATAACAAACATTTCTACGGTTAAAATACCAACTAAACCTAATTTTGAAGATATGGATAAGGCAATATTTTTTGCATTTTCTGAGGTTCTTTTATTTATTTTTGCCGGGTAGGTGGTTTTTCTGAGGATTGAATTTTTATGAAGATTTTCGACAGGTGGATAAATAGAAAAATTTTGATTAGTCTTACAAATAATAACAGAAATTTCTTTTTTAAAATCTAGTACTTCTTCAATTATAAATTCATCAAAACTAAATTTCTCAAATTCTCTATAGTTAAGTTTATTGATGAAGTATTGTCCTTTACCATCATAACCAAACTTACAAGACTTTAAAATACCTTGGTTACCAAGGAACTTCAGTGATTCTTCAAGATCCTTGAAATTCTTTACAAGTCTGAATTTTGCTGTACTTACATTATCTATCGAGTTTAGAAAATTCTTCTCTTCAAATCGATTTTGACAAATTTCTATAATATCTGAATTTGGGAAAAGTTTTTTTCTACGGTTTATTTTTCTTAAAACCGTTTTAGGAATGTTTTCAGTTTCAATTGTAAATAAATCTGAAGATTCTATGAATTCATTGATTGATTCGTTACTATAATTTCCAACAATAAAGTGATCACAAAATCTTTGTGCACTAAAATCTTCTGTATTTGAGTAAACAACTGAAGTCAAGCTTAATTCTTTAGCTGCTTGACATATAAACATTCCCAATTGTCCGCCGCCGATAATTCCCAAATCAAATTTCTTCATTCTTAGGAATCTTCTTTACAGATTTTGTTTGATTTTTTTTAAACGCTAAGATTTTTTTTCTAAATTCTGGATATTTATTTCCTAAGATTGACAATGCTGACAAAGCAGCATTGATTGCTCCAGCTTCACCAATAGCTAATGTTGGTAAAGGAATCCCAGCGGGCATTTGAACAATTGATAATAAACTATCTATTCCTTTCAAAGTTTTCGACTCAATTGGAACTCCTAATACTGGAATATGAGTTAATGAGGAAATCATACCAGGAAGATGGGCGGCTCCGCCGGCACCTGCTATCACAACTTCAATTTGAGTATTAGCAAGATTTTTTGCATATTCATATAATCTATCTGGTGTTCTATGAGCAGAAATAATTTTTTTCTCATAACCAATTTCAAATTTCTTCATGATATCTTCGCTATTTTTCAATGTTTTCCAATCTGATTGACTTCCCATGACAATTGAAACAAGAATTTTTTTTCTCATAATAAATAAATATAGAAAATTATTTAAAAATATAATAACATTAAATTATGGAAAGACTTGTTCACAATGAAAAAAAAATTAGGTCATTAACATTCAAACATAAACAATTCGAAAATTTAATTCAAAAAGCGTCCAGCTCTTTGAGCACGGATAGTTTGGAAATAACTGACTTAAAAAAGAAAAAATTAAAGATCAGAGACGAGATAAGTAGATTGAAAAGGTAGTTACTTTTCAACTTCCTTGAATTTTTCAAGAATCTTTGATAGCTCATCTCTACTACACAAACCAAGTTCAACTGGGTTTTGGGCTCTCAACCCCTGTACATTCCAGTAGGATCTATCTCTAATAGATTGAACAGTTTTTTTTGTTGTACCAATCACCTTACATATTTTAGAGTCAGGTAAATCAGGAAAATGTTTGAGCAGCCAATAAATACCATTTGGCTTATCTGCTCTTTTAGATAATGGTGTATATCTTGAACCTTTAGTTTTTGTATTGGGCATTGGAATGTCTGAGGTTCTAATAACTAATGAAGAATTCTCGTCTTTTTCACATTTTTCAATTTCCTGAGATGTTAGCTCACCGTTTTCTAAAGGGTTTCTTGGTAAAATTCCACTTGAGACCTCACCATCGGCTATTGCTTGTATTTCTAGAATATGTAGTCCTACAAAATCAGATATTTGTTTGAAAGATAGTTTTGTGTTATCAATTAACCAGCTCGCTGTAGCTTTTGGCATTAAAGGTTTTCTCATAATTTATACTTTTAAAATTACTTTACCAATATGTTTCCCTTGGTAAAGCCTTTTGTGTGCATTTATAACATTGTCTAAATCATACTCAGAATCAATAAAGCATTTTATTTTACCCTTTTCAAGAAAAGGGAAAACAAATTTTTTTAAATTATCTAGAATTTTTGCTTTAAATGATGAATTTCTTATTCTTAGGGTTGATCCCGTTAATGTAAGTCTATTTAACATTATTTTAATTAAATTTAACTCAACTTTTGAGCCTTTTTGAAATCCAATATTTATCAGTTTACCTTCTTTATTTAGTAAATTTAGGTTTTTTGAGACATAATCTCCCCCAACAATATCTAAAATTATATCTAATCCATCTTTGTAAATCTTTTTAATCTCCTCCAAAAAGTCGTTTTCATTATAATTAATAACATGATCAACCCCAATGTTTTCGCAAAATTTCTTTTTTTCTAAATTTCCAACTGTGGTAACAATCGTTGAATTAAATAACTGTGAAATTTGAATTGCGGCCAGACCAACACCACTTGTTCCTCCATGAATAAGAATCTTCTGATTTTCCTTAAGCTTACCTCTGTCAACAATATTTGACCATGCTGTGAAGAAACACTCTGGAATACTACTAGCCTGTTCAAATGAAAGGTTTTTTGGTTTCTTAAATGTTTGAATTGCCTCTGCTAGGCAATATTCTGCATATCCACCTCCATTAACAAGAGCTGCAACTTCATCACCTACAGAAAAATTTTTGATACTATCTCCTACTTTTTCTACTAATCCAGAGACTTCTAGGCCTAGAATTTTTGAATGACCTTCTGGAGCAGGATAATTACCCTCTCTTTGAATTAGGTCTGGTCTGTTTATTCCCGCTGCCTTAACTTTAATTAGTATTTGATTTTTATTAGGTACTGGAATGTCAACATTGATTACCTTCATGACCTCAGGTGGCCCGGGTTTATCAAAATGAATAGCCCTCATTACTTGCTATGTATTTATTTTTTAAAATTAATGTTCTGAAATCTTTTTTGAAATTTCGCAACTTGTCCGTCAGAATCTAACATTTTAGATGCCTCACCTGTCCATGCAGGGTGCGAGGTTGGATCAATGTCCAGTTTGAGTATATCTCCCTCTTTCCCATATGTTGATCTGGTTTCAAAGGTTGTACCGTCAGTTAACTGTATTTTTATCTTATGGTAATCTGGATGTATTTCTTTTTTCATAATTCTTGACTGAACTTATATAACTATTACATTAAGTTTGCAAGTTATTAACTCCAAGAAATTATTAAGTGACTAAAGATTTTAAAAAAATTGCTAAAGAAACTCTAGATAAAATCTTTTCAATGGTAGAAAAGGACTTTAAAGAATTCGATGCTGATTTTGAAGACGAAAATCTAGTCGTTGAGATAAATGGTTCGACATTTGTTATAAGTATCCATAACCTTACAAATCAAATTTGGCTTTCCTCTCCCAAAACAGGCGCTCATCATTTTTTTCTGAATAGTTCAAATAAATGGGAAGGTACAAGAGATAAAAACTCAGATTTATTGGATTTGTTAAAAGAAGAATTCAATTCCTTTAAATAATGGATAAGATACTTAAAATATTTCGTGTGAAAAATTTGCAACAACTTACAATTGTTTTTATAGTTTTTGGAATCACCGGTTCAATGTCAGTTGTTCTTGCAAAACCTATCCTCTTGTTTTTTTTTAGTGAAACTATCCAGAATAACAATTTTTACTGGCTTTTTCGAGTAATAATTATTTTTCCAATATATCAGGTTTTGCTTATCATCGTAGGTACAATTTTCGGAGAATTTAAGTATTTTTGGGAGATGGAACGAAAAATTCTAATAAGATTAGGTATTATAAAATCATCTCGTAGTTAGCTTTATTTCAATNCTTCTATTNNTTTGATAAGCAATNTCATTNTTTCCTTCAACNAGNGGAGAAAACTCACCAAAACCTGCAGCAACNAACCTTCTNGGAGATATNCCATTCTTTATTAAAAAATTAACNATATTTATTGCTCTTGAGCTAGACAAGTGCCAGTTAGATNTAAANTCCNTATTACTAATAGGCATCTTATCAGTGTGACCATCNATTCTCAGAACCCANTCAATATCTATTGGGATGTTTTGTGATATTTCATTNAAACTTNATGCAATATTTGAAAGTTTTTCCATACCATTAGACTGGATAATATCTGANCCAGACTCAAAAAAAATTTCTGATGGAAAAATNAATCTATCACCAGAAATAANTACATCTTCTCGATCCCCAACAGCNTCTTTAACTTTTTTAAAGAAAATTGATTGATACTTACTAAGTTCTTGAACTTTGCTTGCGAGGGCTTGATTAAGTCTTTTGCCAAGATTTTCAATTTTAATTTTATTTTTTTTATCTTCCTCCTCTGACGCAATTAAAAGTTTAGACAACTCTGCTAATCTTTTATTGAGTTTATCTACATTTCTATTCAATTCAAATATAGTAAGCTTATTTTCTTCTTCTTTTTCGTAAAGTGATTTTAACTCTTGATTTTTTACTTGCATATTATCAAGTAACCTACTTCTTTCACCAATAATTTGATTAAGCTCTTTCTCTTTAATTTTAAGACTATACTGACTCTTGGATAATTTTTCATCTATGTCTGATTTATCAGTTTTTAATTTCTTTAATTCAGCAGATAAGTTTTTAAGTTTTGTTTGAATTTTTTTTTTTTCCTTTACTTCTAAATTTATCTGCTTAAGAAGAGCGTCAACTTGACTATCAAGAGAGGTTATTTCACCTCTTTTTATTTCAAGTTGATCATTAAAATAAATTTGAGTTATGGTAGAAATCAAAACTGTAAAAATAGTTACTATGAGAAGAGTTCCAAGAACATCAACAAACCCTGGCCAGATATTTATTTCGTAGATATTTTTTCTAGAAAGTCTCACTTTATTTTTTGTTTATATTAGCTATAGTTTTTGAAAGAACTTTAATTTCTTCTTTTATATCTTTATTTAAACTGATGTTTTCAGATAAAAATTTATTAATTTCATAAATAGACTTAGAAATAGACTCTTGATGATTATTTTGTTTATCTATAACTGATGTTGATTTCTTGAGGTTTTCAGTTGTAACTTCAATTAACGATTCTAAATACGCAGGAGGGAGGTTCTTTTTATCAGAATCATCTAAATTCTGGAAAGAAAACTTAGTATGTTGGGAGAGTTTTTCTTCAACTTCATTATAAAAACGGTTTTGTGCCTGACCTGATTGAATATCCAAGAACCCTAAAATAAGAGACCCACCTAAACCGAACAACGAAGAACTGAAAGCGGTACCCATTCCACTCAAAGGTTCTTCTAAACCCTGTTTGAGCACCTTGAATAGCTTCTGGGTATCCTCAGAAAAGTTTAAACTATTAACAGTTGCTCCAACTGAATTTATTGTTTCAAGAAGACCCCAAAATGTTCCTAACAAACCAAGAAAAACTGTCAAGCCTATAAGGTATCTTGATATCTCTCTATTTTCTAATAGTCTTCCTTCTAAGCTTTCCATAATTGTTTTTACTGAAGATTGTGTAAAAATAAATTTTCCAGATTGATCTTTGAGGAATGTATCCAAATATTTTAATAATGTAGGTGATTTTACACTTACTTTAGACCCTTGCTTTAAGTTGAGAAGTTTATTGAGCCAATTTATTTCACTTTTTATAGTCAATAGTTGTTTTATGATATAAATTATTCCGATAGCTAAAACAGAAATAATTATTGAGTTAAGAGTCTGATTGGTTAAGAAAAAATTTTTCAGTTCATCGAAATGAAGGTTTAGAACTACACTGGTAACTCCAAGAAACAAAAATATTCTAAAAAAATATTTTCCAACTATCTTCATTAAACACCTATAAAGCTTAAAACTACCTCATTTTTCCAATTTTTTGAAATGTTTCCTTTTTTTAATCTTATGGAAATCCTATTATGCGAGATTCCTTGATTAATAAGAAATGTTCGGATGTAAAGTGCTCTGGACTTTTGAATCTTTTTATAAACTTTTTTATCTTTATCTTCTTGAGGAATAGATGAACTTATAACTACTTTTACAGGTCTGTCGATAATAACACTTACAAAATCTTTAATTTTTTTTTTATGTTTAAGTCCTAGTTCTGATTCATCCTCATTAAAAAAAAGAATTTCTCTTTTTTCATCTATTTTCTGTTTTTTTAGCTCAACAATTGATCTTGGAGAATTTATGGCGGTTATAATACCATTATCAATTTGATCCTCAGTGTTATTTCCAATATTTTCAGTTGATCTCTTAAGTAATTTCTTTTTGTTATCGTCTTCTTTGTCCTGGTTTGAGTCACTTTTCTTAAACAAAGATTTTTTTATAACATTCTCATCAAAAAAAAGTTTAGTTTTATCATCTTTGTTTTTACTTACTTTTTCTCTATCTACAAAGTAAGAATATTTTCTTTTCTCTATTTCCATCTCTCGTTGTCTAACGAGCTCGTTTTTTATCACTTTTTTTTCTATATTTTCTTTAACAATTGCAATATCATCTTTAATTGATTTTCGTGAATTTTTGATATCTTGTTTATCTTCTTTTTCATCAAGATTTGATTTGTTAATAACAGTTATCTGTGTAAGTTTTTCTTTGGATAGCATTTCTCTTTTTTTTGCATTAATGATTTCTTTTTTTGTTTCTTCAGCTTTTTGGGTACGTGGGTCAAGTTTTTCTAGTTTTTTTGCCACCTCAACATCAATCAATTCTTTATTAAGTTGACGATTTTCAAATTTTTTTCTTTTTTCAGCTAATCTTTCAAGCCTTTTCTGCTTTTTTAATTCTTGTTGTTGTTTTTTGTATACCTCTCTTCTTTTTTTCTCTTCGGCTATTCTTTTTTTTTCTTTAATTTTATTTTCTTCTTCAATTTTTTTTGCCTGTTTTTTCCGTAATTCTTTTTCTTTTTTTAATCTTTCAATTTCAGCAATTTTTTGAAGTTTTTTTCTTTTTTCAATTTCTTTCTTTCTTTTTTTAAGTTCTTCTCTAACTTTTCTTTCTTCGATTAATTGTTTTTTTTCTTGAATTTTTTTTTCT
>PARN01000026.1 GCA_002711515.1 Rickettsiales bacterium | reverse complement strand
GAAAAAGATAATATTGTATTAAATTTACAACAAGCTGATTTTTCTCAAGCTGATAATATTGCTGAAGCAATAAACGAAACATTTGGTCCAGACGTTGCCACACCTCTTGACTCAACATCAATAAAGGTAAGGACTCCTCGAAACCCTTCACAGAAGGTATCTTTCATAGGATTGTTAGAAAATGTAAATTTTGAACCAGTTAGTCCGAAGGCTAAGGTAGTAGTTAACTCAAGAACTGGAACTGTAGTTATTGGAGGTGATGTGAGAATATCGCCAGCAGCTGTTGCTCACGGTAGTTTGTCAGTTAAGATTCAAGAGGATACTAAACTTCTTTCAGAGGGAACGGGTACTGTTGTAGGAACTTCTGCTACAGTTGCTGGAACAACTGCCACGACTGCGGCTGAAACGGAATTAGATGTAGATCAGCAACCAGCAAGAGCTTTTGTTTTTGACCCAGGGATACAATTACAAACGCTTGTTGATGCTTTAAATGAAACTGGAACTACTGCGACAGATATGGTTGCGATATTAGAGGCACTTAGGGAGGCTGGTTCTTTAAGAGCAGAATTAATAATTATTTAGAAAATTGATAAAATATGAAAAACCATCCACTCAATAATCTGAAATTTAATTTTGACAATAATCTTCAAAACCAAAAAAAAAGTAATCTCAATAAGGACTCATCCTTAGAAGATGTTGCACAAGAATTTGAATCATTGTTTGTATTCCAAATGTTGAAGAATGCTAGGAATGCCAAATTATCTGAAGGATTCTTTTCCAATAAAGCAACCCAAACTTATCAATCTCTTTTGGATCAAGAATATTCTAAAACTATTTCAAGTGGTCAAAATTTTGGTATTGCAGAGGCATTAGTTAGACAATTTGGTAAAGGAAAGGTGTCTAAATAATGCCAAGTCTTTTTGATATAGGAAAAAGTGGCCTACAAGCATACAGACAATCTCTGGCCGTAACCGGTCAAAATATTGCTAATATTAATACTGATGGTTACAAAAAACGAGAAACAGTTCTTGAGGAAGTCACAGGTGCAGGTGGTGGTGTTACAGAAATTTCAGATCAGAGTGGTTTAGGTGTAAGAGTTGAGGATATAAAAAGAGCTTTTGACCAGTTTTTATTAGATAAAGTAAGACAGACTTCATCACTTTTTCAGAAAGCAGATTCATTTTTACAAGAAGTTAAAGACTTAGAAAATATACTTTTACCAAGCGATGCAAATTTAAGTAACTCAATCGGTGAGTTTTTTAATTCCCTTCAACAAATTGCTGCTGCTCCAGATGATCAGGCTCCTAGGATAATATCAATTGAAAAAGGGAAAGATCTTGCTGGTCAATTTAATTTGTATGCCAATAGAATTGAAAGCTTGAAAGACAAAATTTTTGATAAATCAAAGAATGCTGTAACATCAGTAAATTTACTCAGTAGACAAATTTCAAGTATAAACGCAAAACTTCTNGCATCTGGTGGAGCTGGAGATAGNTCGAATGCACTACTTGACCAAAGAGACCTTCTTATAGACCAGTTATCAGAAGTTTCTCAAATCTCAGTTTCTTACATCAACAAAGGTGCTGCGGAAATAAGANTNGGAAATACCGGCTCTGGACCAGTTATTGTTGAAGCAGATGCATCACCGTCTAANGGATCTAACATTATAACAGAAATTGATATACTTAAAAAAGGTGCTAGACTTCAACCGGTTGTAGGTATAAATCAAACAGCAACTAATCAAATTCAAGGTGGAATTATTGCCGGATTGGTTGATAGTTATGCTCTGGCAGATGACACATTACAAGAGATTGACAACTTAGCAGTANTATTGTCAAAAAAATTCAATGAAATAAACATGTCTGGACTAAATTTGGATGGCAAAAAGGGAGAACAAATGTTTTCTGTTTCAAGTCTTGAGGCNGTAGAGAATCCAACAAATAGATCAAATGTTGGTGTTGCAGTTTTTGTTACAGACGCATCTAAAGTTATAAGTCAAAATTATAATGTAATTTATAACGAAGAAACAAATCTTTGGACGATGACTGCACCAAGTTTAACAGACCCNGTNCAAGGTAGTGAAGTTTTAGAAACTGATGGTTTCAAACTTTCTTTTTTTGGAAATGCACTCAATGGTGATGAATTTAATATTGTACCAACAAGTCCTTCAAAAGGAATGAATTTCCTTCTTTCGAGACCACAAGATATCGCTGCTGCAGNGACNTCTTTAGTAAGTGCAAGTTCAAGTAATGTCGGTTCNGCAAAGTTAGANGAAATGGCCTTAATTAACGAATTAGACAAAACAACACTCAAAAATATAAATACAGTTTTCTCTAATGGTCTAAGTCCAGTTACCGCTACTGAGTTCTCTACTGACGGAGGTGCAGCTATTATTCCTTCAGGAGCNTCTTTCGTAAATTTGAGTTCTTATCAAAAGCAACCNCAATTGCAATTTGGACTTTCTGCATCTGATATTACATCTGCCACAAGCATTACTGTNACTTTGTCAGATACAAGTTCTGTNACAGTCGACNTAACTGGAGTGACCTCAATTGAAGAATTAGCAGATGTATTAAATAGAAGTAGAGATGTTCAGGGTAATGCTCANAATTTTAGATCTATGGGTTTGTTTGCCTCTGGAGGTGGTTCAACATTAACTATTGCAAGTAATGATAAANAGTTTTCNTCAGGNACAATTTCTTCAGCAACAACTATAAATGGAAANGTGATTAATCCATCGGTGACTNTNGCNAGCCAAATGCAAATATTTACAAGAGAAGGAAGGCATCTNGCTGGAACTGTNTTAACTGATGCAGAAGTAGCTGAATTTTTGACTGAAGAAAATGGCTTCAATCTTTCTGCTGAATATAGNGCTGATTACCTAAATGGAACTGGAACAGAAAAATATAGAAACATAGAAATNTCAAGAGCTACAACTTCAGGAAATCATGTAATNAGTTACGGTGCAGANGGAGCAGCNGCTAGTGCACAAAGAGCTGCTACAGTTGTTCCAGCAAGTCATGTAGCTGCTGCTTATACATTAACAGTAAATTCTACCTCTACCTCTAAGTCAAAAAACATTACAGTCCCTATTGAGTCATCTGCAGGGTATGTGTCGAATCTTATTAACACGGAAGCTTCATCTCTTGGTTTAGAAGCAACTGCAATATCAAGAGTCAAAATTTTCCCTCCAAATCTNAGTGGAACAATCTCTTTCAATTTAAAAAGTAAACCAGGAGTAAATAATGATGCTGAAATAAGTGCCTCAGTTTTACCNTCAAATTTAACCAATCTTGTAAATTCTATCAATAACTTTTCTGGCAGAACTGGTGTTACTGCACAACTTTCAAGTGATAAAACGCATTTGATTCTTGAAAATCAGGATGGTGATGATATACAAATCTCTAATTTTATAAATCCAGATTCTTTAACAATAGATACAACTGGATTAGGCGCTAGTGCAAGCACAACAATTTCTTCAACAGCTCACGGTCTTTCAACCGGAGACAAGGTGATCTACACTGCAGGTGGTACGGCCCTTGGAAATCTTACNAGCGGTGATACTTATTTTGCTATTTACCATGATGATAATAATTTTAAATTAGCAAGCACATTAGCTAATGCTAAGGCTGGAAGTGCAATAACAGTTGGTGGATCTGGTGGAAGTTCAACAGATATTTTTGCACATCCAATAACAATGGAAGTGTTAAAAAAAGATTTTTTAAGTTTTTCAACAGCTGTTTCAACTGACCTTGATGGCAATAGCTTTAAAGCTGCAAGATTNAGTGGAGAAATTCAAATAGAATCATCATCTGCAATTTCAACATCTAATGATGGGGGAACTACTACTGTTACAGGTACACAAAATGCATTTAATGATGGTTTTATGAGTATAACAACTTCTTCAACTGGTGAAATTAAAACTGTTAAACCACTCGTACTTGAAGGAGATTTTTCTACTGGACATCCTGAAGGACTAGCCTCTAATAGTTCAATTGCTTCATACGGGTTGACTTTGCCGTCAACAAGCACNGGAAGTAACTTTACTACAACTGTTGATGTTTCAGGATTTGAAAGTTTAAGTACTGAACAGGTTTCAAAAAAAATAGCTGAAGGTCTCAGAGCAAATAGTCCTGCAATTGAAATATCAGGAAAGTCAGTAGAANATATTCCTNTNGATGGATCAAGTTTTAAAATTAATCATGATGGCCTAACNTACACNTTAACTATGGAGAATGGAGAGGTCATTGTNTCTGGNGGAGAAAAGGGTTTNNTGAATGCTTATTTTGAAAATCCAGACCCTATCACAATTAATACCACTTCATTGAATGGAACAGATACCATTACATCTACAGAACATAATTTAGAAACTGGTGATGCGGTTGTTTACAATGCTGCAGAAAGGGTAGTTGTTGANACTACACAATTTAATTCAACTGTAACGATTACAGCACCAAACCATGGGTTTTCAACTCAAGATCCAGTGGTTTATACAGCAGGGGGATCAAACCCAATTTCTGGCTTGATAAGTGGAACAACTTATTATGCTATAANGGTGGACGANAACTCATTCAAACTTGCGTCATCAAGTGCAAATGCCGGAGGGGGAACTGCACTTACAATTACTGGTAGTTCTGGAGGAAGTGTATCTGATGTATTTTCAAGTCCAAGAGCAGGTTTACTGGATGGACAAACTTATTTTGCGGTCAAAGTTGATGAACATAATTTCAAGCTAGCAAGTTCTTATACATTAGCAACCAACTCGGTTCCCTCAGTTCTTACAATTGGTACTGGAAATGAAGGTGGTAATAGTGCTGATACATTTGATCCTGGGAAGAGCTTTTATTTGTCAGCTGGCAGAACAATTTCAGCTTCTCAGTTTTCTTTTCCTGTAGATTCTACCAATGATATCAACGCGACTACATTTGGTTTGGAGCCTGAAGAGGTAATAACTACAATAACAAGTAGCTCTGTGGATACAATTACACAAGCAAGAATTACTGCAGGAACTCATATGCACATTACAATGGGAAGAAAAGAACCCTATGCTTTAGGATTTACCAATAATGAAAAAACAGGAGCAGCTAGTGGTAGTGCGACCACACTCACGCTTAATACCCATGGTTTTAAAACTGGAGACAAAGTACTTTTCACCCAGGTTGGTGGTAACAACAACGGTTTAACAAGCGGAAGTAGTTATTTTGCCAAAGTAGTTGATGCTAATACTATTAGTTTAGCCAGTAGTTATGAAAATGCAACAGCAGACAATCCAACTGTTATAACATTTGGAGGAAATGGAAACGTCGGCGATAAATATTCGGTTGTTCAAGCGAAAATATATAGTGATGCACATTCAGATGACTTTACCGGCCCAGGAACTGGAACCGAGGTTACTAATATTGGTGTAACTGTTGATGTTGTTCAAGTCGATGATACTAACGCCCAAGTTGTAATAAAAAAAGAAGCAGACAAAGGAACGGTTATAATTGGAAACCCAAAATTTTCTGATGATGCAAATGCTGAATTATACGGTTTTAAGACAAATCAAACACATGTNAATGTTATAAACGATTCTATAAGAATTCAATCTTTTGGTTCAGAAGCAAAGGCGTCTTCTGTAGTAGATGTTGAAGTNCCAGCAAACAGTATAAAATCACTTGTAGGAAATAACTTATCAATAACGAATTTACCNCCTGAAGATTTAGTTGTTATAATGACGGGTAATGGTTCAAAGAAAATTGCTTCTAATTATGGTCAAATTATCCCAGAAGTTGATTCCTCTGAATTAAAATTAGTAGTTGATTCTTCAAACAATAAAAAGCTAGAAGTATTTGACGCCGANACAAATCATTCAATTGCGACAAGGTTGATTCCTGATAANGGTATAATTACATCTGTGGGCAAAACTTTAAGATTAGTTGGAGAGGCATCTGTTAATGATTCTTTTAANATTACGAATAACACTCAAGGAGTAGGCGATAATAGAAATATTTTACAAATGATTGCTTTACAGGAATCAGACGTTAACGGGGTAAACTCAGGTAGTTTTCAAGATATATTCAACGCAACCGCAGCTGAAATTGGCTCCAATGTAAGAAGTAGTGAATTGAGTGTAGAGGATGCAATTGCTTCTAGAGACGAAGCTAAGGCAAAAGAAGATGAGAGAGCGGGTGTTTCATTAGATGAAGAAGCAGCAGCTTTAATTCAATTTCAACAAGCTTTTTCTGCAAATGCTAGGATTATCCAAACTGCTAGAGAACTATTTGACTCACTGATGATGGTTGTATCAAAATAGTTAGTCTCTAAAATCAANCAATAATTTCTAATATTATTTGAAATTATAAGATAATNATTAAATAGGCATGAATTTTGCTGTTTCATTATTATGAAAATAAGTAATAGACTATTTAATGAGCAGCAGGTAAGACAGTTTTCCAAAAATATGGANGACATTCAGTCTATACAAGCAAAAATTTCATCAGGAAAAAACATTGTTTTTGCATCAGATGATCCGGTTGGTGCNGTTCAACTNTCAGGNNTGAATGATGTTACCAGTCGAATTGACCAATTTTTAAAAAATACAAANCTTGCTTTAGATAGACTCAAATTAATGGATGCTACTCTCGAGGGGGCAAAAGATATTTTTACAAGATGTAACGAACTAGCTATTCAAGCTGCAAATGATGTTCTATCTGTAGTTGATAGAGAGGCAATTGCTCTTGAGTTTGATGAATTAAAAAAAGAACTATTATCGATTTCTAATACGCAGGATTCTGGAGGAAGTTANATTTACGCAGGATTTAAATCTAAAACAGAACCGTTTGTTACAAATGCGGCAGGAGAAACTGAATATAAAGGTGATAGGGGAGTACTAAACCTTCAAGTTTCGGAAAGTAGATTAGTTGAATCAACAATTGATGGAGCAACAGTCTTTCAGGATATTGTAACAAGTGCTGGAGTGAGTACGGATTTATTTGCAGCTGTTGATAATATAAGTAGGTCAATTAGAACTGCTAATTCTGGTGTTGAAGCTGCGAAAGCAGGAACAGGAATGGCAAAAATTACATTGACAAATCAAGATCCTGGAACGTATGCTTTTACAATAACCTCAGGATCAAAATCAGCTGATTTTTCNCTCGATATTACAGGNAGTGATCTATCGGATGTGGCAACTGCAATTAATGCAGCTGATTTAGATATTACGGCTACATTAGAAGATTCTAATAATACACTTAAGTTATCAAGTGATTTTGCTTATGATATTGAGTTAGGGAATCTACAGATTCCTAATATTACAAAATCTCAAGAAACTCCAACTTCATTTTTTACACTTCAACCAATTGATGCTGCAGGTGCAAATATCGGTGGNGCTCAGAATGTTCATGACTTTGATCAAACAATTGCAAGTAGATTAGATGAACTGGTGGTTATTCAAAATCATTTAGCAAACCAAAGAGCAAAAGTTGGTGCTCGTATGAATTCTGTCGAAAGACAAAGTGATATAATGCTTGAAAGAAAAATTCTAGTTGAAAAGGATGTTAGTGAACTTGCTGATGCAGATCTTTCTGAATTAGTCACTGAGCTACAGTCTATGATGACATCTCAAGAAGCATCACAAAAGGCATTTGTTAGGATTTCTCAATTAAATCTTTTTGATATGATATCTTAAAGTAGATCGTCTATTTTCATTTCTTTACTAATAATTTGTCCTAGTTGCATAAGATCTTCTTTGTTTTCAGTTTTAATCAGCCATCCTGGTGGAGCTCTNTCTACAGCGCCTGATCTCAGTGAAAATGTGAATGCTTTGAAAACTTTGACAACTTTATCTGCAGTATACTTTTTTGTTTTTTCTCCAGAAAATGCATTACCAAATATCCCTTTAAGTTTTCTTTCCCCCTTTGTACNTTCAAATTTAAGTTGATTATAAACGAAAAAGTTTGCTTTTTCATGAGCTTCATATTTTGGTTTTTGTTGTTCTGACATAAACCTCAATATTTCTTCGGCAGGATAACTTAATTCTTCAGGTAGCACTTCTAAATAATGATCGCTTATTCCAGTTGCATATTGTTTTGAAACCATCGGAAGAGTAAATTCTTTTGTCACGAAATCATAGACTGTNAGGCCAACACAGATTTGATAAACGAATTCAGGACAGTATAATTTGTCAGTTGCCATTTCAAATACTTATATATTATTTTATGTGGAAATCAATATTCCTGGNTTCATTTTAAATATCACTTTTTATTATTTCAACATTAACTAAACAATTCTCNNCTATGTCGTTATCAATATCAGAAAAAGTTAATGGTCATCAAGTTGATGGATAATAACTGTAAGTTAATGATTAAAAAAGGAGATAAACATGCCTTCAGTTTCTAATATTGCCGTTGGTGCTGCTATGGCTGGCGCTGCCGCTCAAAAGGCACGTCACCAGATGAATGAATCAATTGCAAGGTTATCCACTGGTATCAGGTCAATGTATGGCGGTGATGCTGCTGGTCAATCAGTTGCAAATTCATTGGGAGCACGAGGGGCTAGTTTTGCCGTTGCTGCACGTAATGCAGAAGACGGTATTTCTTTTCTACAATCAGCAGAATCTTTATTACTTGAGATTGCTGCTTTAACAACAAGACTTCGTGAATTAGGTATTCAGTTTGGTAATACAGCTTTATTAACCGATAACGATAGAGCTGCGTTAAACGCTGAAGCCACAGCTATTGGTGATGCTATTGACGGTATTGCTGATAACGTAAAATTCAATGGTGTCCAATTAGTCGGTAGTGTTGCTGGCGGTGGTGCTGTAGCTATTGGTATCAACGATCAGGGTACTACTTTTACAGTTGGTACTGCGACAACTATTGATATTAAAAACACTGATAATATTACCGGAGCATCAGGTGTTGATGGTAGTGCTGATTCAGCATTAGGTAATGTTGCTACATCACTAGGTGAAGTCGCTGCTGGTATGGCCGCACTTAAAGGTTTCCAAGCTGTTGCAAATTCATCGGCTGCAAACTTAAAAGCTGCTGCTTCCAGAATTCAAGACACCGATTATGCTTTGGAAACGGCTAATCTTACAAAAGCCGCAATACTAAACCAGTCTGCAATGGCTATGGTGGCTCAGGCTAACCAAGCACAACAGGCAATATTAACCGTTATACAATAAATAACAAGAATAGGAGATAAAAATGCCTTCAGTTTCTAATATTGCAATTGGCGCAAATATGGCCGCTGCCGCAGCTTCTAAAGCTAGACACGGTATGAATGAGTCCATTGCTAGATTATCAACAGGAGTACGAGCTATGTACGGTGGCGATGCTGCCGGTTACTCAACTGGTACTCTTCACAATTCATTAAGTGCATCTCACGCTGCTGCTGCAAGAAATGTCGAAGACGGTATTTCATATTTGCAAATGGGTGAAAGTGTACTTTTAGAGGTTGCAAACCTTGGACAAAGATTATTTGAACTTGGTATTGCTGCTGACAATACTGCACTTTTGAGTTCTGCACAACTTGGTGCTCTTAATTCAGAGGCGGAATCTATCGGTGATGCAATTGATAGCATTCTTAATGAAACTGACTTCAATACTGTAGAAGTTGTTGACAGTGCTGCTTCTAAATCCGTAGCAGTTGCCTATGCAGGTCAAGCTTCAGGAACTACGCACACTACTGGTCCTGGAACTATCATTGCTGCAATGAATGGTATTACACTAGCTGCCGGTGCAGATACTACAGCAAATACAATGTTGGGTACAGTTGCACAATCATTGGGAGAAATAGCAGCTGATTTAACAGCGCTGAAAGCCTTTCAAGGTGCAGCCAGTTCAACCTCAGCAAATTTAGCGGCTACTGGTGCAAGATTAATTGACACTGATTTCGCTCTTGAGACTGCAGAATTGACTAAAAATTCAATTTTGAACCAAGCTGCATTATCAATGGCTGCCCAAGCTAATAATGCACAATCAGCTATATTGGCGGTACTACAGTAGAAAACCACTATATATAGTATGAATTAAAGGGGATAAGTTTTTTTAACTTATCCCTTTTTTTTTGGCACCTTATTTGCAGATATTTTCATGGAAAATTATATGAATTTAACGGAGAGAATATAAGATGCCGGGAATTAACACAAGCATGGGGACTTCTGCTTCAATGAAGAGTCTCTTAAAAACCGAAAGGGATATGCTCAGAGCAATGGAGCGAATCTCATCCGGTAAAAGAATTAATAGTGCTGGTGACGACGCTGCAGGTGCAGCAATCAGCGACAGAATGACAGCAACCATCAGAGCTCTTGACATGTCAATAAGAAATGCTGCTGATGTTTTATCAATGGCTCAAGTTGCCGAAGGTGCCCTAGATGAACACTCCCAAGCTCTCCAAAGAATTCGTGAACTATCAATCCAAGCTGCAACCGACATCTTAAATGCTGAACAAAGAATTTATTTACAAACAGAAGCTAATCAACTTTTAGAAGAAATGGATAGAGTTGCGAGAGATACAACATTTAACGAAATCGCAGTTCTTGATGGAACATTTGCTGACAGACGTTTTCAGATTGGTTCCAATGAAAGAGAAAAAGCAGTAATTTCTGTAGCAAATTTAAGAACAGATAATTTAGGAGCTTATCAGAGTGAAACTGATGTTTTAGAATCAGCTGGGTCTGCAAATAGTTTAGCTGCTGAAGGTACTACTGGTGCTACAGCTGCAGGTATTTCAAGTTTAATTGATGACGATGATGACATAACTATTACTGGTCTGGTTGGTACATCAACAATAAATATTGCTGATGATAATACAGCCAAGGAAATTGTAGAATTAGTTAATGCTAAATTTGATTCAACAGGAGTAAGCGCTACAGCGATGACAACCATTAAATTGGAAATGTTGAGTACGGATGCTAATGGCAGCCATGTAGTTGGATTCGATCTTTTTGGGAAAAATTCTACAGCACAAGCAATTTCTGCAACTGTCACTCTTGGTACAACTGCCGGAACTTCAGATTTAACTAATTTAAGAGATCAACTAAATGCCTACACTAGCATTACAGGTATTAGAAGTACTTTGAGTGCTGACAGATCAAATGTCATATTAGTTCAAGACGAAGGTGAAGACGTTGTTATCCAAAATCTAAACTTCGCAAGTGTAGGTGATAGTATAAATACAAAAATGATAGCTACCGCTTTGAATATGGATCAGGATGTTTCAGGTACTGGAAAGAATGTACTTGATCAAGACCATAATAGCGGTAATAGTGACTCAATTAGATTTTCTGGACAATTAAAATTCCATTCGTCCCAGACATTTACGATTGTTGGAAACTCTGGTGGAGGATTGTATGAGGCAAGCCCTGGTGCTGCAACACTCAACAAAGTGTCGTCTATAGATCTTAGAACACTTACCGGTGCAGTTGATGCACTCAAGGTTGTCGACAGAGCACTAGATAGAATTCATATGGAAAGAGCAAAATTTGGTGCCATAATGAGTAGAATGAATGTTGTTATTGATAACTTGACTAATGTTTCTCAAAACCAGAGGGCATCTAGAGCAAGAATTGTAGATGCTGACTTTGCTTTAGAATCAGCAAACTTATCTAAATCACAAATTTTACAACAATCTGCTATGAACATGGTGGCACAGGCGTCTAGAACAATGCAGAATGTTCTGGTATTATTCCAGTAATTAATGAAAATCTGTTTTAGTCGTTTAAATAAATAGGAAAAAATGGCTGCTAAAACTGAAATATTATCGAAGATAGGCGTTGGCTCAGGTATTAATACTAACGAGCTTATTACTGCATTAGTAGAAGCTGATTCAGCACCTCAAAAAGAAAATTTAAAGAATCTAGAAGAAGATACCAAAGATAAGATTTCAGCACTTGCTATACTTAAAAGTAATTTAAAAGACTTTAAGGATATAGCCGAAAATATTCAATCTCAACAACAATTTGGTTTCGTTGGTTCGAGTTCAGATTCAACAGTTGCAACATTGACTGCCTCAGGGTCGAAAGCGGGTTCAACTATAAATTCCAGTTTAACGGTTACTACCTTAGCTACAACACATACTCTTACTGGCCCATCTTATAACTCAACAACAGCTACAGTTGGCCAAAGAAATTTAACAATAAATTTTGGAACATGGTCTGCTGACCCAACTGCTGGGGGAGGGCAAAGTTTTACATCAAATGGACAAGATCAAATTTCAGTTTCTACTTCATCCTCAACCACACTTATGGAATTAAGAGATTTAATAAATACTGCTGCAACTGATTCAGATAATGATGGCGAGAAAGATGTATTAGCTTCTATTATTTTTGATGGTACAAATTATATGTTAATGCTCAAAAGTGAATCAGGTGCATCTAATGAAATGAAGGTAACTGATAGCCACGGAACACCAGCATACGCCTATGATACAACCGATGGTGCCCAACTTACTCAAAGAGTTTCAGGAGTTAACGCAGCATTTACTGTTGATGGAATTTCGATGACAAGAACTTCAAATTCTGTTGATGATTTATTTGAAGGTTTCACTTTGGATTTAAAAAAAACCTCGGGTAGTGCAATTAGCATTTCAAGCCAGGTTGATTTAGACGGTGTCCAAACTCTTTTAGAAGGTTACGTAGCCACATATAACGAGGTAAATACAAGTTTACAAGCAATGGGTGCTAATGATCAGGTTGATAATGAAAATGATGGAGCATTAATAGGCGATAGCACATTAAGAAATGTTCAAAAAGATTTAAGAGAAATGTCTTCCTTAGAGTTAGGTGGATATGAGGGTGGCCCGTATTATTTGTCAAATCTAGGAATTTCAACGAATAGGGATGGATCAATTTCATTTGATGCAAAAAAAATGGAGCAACAATTCAAGGCAAATCCAGAAGCAGTAAGAGCTTTTTTTACAAATAATATTTCAAGCAGTGATTCTAATATCACGTTGACAAGATTTGATTTTGTTAACACTCAACCAGGAAGTTATGCATTTTCCACTGATGGAACTAACCATACAATAGGTGGAGTATCAGCAACAAAAAGTGGCGATATTTATTCAGTTTCTTCTGGTAACCCGCAGGGTATTCAAATTGAAGTCACTAATGGGAGCGGTGTGACTTCGGGTACTGTTTTTTATGGAAAAAGTTTTTTGAATAGGTTAACTGAAAAGCTGGATACCTATTTAAAATTTAACAGTATTATTGACACTAAATTAGAAAACTTAAATGATACACTAAGAACTGTTGCTGATAAAAAAATTCAGCTCGACGATAGAATTGCTAAATTAACAGAGAGGTATGCTAGACAATATTCAGCTATGGAATCAACTGTTGCACAATTTAACGAGACCGGAAATATGCTCACTGCAATGTTAGAAAATAAAGACTAATCCTCGATAATTTCTTTTATTATTTTATCACGAATATCCTTTAAAAAAGGGGTTGGTGTCAACGCTCTATCTCTGTCAAGATCCTTAATGATATCATCGGAAAAGCTGGAATGAATACCTTTTTCATCCTTTTCACGACTAAAATGTTCTAAATATGAAGTTTTGGTTTGCAAAAATGGTACACCCAGTGAAGCAGGCCAATGATAGTCAAAACCATAACGAGTTTCATATTCAGGATTTAGATTAAGAAATTCAACCATTTTTGTTATCATTTCTCTATCATAGCATTGACTTACTCCAGGACAGGTCTTGCGAATTGATAAAGTTTCATTTTCAAAAATGATATTTTTACGATCAGAGTGAAAGATACTGTTAAAAAGTCCAATAGGTAGTTTTTTTTCAAAGCCTGTCGACGAAGCTTCATAAATACCTCTTAATATATTTAAGAAATTTGGATCATGAATTGTATCATTATCAGTCATATAAAACAGATCATAATCTTTATAAATAAATATAAAATCTCTAAATGCTCTTGCTCTAGATCTCTCAATTCCTCCTGAAATTCTAAATCTTAAAACTTCATTGGAAAATTTTTTTAGAAAATTTTCATCATATTTTGTTGATGCATCATCATAAATTACAAGTTTTGCTGCTCCATCTTTTTTTAAAATTGGTAAAAGATTATGTAAGCATAACTCTGTTATTTTTTTTCTATTAAAGGTCGAAAGTGCAATGAAGACTTTAAGCATATTAAACAAATTTAGTATACGTCGTTATAAATATAGTAACTTTTAAAAAGGAAAATGTAATGGAAAAAATAGAAAAAATAGAAAACTCAATAATAACTGACAAACAAAAAAAAGCAGTATTAGTTATAAAAAAATTACTTGATGAAATGCATAAGGATATTCAGGATCTTATGAAATTTGAAAGTTTAGATAAAGGTACAGAAAAAATAAAATCAAAATCTGTAAGAATTGCTAAAATTGCAATAGCCTTACAGAATAGTTTAGATATGAAAAATGGTGGAGAGGTTGCGAACAATCTTGATCATCTTTATAAACACATAAGATTTGCGGTGCAAAGAGTTATGGATGAGCACGATTTTTCTTACCTNACAAGTGCTGAAAAAGTAACAGCNGAAATTAATAAAGGTTGGGAGAAAATNTCAACTGCTGCCTAATTTTTCTTNAATAATTTTTTTGCATTCATTAATTGGGTGGGTCCAATCATTAAGAGCTTTCTGTCTCAGAAGCTTAACACTTGGATACCACTCTTGACCTTGTTTAAGTCCCCATCTAAAGTCAGGTACCATTGGNAGGAANAGATAAGTTCTCTTCCCCAATGTACCAGATAAATGAACAAGAGAAGTGTCAACAGAGAATACCAGATCCATTTTATTCAAGAAATATGTNGTATGAAGGAAATTTTTTANGTAATCACTACAATTATGAACATTCTTGAATTTTTTTAGAAATTCAGGATCTTTACCTTTATAAAATTTTTGTAAAACAAAAAAATCAGCATTACAATCAAATATCGATGAGAGCATTTCTAAATNAATATTTCTATTAAAATCTCTAATATGAGTGGGTCTTCCGCTCCATGCAATTCCAATTTTTAATTTTTTTGAACTAGTTAATTCCTTATACTTTTTGGGTATTTCTACTTTACTTTCATCTAATCTATTTAAATCAATTTTTAATGGCTTNCCAATCTTATCTTTTATAAAATTTGAAGTTATCCANGGAAGACTCAATAAAAATGACCTGTAATGATAANATGATTTTGGTATTTTATTATCTACTTTAATGTCATCTAGATCTGGAGANAATCTAAAGAAATCCTTTAGCTCTGGTGGACATGCATAGGTAACATCATAACCAAGTTCTTTCAATGGTTTTANGTACCTGCTATACATTACATCATCNCCAAAACCTTGTTCTCTTAAAATAAGTAATCTTTTATTAGAGTGTTTAATTACTTCATTTTTATTAATTTCAGGAACTTCAACTCCTCCATATTCTTTTAAATATTGATCNTTATCTCTTTTTTCATAAATTTCTAGACCATTTTTGTAGTCACCTTCTAAAAGGCTCAATAATGCTTTGTTGAAGTTTCCCCAGAATGAATTTTTATCTATTTCAAGTGCTTTATCGTAGTATTCATGNGCTTTAGTAAATTCAGCNTTTTCATAATAGTAAACTCCTATTCCTAAAATNGCAGTAAGATTCTTGGGGTTGATGGCTAAACAAGTTTCAAAACTTTTGAGTGCCATTTCGAATTCTCTATTTATTAGGTATGCACTTCCAACCCCTGCCCATGCAGCATCAACCATAGGAAGTTTTTGAACACACTTTGAAAATAATTCAAGCCCTTCGACCTTTTCTCCTGTTTTAAAGCACATTATATTTGCTAATTCGAACATTATAAGATAATGATCTGGAAACTTTTTATTTGCTTTCTTTAGAAGGTCGTATTCTTTTTGTCTATCTATTTTTTTATATATTTTTACCAACATTAAGTAGGCTTCGAGAAAGTTTGGATCTATTTTAATTATTCTTTCAAAACTCTCAATTGCTGNNGAATAATCAGGTTCACTCGATTTATTTTTTTGAGTAACAACTTCATTAAGCGCCAAGGTATAATTAGCAAAACAATTATCTTTTTTTACATNAAGTATTTNTTTTGCTTTTGAAACAGCCANAGACAAATTGTCTGTTGTTTTTGGGTCTGATAAAAAATTTTTTAACTCTTGTTCTAATAAATCTACATTTCTTATTTTCATACTTTAATTACCTCTAAAGTGTTGGTTTTCCTTAATATTCTTACAAAAATCATGCCAATTAAACTTAACTCAGATTGGGTCGTTNTTGTATNGGGAGTTTAATTTGTCCAATACAATGATACCTTTTCATAGTGCTGTTCCTATTTCTAGTTTGAGGAAAATTACTCAGACCATGCACGACTCTATATCCAGGGTAGCGACTGGACTTCGTGTTATGGGAGGTAATGATGCAGGATCACAATCATTAGCTAACACACTAAATGCACATGCTGCAGGTTTTGACGCCGCCGAATCTAACTCTGAATCTGGAATAACCCTTCTTAAACTAGCTGAGTCCGCTCTCCTGGAGATTAATAATTTAGCTACAAGAATAAAAGAACTCGGTATCGCAGACGATTTATCTACAAATACGACATCAGATACAGCAGCTTTAAATGCAGAAGCAGTCTTTGTAAGTGATACAATTGACTCAATTGTAAGCTCATTAACCTACAATGGTGTTAATGTTTTGGCTACAAGTGCTAGAACTTTCAATGTTGGAATCAATGACGCTGGAGATACTCAACAAATTAAATCTACAACAGGTATTTCAGCAACTAACATTAATGATGCAACTAATGCAGATACTTCAATGGACACCACAATAGGTGAAATAACACAATCACTGGGTGCATTGAGTGGTAGTATGATTGCATTGAAAGCATATCAAAGCGTTGCAACTACTACTGCAGCACATCTAAGACAAGCTGCATCGAACCTTGAGGATACAGATTTTGCTCAGGAAACTGCGAAACTTACAAAACAGTCACTAATTAAGAATTACGCTTTAGCTATGGTTGCTACTGCAAATGCTGAGGAAATGGAGAAACTTAAATTATTGGCCTAAACAAAAATAAATTAAGTCGTTTTAAATATAATTCATATAAAGAAAGGTTATTGGAAAATGGATAAATACTCAGAAAATTCCCAGAAGGAAGAAAAACTAACTGCGAAAAAAAATCTTGTTACTGAAACTATAACTAAAGATAAATTATCAAAGTATGAAATAGTCAGCAGAATGTTCAACGGTTTAGTAAAGGAAATCGAAGAACTAAAAGGAATATTATTTAAGGACTTATCAGTAACAAATGAGTCTAAAGATAAAGCTGAAAGAATCTCTAAGATAGCTTTTACCCTCCAAACTTGTCTTGATCTAGAAAAGGGGGAAAAAGTTGCAGAGGATCTTAATTGGCTTTATAGATATATTAGGTATATGGCAAAGAGAATTCAAGACAATGACGATATGAATTATGTGCAGCCGGCCTTCAAAATTGCCTCTGAAATCAGGGATGCTTGGGATCAGATGCCAAAAGAACATAGATCTAACTAAATTTTAATAGAATTATTACCCCCTAAAGTTATACTTTAGGGGTAGTATGTTTATTTCAATTATAACAACTCTAGGTCTTGGCTCACTAATTGGTGTCATTACTTCAATCAGTGTCTACGGTTTTATAAGTCTAGTAAAAATTTTAACTAAATTATTCAGAGATCCTGAAAGGGATATCACAAACATTTACTTATTATTTACGGATAACTGGAATTATTTTTTTTTTATAATTATTGTCCCTTTTCTAGTAGGCCTGTTGGTTGGATATTTAAGAAAGTATGCTTTTGATTCTAGATGGCATGGCCCCCCTGATGTTATATTAGCAGTACATTCTGAAAAAAAACCATTAGATATAAAATCGGGTTTTTTGACTTCATTTTCTTCGATACTTTCAATTTCTGCAGGTGGTTCAGTAGGACAGTACGGCCCCTTAGTACATTTTGGTGCTACAATCGGTGCTGAACTAAACCAGCTATTTAAAAATAAAGGTCCTTATGAAATCTTAATTGGAGCTGGAGTTGCATCAGCAATTTCATCTGGATTTGGTGCACCGTTAGCGGGATTGATTTTTGCAAGAGAAGTTATATTAAGACATCAATCATTAGCTTCTTTTGCACCAATTCTTGTTGCTTCAGTGGTCTCTTATATTTTTACTAAGAATGTATTTGGATTGGAACCAATTTTTTTGGGATCTGTTGGAGAAATTAAATCATTTTATGATTTCCCTTTTTTTATCTTAGCAGGTGTTGTGTGTGGATTTGTATCCATACTTTATATGAATGGTCTTACCAATCCTAAATATTTTCCAAATATTTCAAAACTTAACCCGGTGATTCAACCAGCTATTGCTGGTGTAATTTGTGGGGTGGTTTCAGTTTTTCTTCCAGAGGTTATTGGTTTGGGAACTTCAACAATTAGAACGATGATATTAGGTGAGATAAGCTTGTCATACGCAATTCTATTTCTTATTTTCAAATTAGTTTTAACAGTTACTTGTTTGAGGATGGGATTGATAGGGGGGGTATTTGCACCAGCTTTGTTTTTAGGTGCAAGTGTAGGGGTAATTCTCGGTTTTTTATTTCAATATTTATCACCAACTCTTGACTTAAATTTACTTACTGTTGCGTCAATGTCAGCCTTTGCCAGTTGCGTAATTGGTGGCCCAGTAGCTAATATGATGATTATTTTAGAACTAACTTCCGATTATCAAGCTACTCTTGTTGCCGGAATAAGTATAGTTTTTGCTTCCTTGATTTCATACAAAGTTATAGGACAATCAGTTTTTGATAAAGTACTTCTAAATAAAGAAGTTGATCTTAAACAAGGAAGAGAGAACATAAAATTACAACAAATTCCAGTAGAAGAAATCTCACATCAGGATTTCTGTAAATTAAAAAAGGATTATAGTATTGACAAATGTATTAAAGAGATGGTGAAGAAAGGAAAGAGTGAAGCATATTTGATTAGTGAAATAGGAGAATTACAAAATAAGTTTGAACTTCCAGTTCTCATGAAGCAAAAAAATAAGAATCTAAAGATTAGTTCATTGGATAAACAAGATTATATTGAGCTTAATAATTATGAGAATATATTCAATTCTATTGATAGATGTAAGGACTTTGTCGGAGAATCTATACCTATCACCAGTAAAAACAAAAAATTAGTTGGGGTTATATCTGAAGGGGATTTATTTCAAATATATTTGAAGGTTACCAATGAGGAAAAAAAACATGAAAATGAGAATTAGGCAACTCTAAGCATATTGTTTTTTATTTCTTCACCAGTAAAAAATATTTTAGAAATCATTTGGTATTTTGTTGCAGCTTCGCTGTGCATATAAACAGGGTTAAATGTAATTCTTGCCTTCAGGAAAGCTTCAGTTAAAGAGCCATTTGATGGAGAAGAGTTCTGATTATACCGTCTTACCGGGTTATAATCAGGGTTGTATGTATTCATATTGTTGATATTAGATATTGGAGCCGTTTTTCTATTATGATAATTGATGGGTGGCATACCAATTGCAGTACCATTATCAAACTCAGTTTCCCTGTTAAAATTATCAGGGCTGTTTGTAAAATTTACAGGACTAACCATAGATTAAAAATAACATGTCAGGAAAATTTATCAAAGCAAAAAATTTCTACCAAAAAACTGAGAAGTCATCAATTAAGAACCAAGATCCTATTTCTGTTGTAAAAACTATGGTTGGAGAACTTCAAAAATCTATGGATCAGGTTGTTTTATCAACCGGTAAAGAAAGCCAAAGAAAAGTTAGAACTAAATATTTTAGTCGTTCGCTCGTTATTATATATACACTACAAACAACTTTAGACTTTGAAAAAAGTCAGGATTTAGCTACACGGTTATTTCAAATTTATGAGTATTGTAGACAACAGTTAATAAAGTGCTTCAGAGAACAGGTTATAGATGGAGCTAAGAAAGCGATAAACGCATTGGAGGATATTTTTAATCCTAAAGGGCATTCTTATGCAAGATAAAATTAGTTCAGTAAATTCCCAATTAGATAAACTTGAAAAAATCTCCAATAGAATTTCAATTTTAATTTCATCTGGTGATTATGACAAAATAAATCATCTGGATAGAATTCGTAAAAAGATAATTATAGATATGCAGGAAAAAAATCTTGAATTTGATAACACAAGTAAAAAAACGGTATTAAAACTTATTTCACAAAATAAGGAGATTATTTCAGAATTTAGACAAAAAAATAAAGAATCTTTATCAAAAATTCTGGAAGCAAAAAAATGCGCAAAAGCCTATCAAGCTACATACTAAGAAGTCAAGTCAGTTGGTTTTTTGAAGAAAATTATTTTTGAATTGAATTTATTTATTTCACACCAAATTTTACACGAAAATTTTATTTGAAAAAGTGACGAGGTCGAGAAATCATGAACAGCTCTTTTATAATCATTGTTTTCTAATTCGTTTGAAATCTCTGAAATGCTGATAGATAATTTTGGCTCATGAGATATGACTAAAACATTTTTTTTTTTGGCTTCAAGCATCACAATGTCTAACAATCCATTTGTTGTATTATAATATAAATCGTCAATTAATTTTATTGANGGCAGATTCCTNGAAAACTTTAGGATCAAGTCGGAGGTTCTTTTTGTTCGCAATGAGGGTGAACATAAAATTTCATCAAAAACTATTTTCTTGTCTTTAAGATATTTTCCAATAATTTCCATCTCTTTTTTTCCTTTTTCAGATATGTCTCTTTGAAAATCGTCTGTACAATCAATCTCTATTTCAGAATACGCATGACGAAGTAATGTTAGATAAAGCATTGATTATTTTAAATCCTAAAGATTCTGACTCAGAATGATTTGATGGGTTAATCTTGTGAAAAAATATTCAAGGTTTAAACCTAATACAAACATTACCATTAATCTAAGTGATCGATCCAGACCAGACAACCAATCTTTGAAAACTTCGCAGTCCGCAACTTTCAAACTAGCTTCAAAAATAATTATAAAAGAAAAGATAAAATTACAGATTTGTATTCCCTGACTTCCTAAATATTTGAATAAAATAAGTGAAGTAATTAAAAATGAGAAAATAAAAATAATAATATTTCTTATAAATTTAAACTTACTCTTAGGATATATTTTTTCTAATAGAATACTTTTTAATTTTAATCCTTGTATAGTTTTATAGATACAAAAGTTTAAAATTAAATGAGTACTGGTTAAAGTGATTAAAACTATACTAAGGTCGTTTATTTTTTTTCCCTTTTTTATTCATATTTTTGGTTGAAAGTTGAAATAAGAATGCAACAAAAAGTATTGCAAAAACATAGAAAACTATAAAGCCTAGGGGATTTTCTGTTAAAGTTCCATGAAGTTTGTCCTGCTGACAGTTTAAACTTTGCTTAAAAGTTTTAACGTTCTTTGAACAATAATCAAAAGTGCTTTCTATTTGTATTTGTTCTTTTTGCAAAACTTAAGTATCTATTTCAATTTCACCGTCAATAGATTCTGAGAGGTTTAGTTCATCCGAAACTATTTTAGCGGTGATTTTTATTTTTTTTGATTTATTAATTTCATTTTGCTCATTAACTAGTCTTGCCTTTTCTTCAATTTTCCGNTGAGACGTTATTCCAACGTTCTTTAGAAATTTTCTTATCGAAATATTTANTTTTTCTTCATCCATTATTTATAATTAATAAAATAGTTTGATTTGTAAAGTTTTATTATCTTAATCCAATTTTAAAAGCAAACTAGATGTTTAATAAAAATTGGGGTCTTTACTCCAAAAAATTCACCAACTGAATGCTGATGAACATGATGAGAATGAACTAAAACTGGAATCAATTCATTTTTAGAAATTTTTAAGGTGTAAATAAAATTTGTCCCAACGAATCTCTTATCAACGACCTCAAATTTCATTTTNCTTTTATCATNATGAATTAAATCTTCTGGCTGTATCAAAAGTCTAACATAATTTCCTATTCTCTGCTTATTCACAAACTTTCCTTTAATAACACCCAAAGAACTATGGCTGAGTGAATCATTAGATATGACCCTGGCTTTTAAAAAAATGCCTTTATTAAAAAAATTAGCTACTTTTTCAGAAGCTGGGAAATGATAAATCTTATATGGAATATCGTATTGTTCAAGTTGATGATCAATGAATAATCCACATTTATCTCCAAAATAAAATGCTTCATCATAACTATGAGTCACAATTAAAGTTGTTAGNTTTANNTGATTTATTATTTCTTTAAGTTTTATTTGNAACTCNTCTTTNANACCTTGATCAATGTTTGAAAAAGGTTCATCGAGTAAAAGNAACTTAGGACTAGATACTAGTGATCTTATAACTGAAACTCTTTGTGCTTCTCCTGTACTGATTTGATGNGGAAACTTTTTTAGTAACTTGATGATTTTAAATTTTTCTACAAGATCATCTACATTGATTTTTTTTTTTAAATTTTTCCTTTTGAGACCAAGTTTAATATTTTCAAAAACACTTAAATGCGGAAACAAACAATTATCTTGGAATGATAGAGCTATATTTCTTTTTTCANGTACAAGGTTTGTCTTATTTGATGAAATTAATTGATTATCAAGCCATATTTCTCCACCTTTAANTTTTTCAAGACCGGCNANAGNTCTNAGAATAGTTGTTTTNCCAACTCCTGATGGACCCANAATTGAAACTGTTTCGCCTTCATTTAAAATGCTAAAGGAAATATTTTTTAAATAATGATTTGTACTTGATGAAAATGTAACGTTTCTNATTTCTAAAAAAGGTTTCATNTGATAATTTATAATTTATTTTTTGTCACTTAAAAAGAATTTTATAGACATCATTAAAAGAATAGTTGTCCATAATATTAAACAAATTGAGGGTGCAGCAGCAGCTTCGATTAAATCTTGAGATGCANAATTATAAGCTTTTGTAGAGAATGTATCAAAATTATATGGCCTTAAAATCAAAGTTATGGGAAGCTCTTTTATAATTTCTAGAGAAATTAGAATATAAATAAAAAAAATATTATTTTTAAAAAAAGGAAGATGAATTTCTTTAAAAGTTTTAAATTTACTAAAACCTAAAAGATAAGCACTTTCATCGATTGATTGATTTATCTTAGAATAGCCTGTTTTAATTGTATTAAAGGAAATTGAATAAAATCTGAACAAATAACCTAATACTAAACCATACAAAGAACCAATAAATAAACTTTTAATGTTGATATTGAGAAAATTAGAAATCATTGTAAAAAATGAGATTGTTGAGATAGATATGATTATTCCTGGAATTGCGTACCCGGAAATTGAAAGGGTTGACAAAATCAATAGAATTTTTTTTTTTAAAACTCTTAGCCCGAAATTAGCATAAAAAGAACTTGTTATTATAATAAAGCTTGAAACGCTAATGATAATAAAAGTGTTTATATTAAGTTGTTTAATGTCAAGACTGGTGAAATGTTCAGGAAATCTTATAACCCAAAACATCATTTGCAATAAAGGAAAAAGAAAACTAAAAAAAAAAATTAAAAAACAAAAAATAAATGCATAAAAAGCTTTTTTTCCAACTAGTTTGCTTTTTATCTTTTTTTGATGCAGGGCTTTGTCAATAGAATGATATCTCGAGTTTTTTGAAGAAATATTTTCAAGGTAAAAGAATAATAGTATTAAAACAAATAGAAACAGAGACAATATATTTGCTGAACTTAAATCATCAAATATAAACCATGAATTATAAATTCCAATTACTAAAGTTGGGATTCCGAAAAAAGAAACGGTACCGAAATCTGAGAGTGTTTCCATTGCAACAAGACTTGATCCAACAATAATAGCTGGTCTTGCGGTTGGCAGTAATATTTTAAAAAACCTTTTTCTTCCTGATAACCCTAAACTCTTTGCAACCTCTAATAAATTTTCTGATTGGTTCAGAAAAGAAATCCTGGTAAGCATATAAACATATCCAAATAAACAAAAACTTAATGAGATAATTGTTCCAAAATATGGATTTAAATTGGGAATTATCCTGTTTGAAATATCTTCACTAATAAACAGTGATAGCAGAGAAAATCCAGTTCCATAATTTTCAAAAAAAGATGATAAAGAATATGCATATATATATGGAGGGATAGCAAAAGACATTATCAATGCATATTTAAAAAAACTTGATAACGGAAATATAAAAAATGTTACTAAATAAGCTGAAATAACTCCAAAAGTTAAAGTAAAAATCAATACTGAAAAAAGGATTATTGACGAGTTTTTAACATAGGTCGTTATTGAAAGCTTGTTGAGAAAATCTAAATATTCTAAGTCAATTTCAATTCCGATGGAATTTTGTATGATAGTAATTAAAGGAATTATTGCAATTAAAGAAATTAATATTACAGGTATGTAAATAACAAAATTCTGTGGTGTGAGATTTAAATATTTATGCAAATCTTTATTAATTCCAACCAGCTTCTTTCATTAACTTGAAAGCATCTTTTTGTAATGTTCCATAAACAGAAACATTAGTTGTAGTGTCTTCCTTAAAGTCTATTCCAATTTTTTTAACAAGTTTGCTCACATTTACATTTTTAAGCATCGGATATTCATAAGTATTTTTACTTAGGTGGGATTGGGCTTCTTCTGAAATTAGAAACTCTAATAGTTTTAATGCATTTTTTTTATTTGGTGAATACTTTAAAATACCTGCACCAGAAATATTCATATGTGTTCCTCTTCCATCTTGATTTGGAAAGATAGGTTTAACTTTTTTCGCTGCATTTTGTTGTTCTTTTCCTTTTTTGCCGGATAGCATTAATGCATAATAATAAGTATTAGCAACTGCAATTTTTGCATCACCTGCAGCTACTGCTAAAATCTGTGATCTATCGTTTCCTTGAGGGTTTCTAAAAAAATTTTCAACTAAGCCTTTTAACCATTCTTTTGTCTTTTTCTCCCCATTAATCTCTAATAGGTAACTTACAAGTGACTGGTTGTAAACATTATTAGATTGTCTAATTGCAACATTTTTANACCATTTTTTATTTGCCAGGTCTTCGTATCTTAAATTTATTATTTCGTCAAAAGAAGTAAACTTTGGATTATAGTAGAGGATTCTAGCTCTTTTTGTGAGTCCAAACCAATATTTGTTTCTAAATTGTTCTGGTATGCTGCTTTCTAGTAAATTTGATTCAGTTTTCTGAAATAACCCTTTTTTTTCTGCTGAAACTAATCTTCCAGCATCTGCCAAAAATAGCAGGTCTGCATTACAATCCTTGCCTTCCTCTAAAATTCTCTTTTCGAGTGGTTTGGATTTTCCAGTTATTATATTGACTTTTATTCCTGATTTATTTGTAAATTTATCAAACAGCTTGATATCTGATTCATAATGTCTAGTTGTAAAAAGATTTACCTCATCAGCTTTAATTTGGAAAAATGAAAAGAATACAGAAACAAATATTATAAAAGCATACATACTTAACGATAATGATAATTATTATACCGTTAAAGTAAATGATAAATGTTATTAATTTTTATATAATTTAAGAATGAAGGGCGGTTTACACCGCCCTAAATTAATTTATTTGATATCGATTAGCTTTGGTTTTTTATGATCTGGTATCACTTTCTCTAAGCTAATTTTAAGCATGCCGTCTTTTAAAACAGCATTTTTCACTTGTATCTCGTCAGATAGTGTGAATTTTTTTACAAATGATCTATTAGATATACCTTGATGAATAAGATAATAATTTTCATCAGATGGCTCTTCGTTAGCTTTACTTTTAGATTTGATTGTTAATTCGTTATCTGCAAGTTCAATTTCAAGATTACTTTTATTAAAACCAGCTACAGCCATTTCTATCAAATAATTATTATCATCTAATCTATTGATATTATATGGCGGGTAACCTGAGGAATTAGTTCCCACATCAAAAAGTTTTTGAAAAAGATCGTCAAAACCTATGGAGTAGGGTACGAAACTATTTTTATCGAATGTAGTAATATTATTTTGCATTTTATCTCCTTATTTAAAGCAAGATTAATATAATGGCCCCAAAATTGGCGACCATTATAAATATAATGACAAATTGTCATAATGTCAATATGTCATTTATTTTTTTAGTTGAAACGAGTTAAGCCCATATTTTTTTTGATAAACCCTTAGATTTGAAATCACTTTTTTCACATAATATCTGGTTTCAGAAATTGGAATAGATTCTATCCAATCAATATATTCGATATTTCCAATTCTTGGATCTCCGTATCTTTTCAACCAAATTTTTACTCTTCCTGGTCCTGCATTGTATGATGCAAGTGCTAGTGGTAAAGAATTATCAAACTTGACTAACATTTGATTGATATAAGTTGTACCAAGAACAATATTGTATTGAGGATTTGTTGTAAGTGCCTTTTTGTAATATCTAATTTTCAGATTTTTTGCTACTTTTTTAGCTGTAAATGGCATAAGTTGCATNAGACCCCTCGCTCCGGCCGAACTATATGCATTTACTCTGAAGTTACTTTCTTGGTGAGATATTGCATGAATTAATGCCATCGTACTTGGCGAGTTTTTATATTTAGCAGGAATATAATCTTCAATTAGTGGATAAGAGTANTTGAATGANGGTGTTTGTGCTTTTCTAGATAAATTTGTAATTATNTACTTATCAGTCAGCTTTGAAGCTTTTTCTAAAATATATTGTCTATTAGAGTCGCTTTCCGATAGTTCAATTAATTTTTTGAAAAAAACTAAAGTCTTTTCTGACGGCTGATTTGCTTTTAAAATGATATTTATCACTTCCAACAAATCATTATTCTCCAATGATTTAAACGGTTTTTTTTTTATATTTGGGAAAATTAAATTATCTAATTTAATTGAGGAATTCTGTCCATAAAAAGAATACTTATCTTCCGAAGACTTTTTTAACCAATTTTNTTCTAAATCCTTTTGTCCGATCTTTTTATAAGCTTTTGCTAGCCAAAAGGCGGCTTTAGATTTTACATGTTGATTCTTTGCGTTTTCATATACATTTTGAAAATGGTTTATACTTTGTGNAGCATTCTTTAGATGATGAATTGATACCCAACCNGCCAACCATTCNGCTTCTTGCCCAGAATCTTCTAAAAGTGGTAAATTATGNTTTTTAAGGATTCTGTATGCACTCTTGTAATCTTTTTTGTTTATAAGTCTTCTTACTACAATACGAGAGTTTATCCACCAATTTCTGACATTTACAATCTTCTCTGGTGGATCATAAAGAAGATTGGCTGCTGTATCTAACTTTGCTTTACGTCTCCATCTCATTCTTTCATAAACTAAACCTGGATCTTTTAAAAGATATTTGGGGACTTTTTCGATTAAAGATGAAACATTTGGACTTCTTCTACTCAAAGCAATTCTAGCTTCACCTAATTTTCTTTGATCTCCTGAAATTCTATTAAGTGTTCTTCTTGCGGAAACGTTTTTTCCCTCATAAATTAATCGATTAAATCTTTGCCAATTGTCACTTTGATTCCAATGTTGACTATATTTTTTAATAAAATATTTTTGTTGTTTTTTTGTAAGGTTTTTATTAATCCATATGTCTTTTATGACATTAGTTTTGTTAAAATTTTTTTTTAGTCTTATTCTTAATTCTAGGTATTCGATTGAACCCTTTGCTGTGATAGGTTTATGTAATTCAAACCATTCAAGTAACTCTTGATCATTCGTTTGATCTGTTATAGAGGATTCAATCTTTTCTTTAATTTTTTTAGAACTTGGCCAATTTTTATGATTATTAAAAAAATTTGTAAGATAAAAAAAGTTATGATTACTTCCAGGTCTAGTAATATCAAGCCATCTTACATAAGATGATAATGCTTTGTTGTTATAATCATCAGCTACAGCAATAGCCATCACCCAATTTTGCTTCTTAATTTGATCAAAAACATCCTTATAATATGGAATTATAACTTCTGGTTTTGCAATTGGTCTTGGATAATCAAGTGATTTAGAAGAATACGGTACTAAAAAAAATAGGAAAAAAAAAAACTTGATACTAGAAATTTTTGTTATCATAAAACATAATGAATTTTCAATATAATAATATGTGAATAATATATTTGTTTAGTTAATTAAATAAAGGGTTAATTTTAAAATGCTTTTTAAAGGTTCAATTCCTGCTGTAATAACGCCATTTGAAAAAAGTCTAAAGATAGATTTCGACTGCCTTGCGAGACATATAGACTTTCTGATTTCCGGAGATTCACATGGCTTGGTGTCTTGTGGTACAACTGGTGAATCACCAACCCTGAACCATGATGAGCATAAAAAGGTTACAGAGTTTATTGTGAAGCGAAGCAATGGACGGATTCCTGTTATGGCTGGTTGTGGATCCAACTCAACAGAAGAATCAATAGATCTAGTAAAACACGCAATGAAAATTGGGGCTAGTGGAGCTTTGTTAGTTTCACCTTATTATAACAAGCCCACTCAAGAGGGATTGTACATGCACTTTAAAAAAGTAGCAGAGGCTTGTCCAAAACTACCAGTGTATCTCTATAATATCCCTGGGAGATCAGTTGTAAAAATTGACTCTGAAACTATTAAAAGATTAATGAAAAATAAAAATATTGTTGGTGTGAAAGATGCAACTGGTGACTTGACAACTCCACTTGATGTAAGAGAAATATGTGGAAAGAAATTTCACCAACTTTCAGGAGAGGACTCAACATTTCTTGCCTTTTTAGCAAGTGGCGGGGTGGGTTGTATTTCAGTTACAGCTAATGTAATTCCAAAAGTATGTTCTGCGATTTATGAATTGTGGACAAGAAAAAAAATCGACGAAGCAATGAATCTTAGCTTTTTAAGTTATGCTCTCAACAAAATTTTATTTATTGAAACAAGTCCTGCTCCGGTTAAATATGTTTTAAGTAAAATGAAAAGATGTAAAAACATTTTAAGATTACCNATGGTTTCGGTAGAAAAGAATACAAAAGTAAAGATTGATAAAATATTGACTGACCTTGGTTTAATATAGAAAATTAGTGTCAAAGTTAAATTCAAAAATATTTCAAAATCGAAAAGCCAAATACAACTTTCAAATCTTTGAAAAATATGAAGCCGGTATCGTTTTGAATGGTAATGAGGTTCGTTCAATTCGAGACGGAAAAGTTGTGTTAGATAATGCATACGGGATCATCAAAACCAATGAAATATGGGTCTTAAATTTATTTATTGATCTAAAAAATTATAAAAAGGATTTTAACGAGTCAAACAACACTAGACCAAAAAAACTATTATTAAATAGAAAAGAAATTGAAAAAATAGCGTTAAAAATTAAGAATAATGGAATGACTATGGTTCCATTAAATCTTCACTTTAATAAAAAAGGTAAAATAAAAATTGATATAGGGATATCTAAGGGTAGGAAAAAATCAGATTTAAGAGACTATAAAAAAGATCAAGACTGGAAAAGACAAAAACAAAGAATTGCGAAGGATTTGTGATTTTAGTAGCAATCGGCTCAAACTTATATTCAAAAGATTATGGTTCTCCTTACAATAATTGTAAGAAGGCAATTGAATTCTTAAAAAGAATCTTCAATGTTGTAAAAATTTCAAATTTTTATAAATCAGAGCCGATTCCAAAATCTGATCAGCCCTGGTATGTGAATGCTGTAATTCAAATAAAATGTAAAATGAAACCGGAGGAAATTCTTAAAGAGTTATTGAAAATTGAAAAGGAATTAAAAAGATCAAGGGTAATTAAAAATGAAGCAAGAATAATTGATTTAGACTTGCTGTCTTACGACGATCTTGTCATTAAAAGCTCTGAATTAATTTTGCCACATCCCAGAATGCATTTGAGAAAATTTGTTATGAAACCTATCTGTGACTTGAGTCTCACATGGGAACATCCAATTTTAGGNAAAAANGCTGAAGATATTTTAAAAACACTTGCAAATCANCAGATATTTAATATAAACACATAATACAGAAAATGAAAAATGGCTAGGGTTACTACAGAAGATTGTGTTACTTCGATTCCGAATAGGTTTCAATTGGTTATATATGCTTGTCGAAGAGCAAGAGATTTATCATCTGGAAATGAACCAAATGTAGAAATTGATGACGACAAAAATACAGTGATTGCTCTTAGAGAGATTGCAGATAAAAAAGTCGATCTGTTGAAAATATGGGAAACTGTTGTTACAAACTCACAGAAATATCAACCCATAGAAGACTCAGATATTGATGAAAATGACGCAATCCCCCTTAATGATAACGCCTCACAGGTTTCATTTGATAACTTTGAAAAAGAAAACGCTTCAGAAAAAAAGAGAAAAAAAATCTATTTAACTCAAAATGAGATTCAAAAACTTATCGACAAAAAAAAGGATGAAAACTCTGACAATGACGATGTTCAGCAGTTAGATGAAACTAATGATGAAATTTCTCAAATTCCTGAAGGTGACAAATCAGACCTAGAAGAATAGTCTACTTGAAAAAAAAAATTACTCTATCATAATATACTTGTGTTAAGACAGGTTGAATTAATTGAAAAGGTAAAATCTTACGACCCTTTTGTTGAAGAAGAGCTTCTCAACAAAGCCTATGTATATTCTATGCAAGCTCATGGCTCGCAAAAAAGAGCCTCTGGTGCACCCTATTTTTCTCATCCTCTAGAAGTCGCTGGAATTCTTGCAGACTACAGATTTGATTCAAAGACTATTATAACAGCATTATTACACGATGTGGTTGAGGATACAAAATCTGATCTCAAGGATATTAAACAAAATTTTGGTAACGAAATATCCTACTTAGTCGATGGTGTAACAAAACTATCTAGACTTGAGGGAAGGTCAGATAAGTTTAAACAAGCTGAAAATTTTAGAAAATTATTACTTGCTACATCAAAAGATATCAGAGTTTTATTGGTTAAATTAGCCGACCGTTTGCACAATATGAGGACTATCCAATTTATTAAAAATGTAGACAAAAAAAAACAAATAGCTTTTGAAACTTTAGAAATTTTTTCTCCTCTAGCTGAAAGACTTGGCATGCAGGAGGTAAGGTCAGAACTTGATGACCTGAGTTTTAAAATAATTGAGCCTCGCATAAGAGAGTCAATAATTAAAAGGCTTAATCTTCTTAGACAGCAAGACGAAGATATATTAAGTCAAACACTAAAAAAAATAAAAGATCTTCTTGCTAAAAAGAATATTAAGGCTGAAATATTTGGAAGAGAAAAAAAACCTTATTCAATATGGAAGAAAATGAAAGTTAAATCTGTCAATTTTTCACAGCTTTCAGATATTATGGGATTTACGATACTTCTAAAATCAACTGATAATTGTTATAAAGTTCTGGGCTTGCTGCATCAAAAATATTCGTATGTGCCGGGTCGCTTCAAGGATTATATTTCTACACCGAAACCTAACGGATATCAATCTCTACATACAACTCTCATTGGTCCTTTGAATCAAAGAATAGAAATTCAAATTCGTTCTTATATCATGAATGATCAAGCGGATCTAGGAGTGGCTGCTCACTGGATATATAAAGATAAAGTTAGTCAAAAAGATGGAAAAAGTTTTAAAGGTCTTAGTCAAATATTAGATATTCTTGATCAATCCAAAGAGCCCGAAGAATTCCTGGAACACACAAAACTTCAAATGTATTCTGACCAAGTTTTTGTTTTTACACCTAGCGGAGATTTAATTTCTTTGCCAAAGGGTGCAATGCCTATTGATTTCGCATTCACAGTTCACACTGATATAGGCTTGAGTTGTGTTGGGGTTAAGATAAATAATTCTATTAAACCCTTATATACAAAATTAAAAAACGGTGATCAAGTTGAGATTATCACCGGTAAAAAAAAAATTATATCTCCTGATTGGTTGAAAATATCAATTACTGGGAAAGCAAGAGCTTGTATTAAAAGGTTCATTCATAATGAAGAAGATGATGAATTAAGAAAGCTTGGGAAAGAGATAATTATTAATAGATTTAAAAATGAAAAAATAAGATATTCTGAAAGAAATTTATTAAGTATTCTTGAAAAATTTAANTTAAAANATCTTGATCAACTTTTNTTAAGTATNGCTAACGGANGTTTAGAGTCNTCAGAGATAATTTTGTCACTATTTCCTGAAAGGAAACTTTTAGAATCAAATGATAAAATAGTATTATTAAATGAAATCAAAGAAAAAAGAGAAAGAAATAATTATCCAATTTTTTTAAAAGGTCTTACTCCTGGAATGGGAGTTCATTACGCAGCTTGCTGNAACCCAATTCCTGGTGATACAGTGTTAGGATTTATCTTAGAAGGTAAAGGATTAATGATACATCTTCGAAATTGTGAAGAACTAAANAAAATAAAAATAAATGANTCAAAAGTTTTAAACGTTAGCTGGGAAAAAATTGATACNAAGAAATTAGAATTCGCAGCTTGGATAAATGTAACAATAAGAAATAAAATTGGTTCATTAGGTATACTTTCNTCAGTCATTGGAGAGTCNATGAGTAACATTAGAAACCTCAAAATTGTAAGTAGAAATAACGACTTTTATATTATTGATCTTGAAATAGATGTTAAAGANACAAATCATTTAAGTAAAATAATTGGTTCGCTAAGAGCCTCTGATATAATTGAGGATGTTTNAAGGTNTTGAAGTNTGTNATAAAGGTTATNAANAATGATNAAACCCGCAAGNTATCTTAAGNTACTAAAACATAAATTATTTAGGATTAAAGATTTTCCNGANTCTGTNGCAATAGGTTTGGCCTGGGGTGCTGCAGTTTCTTTTACTCCTCTTTTAGGACTTCATCTTGTGATTTGTTATTCAGGGACTTGGTTGATGAGAGGTAATTTAATAGCAGCAACGGTTGGTACTGTTGTTGGCAACCCNTGGACTTTNCCTTTNTTTTTTTATTTAGATTATAAACTAGGGATTCTATTTTTTTTTTAAAGAGGTAGAAAATTATGAATTTAAGGTTAATTTTTTAATAAATAATTTTGAAGGTTTGTTTTATCCAACACTTATAGGTAGTATTCCAATATCTTTATTAGTATGGTTTTTAACCTTNTTTTTTACAAAACAATATTTAACAAGGTATTATTATGAAAAAAATAAGATTAGGGGTAAACATTGATCACGTTGCAACACTAAGAAATGCAAGAAATGAAGGTTACCCAAATTTGATAGATGTTGCAAAAATTTTAAAGAAAATTCGTGTTGATAGTATAACTGTTCATCTGAGGGAGGATAGAAGGCACATCAAAGATGAAGACGTCGAGGCTTTGAAAAAAGAAAATTTGCTTCCTCTTAATTTAGAAATGGCNGCGACAAAAGAAATGAAAGAGATTTGCATAAAAACACTTCCTGAATTCTGTTGTATTGTTCCAGAAAGGAGGGAGGAGTTAACAACTGAAGGAGGGTTAGACGTGAAAAATCAAATGATGTATCTGTCTAAATTTATCCCTGACTTGATTAAGTGTAATATCAAAGTTTCATTATTTGTGGATCCTGATTTCGAACAGATCAAGGCATCAAAAGAATTAGGTGTTAATTCAGTAGAACTTCATACGGGAAAATTTGCGAGACTTTATAACGAAAAACAATCTGATAAGGAACTAGAAAGGATAAAAAAAGCATCTCAACTNTGTCGTGAGCTAGGTTTAGGTTGTCATGCTGGTCATGGTTTAAACTTNGAAAANGTTAGTCAGATTTCTTCAATNAATGAAGTGGAAGAACTTAATGTTGGACATTTTCTTATTAGTAATTCAATATTCATGGGTTTAGAGAATTCTATCAAAGAATTTATGAGGATTATTAAACACCGAAATTATAATCAGCATTGAATATCTTTCTTCCATTTTTTGGGCTTAAATGTTTAAATACTCTGAAATGAAAATGAAACAAAGTACAAAAAAGAATCTAGTACAAATTTTTTATGCAATATTAGCAGCATTAATTATCAGAAGTTTTTTATTTGAGCCATTTAGTATCCCCTCTGGTTCAATGTACCCTAATCTAAAAGTTGGCGACTATCTTTTTGTTTCTAAATACTCATATGGGTTCTCAAAACATTCTTTTCCCTTTAGCATTCCACTTTTACCAAAAAGAATATTTTACACCCAACCTGAAAGAGGAGATATCATTGTATTTAAAACACCTGAGGATAATAGAACAGATTATATCAAAAGACTTATTGGTTTGCCTGGAGATAGGGTTGAGATTAAGTCTAATCATATTATTCTTAATGGAAAAAAAATTATCAGAAAAAAAATTACTGATGAAAAATATCAATACTTTGATGTTGAAAAAATTGAAGAGACTTTACCAAATAAAAAATATTATGANGTTTATGAATTTAAAAAGGTTATTNTAAGTTTAGATACTAACAATCAGAATGAGATTATAGTTCCAGAGGATAATTTCTTTGTGTTAGGTGATAATAGAGATAACTCACAAGATAGCAGGTTTATTGGTTTTATTCCAAAAGATAACCTTGTTGGAAGAGCGGAGGTTGTATTTTTATCTTTTGATACAGAGATAGGAAGTTTCTTAAAGTTTTGGACATGGATACCTGCATTGAGAAAGAATAGGTTTTTTGTAGATTTNAAACCAAANGAATTAAGNATCAAAAATGAATAATTTGAAAAAATTTATGAGATTAATCAATTATGAATTTAAAGATACAAATTTGTTAGAAATATCTCTTACTCATTCAAGTTATAATAGAGTGTCCAAATCTAAAAACTATGAAAGACTTGAATTTTTGGGGGATAGAGTGTTAGGGCTAATCATTTCAAATGAAATATTTAATATTCTAAAAAATGCTTCTGAAGGAGATNTAGCTAAAAGATATTCATATCTAGTTTGCAAAAAAACTCTTAATGAGGTAGCTGATTCTATAAATTTAAGTTCTCATATAAAATATTCTAAAGATATTTCAAAAAAATCTTTAGAAAGTATTAAAGCAAACTCTCTTGAAGCTTTAATTGCNGCAATTTTTTTAGATTCAAATCTAAAAAAGACTTCNAAAGTTATTTTAAAATTATGGAGTAATCATATAAAAAGTTTTGATTTACAATTTTTTGATCCAAAGTCAAAGCTNCAAGAATGGTGNTTAAAAAAAAAAANAGGACTTCCAATTTACAACGTTTTAAGAAAAGAGGGTCCAGACCATAAACCTATTTTTGATATTGAAATTCTAATAGAAAATAAAAGTTTGGCAGTTGCAAGAGGTAGAAGTAAACAAGAGGCGGAGATTAATGCNGCACATAAGTTACTAAAAGAAATTTGTGATTAAAAGTAAATGTGGAAAAATTCTAATTTCTGGTTTTCCAAACTCTGGGAAATCAACTTTATTGAACACCTTCTTTAAAAAAAAAATTTCAATTGTTTCGCCTAAAGTTCAAACAACAAATGATAATGTAAGAGCAATATTAAATATAAAGAATGATCAACTTATATTTATTGATACTCCAGGCATAGTTACAGAAAAAAAATATCTAAGTAAAAAAATCTCAAGAGCAATAAGTAAAAATGCTGAAAATATTAATATTAATTTATTTGTATTTGATATAACTAAGAGTATTACAGATGTAAAAAAAAAGTTTATAATAGATTGTATTGAAAAATACAAAAATAACTTCTTAGTTTTAAATAAAATCGATTTAGTAAAAAAGGATAATCTTTTAAATATAATCAATAAAATTGATAAAATGTTTAATTTTTCAGAAGTCTTCCCAATTTCCGCAAAAAAAAAATATGGTCTTAAAAATTTACTAAAGAAGATATCTATGAATATTCCTGANGGAAAATGGATTTACAAAAAAATAAATGAACATGAAAANATAAAATTTGAAATCTCGGAAATAACTAGNGAGAAAATATTTAGGTTNCTTAACAAAGAACTTCCATATGTAGTCATNGTNGAATCAGATTTNATTTATAATAAAAAAATATTAAAAATCTTTCAGAAAATTTATGTTAAGAAAGAATCACAGAAAGCAATAATAATTGGTAAGAATGGTTCTAAAATTAAAGATATTGGATCCAGAGCAAGAATAGATATAGAAAAACACCTAAAAAAAAAGATATTTTTAGATTTAAAAGTTTTACTAAAAAAAAAATCATGAAAATTAGTGGAGAGGCATTTTATTTGTCATCAAAAAAATATGGCGAATCTTCCTGCATTATATTTATATTTTCTAGAGATAATGGATTAATTAAAGGTTTTTCAAGGTTGTCAAAAAACAAAAAAATCCCATTTTCTAATCTTGATAAAATTGATTTCACTTGGAGTTCAAGAAATCAGGACGGACTTGGGTTTCTGGATTTAGACCTTGATAATATCAACCTAAATAAAAATAAGTCGTTTCTTTTTTTTCTTATTAAAGCTACTGCATCTGAATTATGTTTAAGACTACTTGCACCACAACAAACTAATATAGAAATCTACGATGAACTAGAAAGTTTAGTAAATTTTAATTTATCCGATAGTAAAGCTTTGATTTCTAAATATATTTTTTGGGAAAAGAATTTTCTGAAGTTTAATGGATATGGTCTCAATATCGAAGAATGTTCTGTAAGTGGAGCAAATAAAAATACCTATTATATTTCTCCTAAAACTGGGAATGCAGTTAGCTACGAGGTTGGAAAAAAATATGAAAAAAAACTTTTTAAAATACCTAATTGTTTCAAAGAATCAAACAATAAATATGATATTCATGATTACTTGAATGGCTTAAAAATTCTAGAATTTTTCATTAAAAAGAATTTTGAATATTCAACCTACAATCTCATTTTTAGAAAACAACTTATAACAAAAATCTACTCTTTATCTTCTCTTTCTTAACCCATTTACCATTTATATAGATCTCCAAACTATTAAACATTATTTTATAGTCCATTTTTCTTGAATCTTTAACCCAGTATCCAAGATATAGATAAGATAAATTCTTTTGTTTTAACTTTTTGACCAGCTGTATAACAAGATTTTTACCTAGACCTCTATGATGAAAATCAGGATTGAAAAAACTATAAACAGCTGAGTACCCGTCCTGAAGTAAATCGACAAGGATTGATCCAAAAATTATTTGATTACAATCAACCAAGTCGTAAATTTGTATTTGATTTTTTGAACTATAGAAAAATGATTCAAATTCGATTTTATTCATTTTACTCATATGACTATCATTATGCCTAGTTTCACAATAAGATTTAAAGAGTTCAAATCTTTCAGTATTTTTATTTGTGATTTTTTCTTTTAGTAAAAGATCAGAGTTAATTTTCATATTCCTTTTGTTACTTTTTGAAAATTGGAAATCTTTTATTGAAATTCTTGTTGGAATACAAAGTTTGCAATGCTCACATATTGGAAAATACATATGATCGAAATTTCTTCTGAAACCTTTCTGTGTAAGCTCAGAAATTAAAATATCTTTATCTTCGGAATCTTCCAAATTTATATAAAGTCTTTTTTCATTTTTTCCTGATACATATGAGCAAGGAAATTGAAAAGAGCTTTTGAAGTTAAGGTTTTTTTTTAAAATTTCCATAATCTATCTCAATAAATATAATAATTGAATATCTGCCACATTAGTATTTGTTCCTTTAATTATTACAAGTGAATTAATTTTTTTCAATACCTGATAAGAGTTGTTGTTTTTTAGTTCTTTAATTAAATTTATACCCTTTTTTTTTATTAAATTTATTGACTTGTGATTTACTATACCTCCAGCAGCATTAGTAGGACCGTCTCGACCATCAGTCCCAGCGGATAGAAGGAAAAATTCTCTAGCAGGTTTAGTCTTTTTTATCTCATTTATCAGGTGTAATGCGAACTCCTGATTTCGTCCACCTTTACCCTTACCTTTAACTTTTACAGTTGTTTCACCACCAGAAATAAGTAATATTGGTTTTTTAAAATTAGAAGTCTTGAGATTATGAACGAATCTTTTCGCTAATTTAACAACATTTTCATCAATATTTCTTATCCACACTTTTGATTCTATTTTTTTTTGCTGACTAATTTTTTTAATTTCATCTATACAAAGATTATTACTTCCAATTAATGTATTAGATACTTTTTTAAAAATTTTGCTACCTCTTTTCGGTGTTTCAAATTCAATCTTACTTTTTCCTATGACAAAATGGTTTCTTATATTCTCGGGGATTTTTTTTAGAATTTTATATTTCTTCAAAATTTCCAATACATCAGTAAAAGTAGTTTGGTCAGGTGCTGTCATTCCACTCGCAATAGAACTTAAATCATCTCCAACAACATCAGAAAGAATAAAACTATGAACAAAAGATGGAAAACACATTTTAGCTAGATTCCCTCCTTTGATCTTTGATATATGCTTCCTAACAGAATTAATTTCTTTAATGTTAGCACCCGATTCTAGTAAGACTTTATTAATTTTAATTTTATCTTTTAAAGAAACACCACCGACAGGATAGGGAAGAAGTGCTGATCCTCCTCCAGATATAAATACTAAAACAAGATCATCTTCTCTTAAATNCTTTAANATNCTTTCTATNTNTTTAGCTGCCTTATACCCGTTTTNNTTAGGAATTGGNTGTCCTGATTTAAAACACTTGAATCCTTNAANANTCTTAAAATTTTCTGNATTTACTACNANAACNCCTTTTTCAAGTTTTTTTGTNTTATTTAGAATATTCTTTGCGGTAACTGCCATTTCAACTGCTGCTTTACCAATACATAAACAAAAAATTTTTCNAATNTTAGAGTAAATAATTTTTTTNTTATTATCTGTGACNAAAATCTTNTTATTNNTGANAGATAAATAATNTTTTAAAATTACNTGNGGTTGAACTTTTGAAACACCATGCTTGAAAAGCTCGGTAAGTAGATCATTATAAGTNTTGTCTTTTTCAAATTGAGTTNGNGACATTATTTATTTANACNACTCTGTCTTTCGGTTCTTTTCCCTCGAAAAAAGTAGTTATATTATCAAAAACTCTCATACCCATTGCTTCACGTGTTTCTTCACTCGCACTTCCAAGATGAGGTAGTAAAAAAACATTTTTTAACTTTCTTAAACCTTCATCAACTTTTGGCTCGGCTTCATAAACGTCAAGTCCTGCTCCTTTAATCTTATTTTCTTTAAGNGCATTAACTAAATCTTTTTCAACAACTATATCTCCTCTTGCGGTGTTAATTAAGAATGCCGATGATTTCATTTTGCTCAATGATTCCATATTGATTAAGCCTCGTGTTTCTTTTGTAGAAGGGCAGTGTAGTGAAACAAAATCTGAATTGGCGAGCAGTTCATCAAGACTGCTACAAGCTTGCGCATCAAATTTTTTTATGATTTCGTTATCTTTAAAGTAAGGATCAAAATAAGCTATTTTCATATTAAAGCCAAAATGTGATTTATATGCCATAGCCTGAGCAATCCTTCCCATGCCAACAAGCCCAAGAGTTTTGCCGGTGACTTTAGTTCCCATCATATGAGTTGGTCTCCAACCTTTCCATTCTTTTTTTCTAACATGAAATTCTCCCTCTGAACCTCTTCTTGCAACACCTAACATTAACAACATTGCTATATCTGCTGTACAATCGGTTAGAACTTCAGGAGTGTTTGTAACAACTACCCCATTATTTTTTGCAGAATCAATATCAATGTTATTAAAACCAACTCCAAAGTTCCCTATAATTTTGGCTTTCCTATCTGGAGAAGATATAATTTTATCGGTGATTTTATCTGTTACCGTAGGTAGTAATGCGTCAAAGTTGTTGATTGCATCAATTAATTCTTCCTCACTTAATGGAGTGTCATTTAGATTTAAACTAACATCAAATGTTTGTTTAAGTTTTTCTTGAACTTTATCAGGCCACTTCCTTGTTACCAACACTCTTAAGTTTTGCGTCATTATCTAAGGCCTTTCTCCAATATTCTGAGGCAGCGGCAACTCCGCTTCCTGGTTGTACTTTAATTCCAGAATCAATCATGGCCATTTCTGCTCCATTTATTGCAGCAGAAGCTTGAAGCTCATTGAGGTCACCAAGATGCCCAATTCTGAATACTTTACCTGCTACTTTTGTAAGACCCGCTCCTAGTGAGAGGTGATATTTGAAAAATGCTGTTGAAATAACTTCTTTTGCATCGTTCCCTTCTGGTACTACTATGGCCGTTACTGTGTCAGAATACCAGTATGGATCTTGAGCACAAAGTTTAAGATTCCAACCTTCAAGGACTGCTCTTCTGACTCCTTCTGCAATTCTGTTATGTCTTTTGAAGACGTTCTCAAGGCCTTCCTCAAAAATCATATTACATGATTCTTGAAGAGCTCTTAACATAGGAATTTGTGGTGTGTAAGGAAAATAACCGTCTTTATTAGTGGCAATTTGATCTTCCCATGAATAATAACATCTTTTAAGTTTTGCAGATTTATGAGCTTGTAAGGCTTTTTGACTAACACACATTATAGCCATTCCAGAAGGAAGCATAAAACCTTTCTGAGAACCTGAGATTGCACAGTCAACTTTCCATTCGTCCATTCTAAAATCTATCGATGCGATCGAGCTTACCCCATCAACGAATAGGAGTGCAGGATGATTGCATGCATCCATCGCGGCTCTGACATCTTGAACGTGAGATGTTACACCAGTGGCTGTTTCATTCTGTGTGACACAAACAACTTTTATCTTGTGATCAACATCAGCTTTCAGAGTTTTTTCAATTTCTTCAGGTGGTGTTCCTGTTCCCCAATCTCTATCAACTATTTCGGCATCAAGACCTAGCCTTTGAAACATATCAGCCCAGAGATGGCTAAATTGTCCGTACCTGTAAATCAATACTTTTTCGTCAGGAGACATTGTATTTATTATTGCAGACTCCCAAGCTCCCGTACCCGAACCAGGAAATAAAAAGACTTGACCGTCTTTTGATTTGAAAACTTTTTTTACGTCATTGTATAATGGGATCGTGAGTTCCGGTATTTCAGGGTTTCTTTGATCTTCAGAGGAAATATGCATTGCGTTTAAAATCCTCTCTGGAATATTTGTTGGACCTGGTATAAAAATATGAAATCTTCCTGGATGTTTTCTACTCATTAAATTCTCCTTTAAATAAACACTAAATTATTATTATAATGATTAAAAATCAAGTCTATTAATCAACATTATGATTTTAACCATTTTGCAGCTTCACTTGTGAAATATGAAAATATCAAGTCTGCACCTGATCTTTTTATACAATACAAGCTTTCTAAAACACAGTTTTTATAGTCAATAATCCCTGATTCAGAAGTTTTCTTAATCATAGAATATTCACCACTTACTTGATACGCAGCAATAGGAATCAAGCATTTTTCTTTTATATCTCTAATTATGTCAAGATAATAACCAGCTGGTTTTACCATTAAAATGTCTGCACCTTCTTTGATATCTTCTAGTGATTCTTTTATTGCTTCTCTTCTATTTCTGAAGTCTATCTGATATGTCTTTTTATTTGATCCTTCAATATTTTTTTTACTTCCAAGAGCATCTCTAAATGGTGAGTAAAAATTTGAACAAAACTTCGAGCTGTATGACAGAATGCAGGTATTAAAAAGTTTTTTTTTTTCAAGGTATTCTCTGATTACTTTTACTCTACCATCCATCATATCACTAGGTGCGATTACATCACAATCATTGGATGCAAACAAAAATGACATCTTAGCCAGGATTTTGATTGTTTTATCATTATCAACTATTCCTTGTTTATTCAGTACACCATCATGTCCAGATTTTGTGTAAGCATCTAAAGCCACATCACATATTGTAATCATTTCAGGTATTTGTTTTTTAACTTTTCTCAGGACACGACATATGAGATTATTTTCATTTAAGGCTTCTTTTGCATCTGTTGTCTTTTTTTTTTCTGAAACTTTAGGAAAAATAGCTATCATTTTTACTCCCAGATCCTTTATTTTTTTTATTTCTTCTATCAATTCATTTTCTGTAAGTCTTTTTATTCCGGGCATTCCATGGATTAATGGTTTATCATCATTTTCTCTTATAAAATATGGCATTACCAAGTCTTCAACAGACAGTTTTGTTTCAGCCACAGAATCTCTTAAGAACTCAGTACTACGCAGTTTTCTTCCTCTATAAAAAGGAAAATCTCTTGAAATCGAGTAAGTCATTAAATGTTGTTAAGAGCTTGTTCTAGATCTTGCAGTATATCGTCAATATGTTCTATTCCAATTGACAACCTAACATATCCTGGTGTGACACCTGAAGATAATTGTTCTTCTCCAGAAAGTTGCGAGTGGGTTGTTGATGAAGGATGAATTGCAAGAGATCTTGCATCTCCTATGTTAGCTACGTGGTAAAACATCTTTAAGTTATCTATAAATTTTTTCCCAGCATCGACCCCATCTTTTAATTCAAATCCTACAAGTGCACCAAAACCTTTTTCCAGATAGGTTTTGGCTCTTTTTAGAAACTCATCTTTCATAAGACTTGGATAAATAACTTTTTCTACTTTTTTATGATCGAGAAGGAAGTTAGCTACTTTTTCTGCATTTTCACAATGCCTTTGCATCCTTAGTGGGAGTGTTTCTAGACCTTGTATAAAAGTAAATGCATTAAACGGACTCATTGCTGATCCGTAATCTCTTAATAAAATTACTCTAGCACGGAGAATGTAAGCAATTGGACCCAAAGGTTTAGCGGCTTGCGACCATACGGCACCATGATAACTTGGATCGGGAGAGTTTAGCATAGGAAATCTATCACCTGCAGCTTCCCAATCAAAGTTTCCACCATCAATAATTAAACCTCCAATTGATACACCGTGGCCACCTATGTATTTGGTTGTGGATGTAACAATGATGTTGGCTCCGTGAGAAAGAGGTTTTGATATATAAGGTGCTGCTGTATTGTCAACAATAAGTGGGACTTTATGTCTTTTTCCAATTTCTGAGACTTCCTTGATAGGAAAGACTTGCAGTTTAGGGTTTGGTAGGGTCTCAGCGTAAATACATCTTGTTTTTGCATCAATTGCATTCTCAAACTGCTCGGGTTTTGATGGATCCACAAATCTACACTCAATTCCAATTTCTTTAAGTGTATTTGAAAATAGATTCCAGGTACCACCATATAAATCTGTTGAGCTTACAAAGTTATCACCTGCGTGACATATATTTTGAACTGAAAAAGCAGAAGCTGCTTGACCAGAACTTACTGCTAATGCAGCTACTCCACCCTCAAGTTTCGCGACTCTTTCTTCCAGAACAGCACATGTTGGATTCATAATCCTGGTATATATATTTCCTAGCTCTTGAAGCGAGAATAACTTAGATGCATGCTCAGTATTTTCAAATTGATAAGATGTTGTTTGATAGATTGGCACAGCAACAGATGTTGTTGTTTCGTCTTTTCTGTGACCGGAATGTAGAACTATTGTTTCTTCTTTCATTGAGATAATTAATTAAATATATTAATAATTAATACTTTAGACTGTGATTAAAATAATTTCAAATAATAAAAAAAACAACAGAAAATTAATAAATGTAAATTTATCTTCAAGACTTAATGAAGAAGATGTAGACAAAATTATTATTAGAGGAAAAAAATTTATTAACTTTTCAAGTAACGATTATTTAGGGCTTTCTAAAAACAAAACCTTAATTAAAACGTCAAAAAATTGGACAGAAAAGTTTGGAACAAGCTTATCTTCTTCAAGATTAATTTCGGGTAATCTGGATAAGATAAGTTTGATTGAAAAGAACTTAAGTAAAATGACAAATAATGAACAAACATTGATTGTAGGAAGCGGATATTTACTAAATTCAACACTTATACCGTCACTTACAGAAAACAATTTAGGTTCTAAAAAAAAGTTTATGATTTTTACAGACAAACTAAATCATTCAAGTTTAAATCATGGTTGTTATCTTACAAGACAGAAAATTTTTAGATATCGTCATACAGATTTAAATCATTTAGAAAGTGTTATAAGGAAAGCCTGTAAGTTTACTCCAAAGATTATAATCTCGGAAACATTATTTAGTATGGATGGTGACAAAGTAGATGTTTCTGGTTTAAGATTTTTAGCAAAAAGATACCATGCAATTTTATATCTTGATGAGGCACACGCAGCTGGAGTATATGGTAAACAGGGATTTGGCTTGTCTTCCTCTGGTAAAAAGTATGAAAGAGAAGTAGTTGTAGGAACTTTTGGAAAGTCTTTTGGCAGTTATGGTGCATTTGTTTCTTCATCCGAAGAAATATCACAAAAAATAATAAATACTTGTGGTGGTCTGATATACTCGACCGCTTTACCTCCATCAATTCTTGGATCGATTTATCAAGCAGTAAAGTTAATGCCTAAACTAGATTATTTAAGGAAGAAATTATTAAAAAATTCCGAATATCTTTTGAATGAGCTTAAGAAGAATTCATTTAACACTGGTCGTTCTAATTCTCAAATCATTCCTATTATAATGCGATGTCCAAAAAAATGTTTGAAACTAACAAACTTTTTAAGAAAAAGTGGTTTCTTTACGAAGTTAATAAAACCTCCAACAGTTCCAGTCGGTTCGGAGAGAATCAGACTATCTTTAACCGCAACTATGGATAGGGAAATTATCAAGAAATTTGTATCTTTGATTTCCTCAGTTAATTTGCATGAAATATAATTTAGTATTTGTTCATGGTTGGGGTTATGATAGAAATTTCTGGAAACCCGTCGGCAACCTTTTGAAATCAAATTTTGATTGTAATATTGAAATTTTAGATCTTGGTTTTTTTTCTAATTCAAACGAATTTTATTTTTCTAATAATTCTAAAAATATATTTATTACTCACTCTTATGGTCTTATTTGGTTTCTTGAAAGAAATTTTAAAACAGACCTTTTGATCAATTTTTTTTCAACTCCAGATTTTTTAAGTTTCCAATCTGAAGCAGATAAAAAAAAAAAAATTTTATTATTAATGATCTATAATTTTCACAAATCCCCCAATCAAGTATTGACAAAATTTTATAAAAACTGTGGGGTTAAAAGTTTTTATAACCCAGAAAATAAATTAATGAATTATGAAAAATTAATAAATGCACTTAAAAAATTAAAAAATCAGAATTTTACTAAAGAGTTTCTTAAACTTGACTGCGAGATATTTTCTTTTTTTGGCACAGATGACAAAATTTTTAATCCAGAGATAAAAAAAATTAAAAATCTTTCTAGAAAAAACCACCATATTAATTTTTTAAAAACAAATAAGCATGCAGAACCATTTATAGAGCCAAAAAAAATTTGCAAAATTTTAATTAGAATTATTAAAGAATTTCATGCTAAAAAAAAATGATAAAATAAGAAAATGTTTTGACAATGGTTCTCTCCATTATGACAACTATTCTGAATTACAAAAACAAGTTTGTAACGAATTAGTAAATTTTTATAAAATCTGTAAAACTCCAGATTCTTTTTCATATTTTAGGGGTCTAGATTTAGGTTCAGGAACTGGGCAGTTATCATGTCAATTATGTAAAGTAGAAAAATTTGATGAACTACATTTGGTTGATTTTTCGAAAAATATGATTGAATTAGCAAAAAAAAAAGTATTGCTAAAAAACGCAAGCTTTCAGGTCAAAGACTTTGACACATTTTCCAGGTTTGATAGATTTAATTTTATCTTTTCAAATATGTCTCTTCACTGGTCGAGAGACTTTGAAAAATTATTTTCAGATTTAGTAAAAAACATGACATTAAATTCCAATTTATTAATTTCTTTCCCAAATTCTAGAAGCTTCACCACTCTTAAGAAACTTAAAATTAATGTTATGAATGAATTACCCGATGAAAAGAAAATTTTAAGATTAATAAATAAAAAGAAGAATTATTTTAAATATAAAGAACTTTTTTTAAAAAAAAAATACATGAGGCCTCTAGATTTTTTTTATGATTTAAGAAATATTGGAGCAAATGCCTCAACCAAAAAAACAAACAAATTGTTTCACTTGAGAAAATTAAACTCTAAAATTTCAGTCGACTATAATATAAGTTTTATTTTTTTTAGAAAGCTTAAAAAATAATGTTAGATGGATTTTTTGTTTCTGGNACGGATACAAATATTGGAAAAACAATTGTTTCGGCAATTCTTGTNAAAAAATTAAATGCTTCTTATCANAAACCTATTCAATGTGGTACAAATAGTTTTAANGAAAAAGATTCTGATGTTATAAAAAGGNTTTGTAGAGANTGTTCAATAATNAGAGAAACTTATTTTTTAAAAAATCCATTGAGTCCAAACATTGCTTCTAAAATTGAAAAAAAAAAAATAGATTTGAAGAAGATTCTCGATATCAAGAAGACCAATATTAAACAAAAGATCATTATCGAGGGTGCAGGTGGGCTTCAAGTTCCAATTAATANTAAATTTTTGATGAGTGATTTAATATCAAAATTTAATTTACCACTCATTTTGGTTTGTCGTACTCAATTAGGGACGATTAATCATACCCTTTTGTCTCTTGAAATTTTAAAAATAAAGAATATACACTTACATGGATTGGTATTCGTTGGAGATGAAAATTTGGAAGCAATAGAAACAATTAAATTTTTTGGTAAAAAAATCTTAAAAACTAATGTAAATGTTTTAGCAAGACTGCCTATTGCCAAAAAGTTTGGAAAAAAAGAGGTTGATAAGTATCAAATTTATTTTGAATCAATTTGAAATATGAACAAAAATATTAAAAAAAAGGATCTAGAATTTATTTGGCATCCTTTTACAAAACANAATGCTTTTTATGATCCAATTGTAATCTCTTCTGCTAAAGATGAGAAAATTTTTGATCAAGAAGGTAAACAGTATATTGATTTAATATCATCATGGTGGGTCAATACTCATGGCCACTGTAAAAAAAAAATTATTGATGCAGTAACAAAACAAATGAAACTTTTTGAACAAGTTTTGTTTACTGATTTTACACATGAACCTGCTACCTCACTTGCTGAGAAGCTTGTCTCAATTCNTCCAAATAACTTAAAAAGAGTTTTTTATTCAGACAATGGTTCGACAGCTGTTGAAATATCTATGAAAGTNGCCCTNCAATATTGGTATAATAAAGGTCACNAAAAAAAAAAGTTTGTTGCAATGAAAGGAAATTATCACGGTGACACTTTTGGTGCCATGTCGGTTGGTTCTACCTCAGGTTTTTATGAACCTTTTCGTGATTTCTTTATTGATTCCACTTTTATCTCTTTTCCTAGTATTTGGAGAGGTAAAAATGATTTTGAAAAAGAAGAAAATTTTGCTTTGAAAGAGGTTGATGAAGTTCTTGATAAAAGTAAAGATGAGATTGCTGCTGTAATTTTTGAGCCATTAGTTCAAGGTGCAAGTGGAATGAATATCTGTAGAAAAGAATTCTTTGAAAAAGTAGTTTCTAAATTTAAAAAAGCTGGGGTACTAGTTATTTTTGATGAAGTTATGACAGGGTTTGGTAGAACAGGAAAAATGTTTGCTTGTGACTACTTGAATGAAAAACCTGATATAATTTGCTTAGCAAAGTCATTAACAGGTGGTTACATTCCACTTGCTGCAACTGTTTTTAGCGAAGAAATTCATTCAGCTTTTGTAGACAATGACATCAGTAAGGCATTCCTTCATGGTCATTCGTATGCCGCAAATCCATTAGCATGTGCAGCAGCTTTAGCTTCTATTAAAATTTTTGAGGAAGAAAATACTTTTAAACAGATTAATAAGATTATTTCAATACATGAATTTTTTCTAAAGAAAATTTCCGAAAAGCTTAATGTATCTAAAATTAGATCGTTGGGAACAATTGCTGCATTTGACTTAAATAATTTTAATCAAGATTACGGGTCTGATACTGGAAATAAATTAAAAAAAACATTTCTCGACAACGGGCTGTTGCTTAGACCACTTGGAAAAACAATTTACTTGATGCCACCATTTTGTATTTCAGAAAGTTGTTTGGAAGATAGTTATTCAAAAATAATAAAAATTTTAGAATAAAAAAAATCAGTTTTTTAAATTATAAGAATTGTGATATTTTTTCTTGAATATGACACAATCGATAGATTCTAGAATTGATGAGCTAATAAAACCCCTTTCCGAAAGAATAACGAATATTGTGTTTGATAGTTTTTCTTTTTATGGAACTGAAGTCCCCTTTATCGTTTGTTGGTTATTATTTGCAAGTCTATACTTTACATTTTACTTCCAATTCCTGAATATTAGATTCTTTGGACGTGCTTTAAGAGTTGCTTTGGGGAAATACGATAACCCAAATCACCCAGGAGAAATTACTCACTTCCAGTCTTTTACAGCTGCTATGTCGGGGACAATTGGTCTTGGAAATATTGCAGGAGTTGCGGTAGCAATTTCGATTGGTGGTCCAGGGGCAATGTTATGGATGATAGTAACAGCTTTTTTTGGTATGACCTTAAAATTTGTTGAGGTAAGTTTAGGACATAAATATAGAATTATTCACAATGATGGGACTGTTTCTGGAGGAGCTGTAAGATATCTTTCAAAAGGTATTGCTGATTCAGGATTCCCTAGACTAGGTAGTTTCTTAGCCTTTTTCTTTGCAGTATGTTGTATAGGAGGTTCCTTTGGTGGAGGAAATATGTTCCAAGCCAATCAAGCTTTTCAACAAATAGTAGAAGCAACAGGTGGTAGCAATAGTCCATTATTTGATAAAGGATGGTTAGGCGGTATCTTTTTTGCTACAATTGTTGGTTTTATAATAATCGGTGGCATAAAATCCATAGGGAAAGTTACTGAGAGGTTAGTTCCTTTAATGGCNGGTACATANATCGTGGCTTGTATGGTTATAATTGGCTCAAATGTCGAACTTATTCCATCTACATTTGAAAAAATTCTATCATCTGCATTTAATATTGATGCAACAACTGGAGGTCTACTAGGTTCATTGATTGCAGGCGTAAAAAGAGCAGTTTTCTCGAATGAATCTGGAATTGGTTCTGCTCCAATTGCTTATGCACCAGCTAAAAGTGACAATCATTTAAATACAGGTTTTATGTCACTATTATCTCCATTTGTTGACACTATTCTTGTTTGCTCTATGACAGCTTTGGTTATTATCATTACAGGAGTTTACTCAGATAGTAATTCCATACAGGGAGTAGAATTAACATCAAGGGCATTTGAATCTGTATTTAGTTGGTTTCCAACAGTTTTAGCTTTAGCAATNACACTTTTTGCAATATCAACACTTATAACATGGTCATACTATGGTCTGAGATGTTGGACCTATATTTTCGGGATATCAAATATAAGTAAATATTCTTTTAAGTTTATTTTCTTAAGTTTTACCATCGTCGGCACTTCTTTGAATTTAGGGAGTGTAATTAATTTTTCCGACTCTATGATATTTGCTATGTCCATTCCTAATATAATTGGTTTATACTTTTTATCATCTGGACTNAAAAAAGATCTTGCACAGTTAAAGGTTGATAATGTCTAAAATTTTTATTGCTTCTGATCATGCTGGTTATGATTTAAAATGTTTCTTAATTGATAAACTCAAAGGGGATTTCTTGTTTGATAATTTAGGAACAAACTCCTCGGATTCAGTAGACTATCCTGATTTTGCTCATAGACTTGCCGAAGAGATTTCTAAAGACCCCTCTAATTCAACAGGTATATTAATTTGCGGAAGTGGTATTGGAATGTCTATTGTTGCAAATAGGTATTCTAATGTAAGGGCTGCACTTTGTTTAAATGAAGAAATGGCGAAGTTAGCAAGGCTTCATAATAATGCCAATGTGCTTGTTTTAGGTTCTAGGTTGATTTCTACAGAGGAAGCTATTAAATGTTTATTAATGTTTTTTAAAACTGATTTTGAAGGAGACAGACATACTGCTAGACTTGCTAAGTTTAATGATGTAAAAATATAAATATGGAGTAATTATGACCGAACAGATTTTTTTTGAAAGTAGCTTAACCCAAACCGATCCAAAAGTTTTAGACGCAATAAAAAACGAGTATCACAGACAAAACGATCAGATTGAACTCATTGCATCTGAAAATATTGTTTCAAAGGCAGTTTTGGAAGCTCAAGGAACTATCTTGACAAATAAGTATGCCGAAGGATACTCGGGAAAAAGGTATTATGGTGGATGTGAGCATGTAGATGTTGTTGAGGATATCTGCATTGATCGTATCAAAAAACTCTTCAACGCAAACTATGCCAATGTTCAGGTTCACTCGGGTTCCCAAGCCAATCAAGCTGTTTTCTTGGCTCTTCTCCAACCCGGAGACACAATTATGGGTATGTCATTAGCTGCTGGAGGGCATTTAACTCATGGAGCTCCTCCTAATGAGTCTGGCAAGTGGTTTAATGCCATCCAATATGGTGTGAAAAAAGATGATGCTCTAATCGACTTTGATGAAGTTGAATCCCTGGCACTCGAGCATAAACCAAAACTTATAATTGCAGGAGGTTCTTCCTACCCACGAATTATAGATTTCAAAAAATTTAAGGATATTGCAGATAAAGTTGATGCTCTTTTACTGGTAGACATGGCACATTTTGCTGGACTAGTAGCCACAGGTTTATATCCAAATCCCCTAGAATATGCAGATGTTGTTACTTCAACAACTCATAAAACTTTACGAGGGCCAAGAGGAGGAATAGTTTTAACTAACAATGAATCCTTTGCAAAAAAGATAAACTCCGCTGTATTCCCTGGGTTACAGGGTGGGCCGCTCATGCATGTAATTTGTGCCAAGGCTGTTGCTTTTGGTGAAGCCCTTCAACCAGAATTCAAAAATTACATCGAATCGGTAGTCCAAAACTCAAAGACCCTTTCAGATATAATGCTCAAAAGAGGTTTAGAGGTTGTCTCTGGCGGTACTGACACTCATCTTGTGTTGGTTGATCTGAGACCAAAACAATTGACCGGGAAGGCTGCAGAAAAATCTCTTGAGAATGCAGGCATAACTTGTAATAAAAACGGTGTTCCCTTTGACCCTGAGAGCCCATTTGTTACTTCCGGAATTAGACTTGGCACACCAGCAGGTACGAGTAGAGGATTTGGAGTTGAAGAATTTAAATTAGTAGGTAATCTTATCGGCGATGTTTTAGATGGATTATCAAACAACCCTGACGATAACTCTTTAGTTGAAAACGAAGTTAAACAAAAAGTAAAATCGCTCTGCGAGAAATTCCCAATCTACAGCTCGGTTATTTGAGTTAGGATATTATATGCGCTGTCCATTTTGTGGCCATGAGGATACTGTTGTTAAAGACTCTAGGCCATCTGAAGATAACAGTGCAATAAGAAGAAGAAGACAGTGCCCAGCATGTGCGGCGCGATGTACTACATTCGAAAGAGTACAACTCAGAGAACTAATGGTTATAAAAAAGAATGAATCAAGAACCATTTTCGATAGGGAAAAACTTGTTAGATCCATGAATATTTCATGTAGAAAAAGACCAGTAAAACAAGAGCAAATAGAGCTAAT
>PARN01000025.1 GCA_002711515.1 Rickettsiales bacterium | reverse complement strand
GATTCTTCATTGAAAACTTGGCCTGGTGATGCATGGAAAATTGGTGGTGGTTCAATTTGGGGTTTCTACGGTTATGACTCTAAATTAAACACTTTGTACTACGGTACAGGTAACCCATCAACATGGAACCCAGTTGTTCGTCCTGGTGACAACAAATGGTCTATGACGATTATGGCTCGTAACCCTGACAACGGTATGGCTAAATGGTTATATCAAATGACTCCTTACGATGAGTGGGATTACGACGGTGTTAACGAGATGATTCTTGTTGACATGAAAGTAAAAGGTAAAAACCGTCAAGCACTTGTACACTTTGACAGAAACGGTTTTGCTTACACAATGGATAGAGCTTCTGGTGAGCTATTAGTTGCTGAGAAGTATGATCCAGCTGTGAATTGGGCAACTCACGTTGACATGAAAACAGGTCGTCCACAAGTGGTAGACAGATATTCAACTGCACACCAAGGTGAAGATGTTAACACTACTAACATCTGCCCAGCGGCTCTAGGTACTAAAGACCAACAGCCCGCTGCTTACGATAGACTATCTGGATTGTTCATGGTTCCAACAAACCACGTTTGCATGGACTACGAACCATTCAAAGTAGACTACGTTGCTGGTAACGCTTATGTTGGTGCTACATTATCTATGTACCCAGCTCCAGGCGGAACACACTTAGGTAACTTCATTGCATGGGATGCTGANAAAGGTAAGATCGNATGGTCTAACCCNGAGCCNTTCTCTGTATGGAGTGGTGCANTNGCNACAGCTGGTGGNATTACATTCTACGGTACGTTAGAAGGNTANGCTAAAGCTGTTGAAAGTAAAACTGGTAAAGAACTATTCTCGTTCAAAACACCNTCTGGTATTATCGGTAACTTCATGNCTTACNNNCATAAAGGTAAGCAATATGTNGGTATCNTATCAGGAGTTGGTGGATGGGCCGGAATTGGTCTAGCTGCTGGTCTTACTGACCCAACTGCAGGTTTAGGTGCTGTTGGTGCATACTCTGCACTAGCTGACCACACTGCATTAGGTGGCGTATTAACTGTCTTCGCTCTACCGTAGTAGCGTTAGATAGAATTAACTTTTAAAAGGAGCCCGGATGTATTTCCGGGCTTTTTTTTTGTAAAAAGCATTTTCTTACAAATTTTTACTAGAATTTAGGAAATTAATAACTAATATATATATAAACAATACGAATATTTAATGGTGGAAATAAATTATGAATTATAAAAGATTTTTTACTTGTTTTGGTTTGGCACTGCTAATGAGTGGGAAAGGCTTTTCAATGCCCACACCAGATGCTGTAGAACCACAATTTGATGAAAACGACGATCCTACTTACTATGTTACATATGGAGAAGGTGATAGACTTGATCCAGCAACCGAAAAACCCTTAAATCTCATACAAATTTACTGTAAAGACAAAGCTGTTGATTTTGCTTCAGACGAAGAAATGGAAGAATGCAGATCAAACAAAGACTTAGTAGAGATGAAATATGGTTGGATGGACTTCTCTACGTATAAAGGTTGGAGAGCATATCACGCAGAATGCCACGTGTGTCATGGCCCCGACGCAATGGGAAGCACTTACGCACCATCACTAATGATGTCTGTAAAAAATGGTTTAGATTATATTGATTTTTATGCAGTAATCGCAAACGGTAGATATGAAGAAGATGGAGCTCAGGCTGGTAATGTTATGCCTGCTTTTGGTGAAAATACAAATGTTGAGCCTCACATTAATGATATATACAGATACGTAAAAATGAGAGCTGATGGTAAGTTGAGAAGAGGTGTTAGACTTCCGAAGTTACCAAAATTCAAAGAATAGAGATAGTTCTTTCATTTAACCNAAATCTATTATGAAAATATTATATATTTTCCTCTTTCTCTTGCTACCAGAGATACTTGTAGCAAGAGAATCTGCTATCGAAGCTGTTGACACAGAGAACCTTCGTGTGTGTGCTGATCCTTCCAACCTTCCATTTTCTAATGAAAACGAAGAAGGTTTTGAAAATGATATAGCCAAATTACTAGGTAAAGAACTGAATATACCTGTTGTTTATGAATTCTTTCCTCAAGTGATAGGTTATGTTAGGAATACATTAAATAAAAAAAAGTGTGACATAATAATTGGTATTACTGCAGGTAATGATTTAGTACTGAATACTGTTCCATACATGCGTTGGGCATATGGAATGGTTTATCTTAAAGATAGTGGTGTAGAAGTTGATAGGCCAAATCATCCCCAACTTGCAGAACTTAGCATTGGTGTGCAAGCCGGAACGCCTCCAACGTTTGTTTTACAGAGATACAATCTAATGGGTAGAGTAAGACCTTATAACCTCACCTTTGATCCACGTAAAGCAGTTATAGGAGAATCAATGATTGAAGATATGATCGATGGTTTAGTTGATATTGTATTTATGTCAGGTCCAATTGCGAGTCATTACCTAAACAAAAAGGGATACAATAAAGATAAATATGTTTTTATCCCACTTGAAACTACAGACCAAGGTTGGGGAAGAATGGACTACTATACAACCATGGGTGTTAGGGATGGAGAAACAGACTGGAAAAAGAAATTAAATAAATTTATTAAAAATAATCAAAAAGATATAGATAAAATTTTAGCAAAACATAACATCCCCGTTTTAAGTTTAAAGCCAGGAAAAAGAAANAAAGCTGATGAAACCACAACCGAAGCGTTAATTAAAGGAAGAGCTCCAGTCAAATAGGCGAATTAAACCTTACACCATATCTTCGGTANATAAATTCAGGTGGTGCTCTTCTTGCTTCCTCGGCTGCCATAGAAAATATTTCACCATGAAGCGGGGAAATAGAACATGCTGGGTCAGTGTTTTTTGCGTCTCCTGTTAAGGCCATAGCTTGACATCTACAACCACCCCAATCAATTTCTTTTCTGTCACAAGATTTACAGGGTTCAGGCATCCAATCTGTTCCTCTATATAAATTAAATGCTTCAGAATTTTCCCATATCCATTTTAAACTATGCTCTCTTACGTTATCGAATTTAAGATGTGGTATTGTCTCCGCAGCGTGGCAAGGTAAAACTTCACCCTTCGGATTCATATTTAAGAATCTTCTTCCCCATCCACCCATACAATTCTTTGGATGTTTTGCGTAATAATCAGGTATTACGTAATCGATAACTAATTTCCCTTTCAAATCAACTCTAGCTTTTTCAACAATTTCTGTTGCATGATCCAGTTGCTCAGGTGTTGGAATAAACGCTGCTCTATTTTTTAGTGCCCAACCGTAATACTGAACTTGGGCAATTTCTACTCTTTCTGCATCTAAATCTAAAGCCATTTGAATAAAATTTTCTAAGTTATCAATATTCTGCCTATGCACAACACAATTACAAGTTAAGGGAAGTTCAACATCTCTTACCCATTTTGCAACCTCAAGTTTTTTGGCGTGCCCACCTTTAAACCCACCTATTCTATCAGCATTTTCATTGTCTGTGTCCTGAAATGAAAGTTGTACGTGCTCTAAACCAAGAGCCTCAAGCTTTTTCAATCTATCTGGATTTAATAACACTCCTGATGTGATAAGATTGGTATAAAGTCCTTTTTTATTACAATGCTCTACAATATCTTCTAAATCATGTCTGACAGTTGGCTCACCACCGGATAAATGAATCTGATGCATTCCCATTTCAACCGCTTGATCAATTACCGATTTCCACTCATCTGTTGTTAGTTCACCTGTTTTTTTTTCTAGTTGAACAGGGTTTGAGCAATAAGGACATTGCAAAGGACATCTATGCGACAATTCAGCCAAAAGTGCCAATGGCGCCTGAATTCCATGCTCCGAAGCAGTTTTTAAATTTGTCTGTTTAACATCATCCATTTTCTTCAATAAATCCTTTATCAGATAAATTCTGNAACATTTCTATAACATCTGAGAGTATGGTTTCTTCNGGTGCATTAAATTTTTTACTTAATTGACTAGCTATATTTTTCACTTGTCTTTCTCCATCAACCAATTGTAGTATTTCCACTGCAATTGGGTCAAGCTTGACAAGTCTTTCAGGTGCNAGAATAACCCACTCATCTCTAGCTTTGTTATGCCTAAATCTAACGTGTTTTGGAAATCTAGGTTTGGTTTCATCATTAACCTTCAATATATCTGTCATTAAAATCCTCTGGCATAAAAGCACCTGGTGGAACATGCCCATTTATGTAAGCGTGATAAAGTGCGTCTTGTTGAACCCACAAAACATCCGTTTTAAACTTTAATGCCTCACAAACTGAATCTTGTTCACTTCTTGTTTTTGCATTTTTAATTGCGTAGTCTAAAACAAAATCTGCATCATCAGTTGCTTGATCAACTCTTTTCTTGAAATATGCCATCGTAATATCGTTGACAAAATCATAGTTTTCAAGCATTCCTGAGATTCTTTCTTTATGAATTTTAGGTGCAAAAAGCTCTGTTAAAGACGATGTTATTCCTTCGAGTAGTGATTTCTGTTTAACGAAATTTACGTATGCATCAACAGCAAACTTAGTTGCTGGTAAGATTCCTTCAGTTGATTTAACATATTCTCTATCAAGACCTAAACCGTCAGTTAGTCTATACCATCTTTCTATACCACCCTCGTCATTTTTTCGACCATCGTGATCCAATATCCTTTTAATCCAAACCCTTCGGAGTTCTGGATTATTTATCCTTGACATAAGTGCGGAATCTTTGATTGAAATATTTATCTGATAATAATATCTGTTCAATGCCCATGCTTGTACTTGACCTTTGTTAAGTTTGCCGGAGTGCAGTAGATGGTGGAATTTACAATTATCATGGTATCTTACCTTACCTATATCTCTTAACTTCTGTATAAATTCTGATTCAGTCATTGGGTCAGATNGTGTATGTTTTTTTAGAGCTAAGTTTTTCATATTTTTATCTCCATTCCGTCATAGCTAACTTCCCAACCATTTTCTTCAACTAATCTACGTTCATTTGAGTCTCCGAGAAGTATTGGGTTTGTTGTATTTATATGAATATAAATTTTTTTTTCAACATTTAGATTTTGAAAAGCGGCCATTGACCCATCGGGACCAGAGTTATTCATGTGGCCCATTCTTTGTCCAGTCTTCTCACCCACTTTACTTGTTGACATTTCCTCATTNTTCCAGAGTGTTCCATCAAAAAGAACCATATTTGAATTTCTAAGTTTTTCTGCTAGCTCGTCAGTCATTTTTGCACATGCTGGAATATAAAAGAAAGATTTATCTTCATCCATTTTTGANGATATTTTTAATCCAATTGTNTCACCCTCTTCTGTNCCAAAGTTTTCCCCTTTAGATTCGTCTTCAAGCCATAAGGCAATCTTTCCTGGGACTTCAAACGCCTCTATTTGTATTCCTGATCCAACCCCTTGTTTATCTTCAAGTTCAAATTTATGATTCATTTGCATGTTTCTTCTATCTACATAATCAGGGTTTAAAACATTAAATATAGAGTTTTCACTTAACACGGAATGAACTCTTGGGTGGGCATATATCGACAAGTTTTGTCTTTCCCTTAAAGTGAGTAATCCTGCAACATGATCTACATCACCATTGGTGAGAACAACACCACTTATAGGGCTGTGTCTCGGAGACATTTTTGGATGCATTTGTTGATTATTNAGTATTTGTGAGCCTAGGTCTGGCGATGCGTTAAATAAAAACCAGTTTTTTTCATCGGCTGTAACTGCGATAGAGGACTGCGTCCGTGGAGATGTTCCAGGTTTTNTATTCCTAACTGCTTTGCTTACGTCACTATTACAGTTCCACTGGGGTGAGCCACCCCCTGCTCCAGAACCTAAAACTAAAACTTTTAACATTTCATCATTCCCCAAAAATTCCATAAAAAGTTTGCTCATCTTTAAAAACCTCTCAAGCCCAATTGAGCCTGAGAGGCGTTGCTTAAGCTAAAAACTACTTCTCAGCGCAAGCGTATGAATTGATTTCAAGACCTACAGAGATCTCTGAAATCATTGGTTTTGTCCAAGCCATAATTTACTCCTTGTTATAGTTTGAACGAACTCACTTAATGTGAGTGCAGAATAGTTATACTAATTGAAAATTAAAGAATTCTGATTCTTATATTCATTCTAAATTCATAAAGAACTACTCTATATATGAATAAATTTTTCGTGATTGATAACCTAGTCTCTGGGTATTAAAAACAGGTTCTTCACAAATGTATTCGGTTAATCTAGTTCTCTGGTCAAATACCCTTGTGTTCCATTTTAATTGATTGGTAGCAGCAACAAATTTTTTATCNTTTGCGTCCACTTTTTCCTTCCTGAATTTTCTTATAAGTTTAGAAGATTGACCAATTGCCTTTCTAAATGATTCTTGCCTTTCTACAAACTTTATAATCCCTTTATATTGCCTATTCCTTCTGTCTTTAGCTTTTTGGTAAAGACCCGCAAACAGAAAGATCATTTTCTCTTTTTGTTCAGGCTTCTTAATTAAGCCGATATAGGTTTGTTTTTTTGCAAATTCTTCAATAATCTCTATTCCTCTTTCTTCTTTCAGAACAGGATCAGATAAAAGATTTACATATTCAATGACATCGTCATGCTTCCACCAGGTTTTAAGAGCCTCATCAATGGAAGGTCCTTGCCAAATTGAACTTAAATTTAATTTTGGATTATAAACTTGATCNCAAGGCCATTTTTTTGGAGCAANATCAGGAGGAGCTGCTTCTAACTCAGAGTGAAGAAGAAAAAACAAAACAATATTTAACAAAAATTTAAATCTCATAAAAAACTCCATATTTCTATTTTACAATAAATTGNCCAACCATTCCTTTGCTTTGAAGGCCTTCAATTTCAAAATCATAATTTCCTGGACGAATAGGCACAAACTTTATTTCTATTTCACCTTCTCTTTCAAACTCTATTTCATTAATTATTGGAGCATCCAACTCGACTCCGTCAATTTCAATAGACCTTACCCAAATATTTCTAAAGAAATCCTCTGCTTCAATTTCGTATTCCTTAAAACCCATACTAGATATCTCTAATCTATAGGCTTTGCCAGTCTCCATATTAAAAGTTTTTTGGGACATGTCGTAGTCGCTCTTATCTGAGCCGAGTTTCAATTCAAGCTTTTTTGATCTAATAGACAAATCACCCTTCGCGTTAATATTTGAAACAAATATAAAGCACAATAAAAGAGCTGCATACCTAAACATAATTTAACCCCCACCTTTTTTTTGAAGTGAACCTTTTGAAGGATCATATCCTAAAATTGATAGAAATAAAAATATAACTGTAAAAAAAATAATACCCAATGTGTATTCTGCATTAAAATTTGAATACATCGAAAATCTTATTAACTCTACAGCATAAGTAAATGGATTATAAAAACACACATAATAAAGCCACTCACTAGTTTCTTCAATTTTCCAAAGTGGGTATAGAGCTGATGATGCAAAAAACATAGGGAAAATAACAAAATTCATTACTCCTGCAAAATTTTCGAGTTGTTTTATTGCCGACGATAAAAACATACCTAATGCNCCTAGCATCAAACCAGATATCATTAAAGCCGGGANAATAGTAAAATATCCACTAACAGGAGGNATAATATCCCATAGAGAGGCAATGATTAAGAATGCGTAAACCTGAAGTATTGAAACAAAGACCCCAGCAAATAATTTAGATACAAGTAGAAACCACCTTGGGATTGGACTAACTAACATAGTCTTCATACTTCCCATTTCCCTATCATAGACCATTGACAATGAACTTTGCATTCCGTTAAATAATTGAATCATGGCTATTAAACCAGGGGCAATATAAACTTCATAAGGAATATATGTTTCATAAGGTGGAATAATTGCAACACCTAAAACAGATCTGAAGCCAGCCGCNAAAATNCCNAACCAAACGAGTGGTCTAACTAATGCAGAGAAAAATCTTTCTTTTTGATGAATNAACCTTAGNGCTTCTCTTAAAACAATACCNTTAAAACATCGTAAAAAAATTAAAANGCTCATGNTCTTATATTTACTAANTTGTTAAAAGCTTCTCTAATATTTTTTGATTTATTNTTCTTNACNACTTTTGAAACNTCACCTGTTTCAAGTACAACNCCATTATGAATNACAACCACTTTNTCACCTTTGTCAATCTCATCNATTAAATGGGTTGCCCANAGGACAGCNAGACCTTCTTTTTTACATAAACNTTTAACATGTTTTAATATCATTTGCCGCGAACCAATATCAAGACCAACCGTTGGCTCATCAAGAAGTAATAATTTNGGGTTATGAATTAAAGCTCTNGCTATCTCTACTCTTCTCTTTTGNCCNCCAGATAANGATCTNACTTTNGAGTCAATTTTATCAANCATTTCAATTCTTTTTATTTCNGTTTCAATNNTTNATTNNGCATCTTTTTTACTTATCCCATGAAGTGANGCATGATAATTTANATTTTCTCTTACACTTAANTCTAAATCTAGNGTCGGTTGCTGAAANACAACGCCNATATTTTTNAGTGCNTTTGATGATTCTTCCCTTACATCANATCCATAAATACTNATNGATCCTGTATTATTGTTGTAAAGCCTNGTAATAAGAGAATATAAAGTNGTTTTTCCNGCACCATTNAGTCCAAGTAATACAGTAAAATCACCNGGATTAATATTTATGCTNACATCATCNAGTGCTGTAAANCTTCCAAATAGATGTGAAACATTTTTTATTTCTAACGCAACATTCATTGAGCANGTTAATTNAGTGGANTNATTAGTNGGGNCTAACAACNACTCCCCATGGAAACCTTCCNACTTTAACTGATTTTTCAACTTTAAGTTTATCTACGTTGATAAATGAAACATCGTTGCTCACACCATTAGTACTTAGCAAAGTTCTCTGATCTGGTGTAAACGCAAGTTGCCAAACTCTTTGGCCAACAAGTAAATACTTAATAATTTCTTTTGTTTTTTGATCAATTACCGCGATTCTATTTGCTGGACCTAATGCTACGAATGTATATTTTCCGTCGTTAGTGTGTCTCAACCCAACTGGTTGAATACTCTCTTCGTTAACTCCTGGAATTTCAAATCCAATTGTGTGAGTAACTTCTTTAGATCCAGGGTTTATTACTTTTACTGTACCACCAATTTCAGCGGATACCCAGACCTCTTTATCGTCGGGGGTGAACACCGCAACTCTTGGTCTAGCATCTACAAGAACATTTTCGACAATCTCTAGTGTTTCTGTATTAATAAAATGAGCCATGTTTGTGGTTTCAGAAGTATTTACTAAAATTTCTCCGTTATTAGTAAGTCCCATACCTTCAGGTTCAACACCCACAGGAATATCATCTATGATCATTTTGTCATTCATATCAACAACAGTCACCATTGCATCATCTTCATTAGCAATGTAAAGAATATCGTCGTCCGGTGATAATATAAAGAGTTCGGGGTCTGGTCCGGATGGTAGATGATACTTCAATTTCATAGTTTCAGCATCTCTAACTTCGACTCTATCATCATCTGATGTTGCAACAAGAACAAGCTTCCCATCTTTCGACATAATTATGCCTCTTGGTCTTTGTCCAACTTTGACTGTTTTGATGACCTTTTTCTTTGATATATCAATTACACTTACTGTATTATCCTTTTCATTGGTGATGTAGGCTAGGTTAGCTTCAACATCCTTAATGCAAGTTAATACGAAAGAAAATGTTAGTAGTAAAATAAATTTCATAGTTACTAATGTATTAAAATTTTTAAAATTTACAAGCAGATTCAGGTCTATCTTTTCCCAAAGTATCAAGTTCACTCAAAGGATGAATATATCCTTCTTGAGGAGATACTGAAACCATCGACCTAGGGGCAGCTAACAATACAGGCTGCCTTAATTGCCCATTCCAAGATCTAAAAGAAACCTTTACACCCTTGTAAGCTCCCAAACCAAATTTCTCGCCTAACAAATATTTTTGTACTTCTGTTACGTCATTAGTTTGAGTTCTTGTAATTGTTTCTCCAATTGCTCTAACTGCTGTCCAGGCATGATAGTCTACTTCAGTCATCCATCTACCGCTTTCTCTTCTAAACCTATTTTGCATTTGGGTTGCACCCCACTGTTCATGGGTTCGATGCCAAGAAGTTGGTTTCAACCCTTGGGTTCCCGCAATCGGTCTAGGATCCCAGGTTCTGTAAGCTAGGTATTCTCCAAATTCACCATCTTCGTCAGCAACAACTAAAACGTCATAGTTTGAGCCTTTCGTGAATATTGGCACCTCTTTTCCAGCTGTTCTTCTTAAATCTGCAGAAAAGTCCCATATTTTATCTTCTTTAATTTTAATGTTAAATTTTTTNGCTGAATTTTTTAGTGCCTNAGAATAAATTTTGTCATTTTTATCAGGNCCAGTGACTAAAAACCATTTTTTCCATTTTTTTTTTACTAAATACTGGGTTAGAGCATCTGAAAGAATCGAATAGCTGGGCGGAATATGAAAAAAGTTTTTTCTACAATTTTCATTCCTTAATGAGTCATTTTTTGCTCTAACATTAAAAACTAGAACATCTTCTATNCCCTGTATTTTCATAAGGGATAACAACTCATCTTCATTTAAATCTACTACGAAGAACTTTTTACCTTTTTTAAGTAGTTTTATAAACTCGGTCTCCAGATTTTCTTCTAATAAAATTCTATGAAACTCAACTTTGTAATCATGTCCAAGAAATCTTCCNGTTGTTAAATTATCTTCTATAGCCAACTTAATACCATAAAANCCCTCATCTTCTAGAATTGGATCAAGGTTAGACAAAACGGGGGGTACTTCTCTTTCTTTTGACAAGAAAACTACTTCCGTTGAGATAGTTATTTCTTTTTGAAATGATTTTTTTCCTTTTTTATCAATTCTTTTTTTTCTTTCTGAGTCAAGTTTTTTTCTTTCTTCNAGCTGTTGTATTGATAACTCTCTAGTTTCAACATTAAAAACCAAAGAAACTGAAATAAGGGTTAAGCAAAAAGATATAATAAAAAAAAACTTTGCTCTCATAACTTTCATCACTATAAATTAATTTTAGGAAATGTTAATCTAAAAATAAAATGAAAAAAAAAGTTTCTACACAACTCATTAGAGGCGGAATAAATAGAACTAAGTTTTGCGAAACTAGTGAACCATTATTTTTAACGTCTGGCTTTATTTATGAAACAGCAGAGGAAGCAGAAAAAGCATTTAAGGACGAAAAAGAAAGATTCTTATATTCGAGATTTGGAAATCCAACAGTTGATATTTTACAAAAAAAACTTTCTTTAATCGAAGAAGCAGAGTCATGTTGGTTAACTTCAACAGGAATGTCAGCCTTATTCACGATACTGATGTCATTTTTAAAAAAAGGCGATCGAATAGTTTCTGCTAAAGCTCTNTTTGGTAGCTGTCATTATATAATAACGCAGATTCTTCCAAAGTTTGGTATTGACGTTGAACTTGTCGATGGAACAGATCTAAATCAATGGGAGTCAGCCTTAAAAAAAAAAACTAATTTAGTTTTCTTTGAAACACCCTCAAATCCATGTCTTGATTTAGTTGATATAGAAGAAGTGGCAAAACTTTCACACAAATCTGGTGCTTTAGTAATTGTTGATAATGTCTTTGCAACTCCTATCCTTCAAAAACCTCTCAAACACGGAGCAGATATAATAATGTATTCAGCAACTAAACATTTTGATGGACAAGGAAGAGTCTTAGGAGGAGCAATATTAGGAAGTAGNAAGTTTTGTAACGAGTATATTAAACCCTTCATAAGAAATACTGGGCCATCAATAAGCCCATTCAATGCCTGGGTAATTCTCAAAGGAATTGAAACCCTTGAACTCAGAATGCTTGAACAAACTAAAAATGCAAAAAAAATTTTAAGTTTTTTGAGCAAGAATAAGAATGTAGAAAAAATTTACTATCCAACAATTAAAGAATCAAAACAAATTGGAATTGCAAAAAAACAAATGGAGGATGGTGGAAGTATTATTACATTTGAAATTAAATCGAAAAAAAACAATGAAAAAGAAATGGCTTATTCTTTCCTAAATCATTTAAAGCTCATTGACATTTCAAATAATTTAGGTGACTCAAAATCACTTATAACACATCCATCATCAACAACTCACCATCGGTTAACTAAAAAAGAAAAAATAAACTTACGGATTACAGAAAATTTAGTTAGACTTTCNGTTGGATTAGAAGATGTTGATGATATAATCGAAGACATCGATAATTCTCTGAGTAAATTAAATAAGACTTAAATCATTATGAAAAAAAAAAATAAAGTTNNAGTAATAGTTGAGCCAATTTATCTTGAAGATCATTCNGATCCATCTGAAGACTCATATCTTTGGGCCTATAAAGTAAAAATAAAAAACAACGGTTCTGAAACGGTAAAACTATTAAGTCGACACTGGAAAATATTTGATTCCAATGGAAATCATAGAGAAGTTAAGGGTAAAGGAGTAGTNGGTGAACAACCTACCATTGAACCAGGAGATGAATTTGAATACACAAGTGGAACTCCTCTAAAAACAAGCTCCGGTTTGATGCATGGCAGTTATCAAATGCAAGATTATAAAGGAAGATTATTTGAAGTAATGATACCTCCTTTTTCACTCGATATTCCCGATCAGAAGAGAAAACTCAACTAAATGGACAATCTCAAATCCTCNCTGTATGTAATAGGAAATCTATTGGTTTTCTTTTCGTTNTATACTTTTATTCCNGGACTTTATGATTACGTAACCCTTGGAACTGATTGGGCGGTTTTTTTTTTAATTTCAATAGTGTGCCTTTTTACTGGTTTAAATATTTCTTTTACATTCAAGAATAAAAACAAAGAGGTTGAAGTTTTATCAGCTTTCATTTTAACTTTTATTTCTTGGATAATACTAACCTTNATTGCATCTATTCCTTTTTCGTTGGGAACTCCCAACCTATCTTTCGTCAATTCTTTTTTTGAATCGATGTCAGGTTTAACAACTACTGGTGCTACCATTATACAAGACCTAGATAATACTTCTAGATCTATGTTACTATGGAGAGCAATGCTTCAGTGGTTGGGAGGAATTGGAATTATAGTAATCGCAATTGCAATATTTCCAATTTTAAAAATTGGTGGAATGCAACTCTTTCAAACAGAGTTTAGTTCAAAAGATGAAAAAGTTCTTCCTAGGACAACCCAAATCGCAACTGGCATTGGATTTGTTTACATTGTTCTAACAGTACTTTGCAGTTTTTTCCTTTATTCAACTGGTGTTGAATTATTTGATAGCATTGCACATGGAATGACAATTATTGCAACAGGNGGGTTTTCAACAAAAAACATGTCAATTGGTTTTTTTGATTCAGTTGCAACAGAATTCGTTACTATTATTTTTATGATAATTTCCTCCCTTCCTTTTATTTTATTATTTCAAGCCCTTAGAGGAAATATTATGGATCTTTTGAAAAATTCCCAAGTCCAATTTTTTATCTTTTTTGTAGGTGTTATAACCATAGTTGTTACATTTTGGCTCAAAAAATACTATGAAGTTGACTATTTACAATCTTTGCGAATATCATTATTTGCAGTTGTATCTATCTCAACTGGAAGTGGATTTAGTACTTATGATTTTAGTGTCTGGGGTACATTTACAACGATCTTATTTCTTTTTATAATGCTNATAGGCGGATGTTCAGGATCATCAAGTTGTGGTCTAAAAGTATTCAGAATTCAAATTTTATTGAGAAGTTCTTTTGTTTTGATAAAAAAAATAATTCAGCCAAGAGGAGTTTTTATCCCAACNTATAACAGAAGAGAAATCGATCAAGAAATACTTAATTCTGTTACTGGATATTTTTTTCTCTACTTAATGATTTTTTCATCTTTAACTCTAATCTTGTCATTTGATGGACAAGATATATTAACAGCTCTTTCAGGAGCTGCCGCAGCAATTGCAAATGTAGGGCCNGGTCTAAATGATANAATTGGTCCAGCAAACAATTATTATGGAATAAGTGATTTCTCAAAAATATTNTTGTGTATGGGGATGCTTATTGGCAGGCTGGAGCTTTTTCCAATTTTAGTTCTGTTGTCTCCGCAACTCTGGAGAAAATGATTTTTAAATATTTCCTAGGCACCACAATAAAATTGCCTGGTGGACATATAATCTGTTCTCCGCTTCATCCCAAACCAAAGAGTTTTTGCTATCAATAACTTCATCTGTAACTTCAACACCCCTATGAGCAGGCAGACAATGAAGAAAAAATGTATTTTTTTTTGAATGACTTATTAACTCAGAATTTACTTGGAAATTTGTAAATTTTCTTAATCTATTCTCTTTATCTTTCATCCCCATAGAAATCCATGTATCTGTAATTAAGACATCAGCATTAAATACAGCTTTTTTGGGATCATCAAATAAGGTGATTTTACTAGGCTTCACAGAATCAATTAAGTCATTTGATGGAAAATGATTTTTTGGACACGATATGTGAAAATTAAAATTGAAATGGTGACATGCGTGAATCCATGAATTGCAAACATTATTTCCATCACCAACCCAACAAATATTTAAATCTGAAATCTGATTAAATTGTTCCTCTANTGTCATGATATCTGCTAATATTTGACAAGGATGACTCTCATCCGTAAGCCCGTTAATTATTGGTACCTTTGAATGCTCAGAAATTTCGTAAAGTTTTTTTTCATCTGAGCCTCTATACATTATAAGATCTACATATCTATTAAGAACTTTTATTGTATCAAGTAAAGATTCGCCTCTTCCAAGCTGAGAGTCTGCATAATCTAGTATAACAACATCNCCATCAAGTTGTTTCATACCAACTTCGAAAGAAACGCGTGTTCTTGTCGACGGTTTTTCAAAAATCATTGCAAGAATNTTTTTTTCCCTCAATCTTCCTTTGCTAGAATCTTTCTTAAGAAGATGACTTTTTTTAATAATATTTTTTAAATCTTCAAGTTGTAACTCATTAATATTTAAAAAATGTCGTGTTTGATTTTCCATATCAAAGACTTTCAAAAGCTTTTGTCATTTTANTAATTGCTTCATCCACATGTTTCATTTCTAANATCAANGGNGGAAGAATTCTAATAATATTTTGNCCTGCTCTAACTGTAAGTAATTTTTCATTTATNAANGATNTTATCAAGAGCTCNTTATTCATTACACATTCNATNCCAATCATTAAGCCTATACCCCTNACTCCTGAAATNANATTTGGAAATCTATNNACTAATTCTGATTTAATTAATTGTCTCATATTNTANCCAACCTCTCTTATATTATCGAGNAAGTCTTCNTCCAAAACATGNTTNAACACNTCATTAGCAACNGCCATTCCTAAAGGGTTTCCNCCAAANGTTGACCCATGAGTTCCACGAGTCATAACTTTTGAGGTTTTTCTNTCNAATAANAGTGCTCCAAGAGGAAACCCCCCACCAATACCTTTGGCAATAGATACAATGTTAGGTTTCAATTCTTTAACCCATTCTGTAGCTAAAAATTTTCCTGTTCTTCCTACACCGCATTGAACTTCATCAAAGAATAAAAGAAGTTCATTTTTTTTAGCAAGCTTTTGAATTTCTCTTAGATAAAGTTTTGTTGCAGGAACAATACCGCCTTCACCTTGAACGGTTTCTATCATTATGGCTGCAGTTTCGTTGTCAATTTTTTTTTTTAAATCATCAATATCATTAAACTCTACTTGCTGGAAACCACCTAAGATTGGTTCAAATCCCTCTGTTAGTTTTGATTTACCGCTGGAAGATATCGCTGCATATGTTCTACCATGAAAAGAATTTTTCGCACATATAATCTTATATTTGCTTAAATTTTGCGAATTGAAATATTTCCTTACAACCTTCACACCTGCTTCAACCGCTTCTGCGCCTGAATTGCAGAAGAAAACATTAGATGCAAAAGAATTTTTAACTATTTTTTTTGCAGCCATTTCTTGGCCAGTAATCTTGAATAGATTTGAACAATGCCAAATTTTCTCACCTTGTGTCTTCAGAGCATTAACAAGGGAAGGGTGACTATGACCAAGACTAGTAACTCCAATACCACTTGTAAAGTCAAGATACCTTGTTCCATCTGTTGAATACAAGTAGACTCCATCACCGTGGTCTAACTCGATATTCAATGGGTTATAAACGCCTAAAACACTCATCCTTATGTTCTTAAACCAAAGCCTTTTTTAAAAATATATATTGTTAATAATAAAAAAAAGAGATTAGCTAAAGTTAATATTATAATGCCTATCATAAGATTACTATCTCCTTCTCCTAAAAAACCATATCGAAAACCATCTATCATGTAAAAAAACGGATTCCATAAAGCTATAAAATGCCAAAGCTCAGGTAATCTATCAATGGAATAAAAAGTTCCAGACAAAAAAGTTAATGGCAGAATTATAAAATTTGTAATCGAGGCCATATGATCGAATTTTTTTGCCCAAATGCCACAAAGAATTCCGAGAAGAGATAGTAACAAAGATGAAGAAAATGCAAAATAAAAAATAATAGATAAATTGTGAATTTTAAGTGGCACAACTATATAAATAATAAACGAAACCGCAAACCCCACCAGTAACCCTCTTGTTATACCCCCAAGAGAATATGAAAATGTTAATTCATATTCAGATATTGGTGGCATAAGCACGTCAACAATATTACCTTGAACCTTCGATATTAAAATTGAAGAAGAAGTATTTGCGAAAGCATTTTGCATAATACCCATACAAATAAGTCCAGGTGCTAAAAACTCAGAGAATGAATAATCACTAGTGATACTATATTCTCTATCAATTGAAATAGTAAAAATTATGTAAAATAAAAGTGTGGTTATCGCCGGAGCCAAAACAGTTTGAGCAAAGACATTTAAAAATCTATTGACTTCTTTTAAGTATAAAGAATAAAAGCCAATCCAATTAAATCCTTTAAAGTTTCTAATTTTTTGCATATTGTTTATATATAGATGAATAAAAAAATATTCTATTTAAAAATCAATGGTCTCGAAATACTTTCAAAATTATGCCTCCTACTATCTCTCAAAATATTGGGTAACAAAAGGAAAATTTGAATATAAGTTAAAAAATAAAGTAGCTAAAGATTTCTTACAAAAAAAAATAACGGAAAATGACAAAAGAAAATATCTTGATGAAATCTTTCAAGTTCTAAAATATTATGAAGCGATGGGGTTTTTTGATGAAAAAAAACTGGTTGATTTAAAAATTGAGAATTTAGTTAAGAAAGGTTTCTCTCTAAAAAAAATTAGAATAGCTCTCAAACAAGATTACTTTGAAGATATCCTTATAGAAAATAAAATATCAAAAATGTCTCAAGATAAAAATGCTAACATAAGATTAATGAAAAATTTTTTATCTAAATCTAGGGTGTCACGTATTATCAAATCCTCTTCATGTAAAACCGAAATTTTCAAAAAAATTTTAAAAAAATTCATAAATCAAGGTTTCGGCTATAGTGACTCAGTTAATTTTCTTAAAAACAACATAAAGGTTGATGATGTATAATTATATTTTAGATCTAACCATCGACGCAAATAAATATATTTTCTTTGGTGTCAATATGCTCAATGTAATGATGACATTAGTGATTTTCTTTTCATTTTATTTTTTGCGTTTTTTCTTTTCAAGGATAATTTTTAAAAAAATTTCATTTTTTTTTAAAT
>PARN01000024.1 GCA_002711515.1 Rickettsiales bacterium | reverse complement strand
AAGGTCAGAAAATATAAATTGCTCTCAACAGATGCATAAAATAAAAACCATTTTCCAAAAAAACCTGAAAATGGTGGAAAACCTATAAAGGATAACGTTAATATTAAAAAACATAATGATATAAATGGTTGATCATTATACAACCCTTTTAAATCTGAAATATATTCGATAGATCTGTTGTCTTTTTTTAAAATCATTATTGTTGTAAAAATACCCAACATCAGAAATAAATTTATCAAAATACAATATAATGTTGAACTTAAACCTATTTTAGAGTTACAGACAATACCAATTAGAATAAAGCCAGTATTTGAGATAGACATAAAAGCAATGAGCCTATTAATTTTATCTTGAAAACAACATGCAATCGAACCAAAGAACATTGAAAAAATGGAACCAATGGTAATTATAATTGTAAGATTATTATTAAAATATGGGAAAATTTTGTAAATAAACAGAATTAAAATTCCAAAAATTGAAATTCTTTGAGCAGTTATGATAAAAAAGCTAATTGGTAAAGGTAATAACTCAAAAATATTTGGAAGCCAATTATGAAATGGTATCAATGCCATTTTAAGAAATAAACCAAATATGAAGATTATTGCTCCTAGAAAGAACCCACTATTAATTATAATATCTTTATTTAAAAAAACGTCGAAAGAAACTGTGCCTGTAAAGCCATAAATGAGTGAAATACCAAATAGCATAAAACTACTTGATAAAGCACCAATTACAAAATAATTTAGTATATCTTTAGAAAAACTATCTTTATGATATTTTAACAACCCAGTTATATAAATAGGTATCATCTGCAATTGTAAAGCTAAATATAAAGTTAAAAAATTGTAAGAAGATAACAAAATTAATGTTCCACAAGTGGATATCAATAACAAAAAATAAAATCTAGTAGAACTCAATTCTATGTTGTTTACTTGATTATGACTTATAATTAAAACGAATAGAGCAGATAATAAAACTAAAACTTTAAAATATCTCGAAGTCTCACTAGAATAATAAAGTTTATTAAAATCAAGACCAAAATTTGGTTGAAAGATAGTAATGAACAAAGCACTTAGAATAATTATTATAGATAACCTATACGATTTGTTTTTTTTGTCTTTTTTAAAAATTGTAAGATTTATAAATAATAGTAAAAGAGACGAAAAGAAAATAAAAATCTCTGGTAAAGCTGGATATAAATTTTCGAAACCAAATTTTAAGCTGTAACTATCAAAAAAATTTTTTGGTAACATTTAAAATTTCCTAAATAAAACTACTTATAAACAAAATTAAAATTATCCAAAAAATCTAATATAAAATTTGGAAATATTCCAAAAATTAAAATTAATAATGAAAGTATAAGGAGTAAAGAAATTTCTCTTTTATCTACGTCAGTCAATGACAAGTTTTCATTAATTTTAGATTCACCAAAAGAAATTTTTTTGTAAAATTTTAACATATATATTGAACAAAAAATTATAATAATTCCTAAAGTTAAAGTAACAGCTGGATTTTCTTTCCAAAATCCAAGTAAAATCAAAAAGTAACCTACGAATCCACTTGTTAGCGGTAGACCAATGTATGCTAGAATAAAAATAATTAAAAAAACAGAAAAGTGAGGCATTTTAGTTGCAAAATCTCCTAAAAAATTTATGTCTCTTGTTTGAGTTTTTTCATAAATAACCCCTATAGCTATAAAAAGTCCTGCAGATATGAAACTCCATGAAATCATATGAAAAATTGNTCCATCTAANCNTTGTTTGTTNAAACAAAANATACCTANNGTNATAATTCCNNTATTNATTATTGTTAAATATGCAACAATTTTTTTTAAATCTTTATGANTTAAAATCATTAANAANCCATAAATAATTGAAACANATNATATTAGAAAAATTATTGGNTGGANTANATNANNTATCTCACTTAAAAAAGGTANTGAAAATCTNATTAATCCATATCCACNTACATTAAGAAGTATAACTGATAAAATTATTGANCCAACNGTTGGCACTTCNTCATGNACNTCTATNANCCANGNNTGAAANGGCCATAANGATATTCTAACTGCAAGTGACATAAAAAACCCAATAAAAAGCCAAATTTGTTCCTGAAAAGTTAATTTTATATTATGAATATTTGATATATCAATGGAGTTATCTATAATTTTTAGATAAATTATAGGAATAAGCATAAAAATTGAACTAAAAAAAGTGTATAAAAAGAATTTAAATGATGCCTGTATTCTTTTTACTCCGCCCCAAATGCCAATTATAAAAAAAATAGGAATTAAAATGAACACATAAAATATATAGAATAANCTTAAATCTAAAGAAGAGAACAGTCCTAAAGTAAAAGATTCTAAAATTAAAAAGGTAATCATAAATTCTTTAATTTTTTGATGTATAGTATTCCAGCTATATAAAATACANATTAGNGTAAAAAATGTTGTTAACAATATNAATGGTAATGATAATCCATCCAAACCTACTTTNAAAATAATACCAAAAGAAGATAGCCAATTTGAAAANTCAAAAAATTGATAATTCTTAGTTGTATCGTCAAATCTAANTANAAGTAACAAAGAAAGAAAGAAGGTCATAGAACTTGTCCATATACCTACTAACTTTACATTTAGTATATAATTTTTAGTTATAATAGCNTTTTTGTCATATTTTTTTGGNACAAATGAGACAAACAATGCACCGATTAAAGGTAAAATTATTGTCATGGTTAATATTGGCCAATTATCAATCATCTTAAAAATTATTAAATTTTGGTAAAAAAATTAATATCAAAAGTATAANTCCAACAAAAANAATGATGGCNTAATTAAAACTATATTTAACTTCAATTTTAGAATTAAATTTTAAAATAGGTGTTATTGAATTTTTAATAATTTTAAAATCAAATGCATTTAATCTGTCATCATTTGTTTTTGATATAACGAATTTTTCACTTATTCGAAATATACTTAAAATAAGAAATAGAATATTATCTGTGTAATGTTTTATGNGCAAATTATATACGTTAAGTTTGTTTAAAAAAACTAAATTTAATTTTGGCAAATCTGGGATCAAAACATAACATACTGTTGTTATGGAAATGCCAATTAGTGTAAGGAATGTTGATAATGATTTTAACCAATTAGGTACAAAATAACTATTTATTAAAACTTCATTTTTANTCAAAATAGTAAGAGATTCCTCCCAAAAATAAGTAGAACTTTCACCAACAAAAACTTCATATGAAANCCAGCCAGAAAAAACTACTCCAAAACATAGAATGTACATTGGAAATAACATAAAAAACGAATTTTCGTTTATTTTGTCGTAGTATATTTTGATACCTTTATATTCTCCATGAAAAGTTAAAAAAATCAATCTCCAAGAATAAATTGATGTAAAAAAAATAGTGGCAAATGTACATAAAAATGTAAAATCCATCAAATGTGAATTTGACGAATATGTTATTTCTGCGATTGCGTTTGTTGAATAATATCCAGAGAAAAAAGGCACACCAGACAAACTAAATGATGCAATCCAAATAAAAATATAACTAATTGGAAGTTTTTTATATATACCACCCATTTTTCTAACATCTTGTTCTCCGGATAAATTATAAATTAAATTTCCTATTCCTAAAAATATAAGAGATTTACCAAACGAATGGGTAATCAGATGAAATAATGCCATTGGATATGATGACAATCCAATAGATAAGAACATTAGTCCGATCTGTGAAAAAGTAGAAAATGCTATTATTCTTTTTACATCATATTGAACTATTGCCAATATAGAACCGCTGAGAGCTGAGATAGAGCCTATAATTTTTATAAAATTTAAAATATNAGGAGCAAATTCAAATAATGGGGATAATTTACAAATTACAAAGATACTTACTATTACTAGTGTTAACGAATGAATTAAAGCTGTTACTGAAATTGGACCTTCAATTGTTTTGTTTATNANTGAAAAAAATAAAAATTGAGCACACTTACATAACGTGCCTAAAAATAAACATAAACATATGATTTCAATTAAATTAATCTCATATGTCAAAAGTTTTAGTTTGTACTCAGTTAGAGAAGGAGTAAGTACAAAAATTTTGTTTAACTCTGTAGTTTCGAAATAAGAAATTATAAATATTATTCCAACAATAAAAAATAAATCTCCAAATTTATTTATAATAAATAGTTTAAAAGACGCTTGCAGAGACTTTTCATTATTATAGTGAAAAGATATAAGGAAATATGACAAAATACTTATTACTTCCCAACTAAATAATAATTGAATTAAATTATTTGAAGATACAAGTAACAACATGGAGAATGTAAAAAAAGATAAAAGTGTTATAAGTCTAGATTTTGACAATTGTGTAGACAGAAATCCAATGGTATAAATATGAATCATTAACGATACGGTTGTTATAATAACGAACATAACGCATGTGAGGGTATCATAATTGAACCCCCATAAAGCATAGAAACTTCCAGAATTAAACCATTGAAATGTCAACCCAGAAATTTTAATTTTTAAGATAGTTATTTTGTAAAAAGCAATCCAAGAAATTATCATTGAAAAAAAATTACAAATTATTGATATTATGTAAGAAGGTATGCAAGACCACCTATTGCCTAGTATGCAGATAATAATTGCACTTAGAAATGGTAAAATAATTATGAAATTATACATTTAATCTTTTAATGTTTCAGTTTCACTTGAATTTTGAATTTCATTTTGTTTTAAAAAGAAGAAAACAATTGCTAATCCAATAATAAGTTTGCAAGATGATACCATAATAATCAGAAGTGAAAAAATCTGTCCAACAACATCATTTGAATAATAGGAAAAGGAAATAAAATTCATATTAATACCTATTAATACAATCTCAATACACATTAATATTTTNATAAAGTCATCTCGATTTAGAATTANACCAATTAAACCTAAAGCAAATATTATACATGANAAAATTAGATAATGATTGATCGTTAGAGGATTCATTAAAAATTCAATCATCTTANAATCTTATTTTTTCTTGAATTTATGTTATTTAAAATTAACNCATCTTGACTTTTCATATNAGNTTTGTTTCGTAATTTGACTTCATGCATATACCTATTTACTACAATCGCAACACCTATCATAGAGANACATAATATTCCACCAGAAATTTGAAATAATAAAAAGTAATCAGTATATAATATTTTTCCAATCAAATTTATTATATTTGAATTATCTAAATTATTGTTTTGAGAGAGATATTTTAAATAACTATTGCTTTCAGTATATGTGATTATTAACTGTATTAAAATTGAAATAACTAAAATAATAGACAATATATTTTTGAAATTATTTGATGTATGAATTTCCTTTTTTGGATTTATACTCATAAACAAAAATATTAAAAGTATAGATATACTAACAATTTTGACAGAAGTTATAATTAGTGCCAAATATTCTGCATTCAATAAAAAACACAAAATAACTACGCANACAAATGTAAAAATTAAANATNTAATANTATAAAAATTATTTTTAGTACTGACCATAATTATTGTTGAAAAAATTGCAAAAAATGAAAAAAAATAAAATATGATTGTTTCGTACATATTTTTATCCAAACTTTTTAAGGTCAAAATTATTTAGCAAAAATATCAATTCTAATTCTCATTAACATTTACTTATATAATTCATAATTATATCACAAAAATTATCTCTAAAATACATATAAGTATTTTGCATTAACATTATGAAATTAAACGATTTTTGTACCATCATAAAAAAAGATTGAAATTGTAGCCGAAACTAACATTGAAAGTATAGAAATAGGTATAAAAATTTTTAAATTTAAGTCCATAATTTGATTATATTTATATTTTGGTGTGTAAGCTCTTATCCACAAAAAAGCGTAAACAACAACAANAANTTTTACCAAAAACCAAATTGATCCATTTATTTTATTTAGTGGATATATNTCNAAAATGGGATGCCAACCACCTAGAAAAATTATTACTATTAGTATACTCATAAGTAATATATGAGAGTATTCAGTNAAACAAAATAACCAATTAGATATTTTTATGTATTCTTTTGATTCAAAAAATATCCAGTTTTCATTATCTAAAATTTCATTAGGTAGCCTTTTAATTTCTGTTAAAACACATATCAAAAATAAAATAAATATTGGGAATAATTTTATTGAAAACCATAATCTATTTTGTGCATTTACAATATCTATTAAATTTAAAGAACCTACATTTATTAATATAGAAATTATAAGAAAACCAACGCATAATTGATAAAGCATTTTTTGTGATGCAGAATTAAGTGCACTTAAAAAAGCGTATTTGAAGCCACTTGCCCATCCAACTAATAATAACTCAAAAATAGAAAATGAAAATATTGTCAACAAATAAAATATACCAAGATTTAAATTAGATAAAAATTCATTGTTATTGTAAGGAACAATCAACCATCCAATTAAAGAAAAAAAAAGTGTTGAAAGTGGAGCTAAAATGAACAATTGTTTTTTCGCTTCTTTCGGGAAAATTGAACTAGTGTAGATGTATTTGATGGCGTTGAAATAAATACTAACCAAATTTAATTTAATTTTAAAACACCCTTTATCATAATAATTTCTTAAATCTACAACTTTCTTTTCAAAAAATTTAATGTATAATAANATGATTATAAAAGAGAATAAAATTATAAAAGTTTNAAATATCACATGATCAATAAATTGCATAAAAATTTGTTACCAATNAAATATTGAAATATATAATNTATTACATTAAAAAATTCTANAATTAATCTTAAANTACATNCTGATAANGACTTTTAATATTNATTNATNCTTTATAGTCTTTTTTTTNATTTGTAAACCATTTAAATAAATAAAAATAAACCCTACTAAAATACTTGCTAAAAAAAATATCAAAGACCAGACACCAAAAAAGCCTATAAACTTTATTGATATTGCCCAAGGAATTAAAAATGCAATCACAATATTTCCTAATACAAATAATGTGACAAAAATATAAAAATTAGAGTAAATCTTCGATGTAATAATTATAGATTCTATATCTTCTTCTTTATATTCCTCTTGATATTTGAAATCTTTTAATTTTNCCTCATAAGGTTTAACAAATTTAATCAATAAGTAAATAACAATTAAAGCTATAATAAATATAATTAATATTGGTATAAAATTTATAAAACTAACATTCATGTTATTCCCATATGATAGCATATTTTGTTTAACTTATTGTTTTAAATTGATATAAATTTTATCTAATAACTATTTATTAATAAAAATTTCATCACTTTATTTGAATCAANTATANCAATTTTATTAAACTNTAGTTAATAAATACTTCTTAGNNAACTCAAATAATTTTGCAAAGTACGNTTCATGTATATTTAATCCATAATTCTAAAAAAATCACATAAANACCGTAACCATANAGACCATAAATACAAAATACNAGAAATTTGTTTAAANAATCATCTGATGAGTAAACCCATAGAGGATATTTTAAATCTTTANTTTTTTTGTTATTTTTTCTTATTTTCCATATTAAGAGCCAATAAGGTAAATTAAGAAAAATATAAAAAGAAACAACAATTAAAATAAAACCAAGACCTATTATGTAACCATTATTCATTTCTTAAATTCCATCTGTTATAATATTAAGTGTCTGTTTACAAAAAACTATTCTTATTAATTTAACTGATATAATTTTACTCATTTTAATAATTTAAAAATTTTGATTAAGATAATACTGATTATTTTTATGTTAAATTCACCACTAGAAAATTTATTTACATAATATTACTAATTTTTTTTCAAATATAAAAATACCTAAAAAAATTATAACAAGAGAAAGTAAATGGTAAAAATGAAATTCTTCATCTATAACCANAATAGCTAAAAATGCTGTGAAAACTGGTACTAAATTCGTATATAAACCAGAAGTTGATGGACCAATTAATTTAACTCCCTTCATAAAAAATATTTGTGCTAAAAAAGATGGGAATATTATTATAACAAATAATATTAATATTCCTTTATTCGTGGGTAAAATTAAAGAGTTATTACTAATCTCCAAAATTAATCCTGGCAAAGAGCTTAAAAAAGCAATATGAGAAAATATCATCATTAATAAAAGATCATTTATTTTTGGTCTCTTTTTTAAACCAACGGCATAAATAGAATAAAATAAGCATGCAAAAATCAATAAAAGATCACCCTTATTAAACTCAAAAAAAAGTAAATCCTTTAAGTTACCTTTGGAAACTATTATTGCAACACCAATAAAAGTTGTAAGTAATCCGATTATTTGAATAGTGGATATTTTTATTTTCAACCAAATAATTGATATCAATATTATAAANGCAGGCATAATTGATTGAATAATGCCTAAGTTAATTGCAATAGTATAATGTGCTGCAATNTAATATAATGAATTAAAAACTGTAAANCCAGAAATGCCCATCAAAATCATCCATAAATAATGTTTTTTGAATAATTTATATCCTANNAGTAATTCGTATCTACAAATGAATGATAAAATGATCATTACTCCTAACCATCTTCCAGATACAATTAGCATTGGGGATATTTCATCAATAGCCAACCTTCCAGCAATTGCGTTAAAACCCCAAAAAAGTGAAGAAAATGTTAACAATAAGTGTGGATTATTTAAAAAATTAGTAATTTTAAGTTCTCGTTTNAAAATTAAGTTAAATGTAGCTTAGTGTTCAATAATTAAAATTTTAAATATTGAGAAAAATATCCATTATAATTGTTACTGCTAAAATTCTTATACATTTTTTTATTCATATTAAATTTTAATTTATATAACATTTCAGTAAAAGTAACTGCAGCTAAAACCCCTTCAATAATCGGTATTTTAAACTCATCTTCTAATTCTCTCTTAATATTAACAATCCCTGGGTTTGTGATAATAATTGATCCTGGATTTTCTTCAGTTATCGTTCTATGTACTTCATTTTTTAGTTTGCTTAAATTTTGATTAGACATTGTTTCTAAATCAAGAACTGGTACATCAATAGATTGAAGAGAAACACATTTTTCGTATAATCCATATTTTTTTAAGTTATTTCTTATTGTTTCATGCGAAGATGATAATGTTGTAATTATAGAAAAACTNTCACTTATAAAGCTAGCAATATTGAAAGAAGCTTCACCAACTCCTAAAATTAATTTAGATTTTAACTTCCTAGCCTCTTCAACTCCATAATCTTCAAAAGANCATATAATGAAGGCATCGGATGTTAAATTTTCTTTAATATTTTTTAATAAATCTTTAAAGTTGATATTCTCTTCATAATAGTTTATATGCTTACTGTTTTTATTAACTAGGATTTTATTATTTCGGCAAGCTATACTTAACGCAGTTTTTTCAATTTTATTCGATAAAATAGAAATATCACTAGGACAAACTATACTGGTTTCTAAAGACATAAGATCTATTAACAATAGATAACTGAAAAATCAATAATATCGTTAAAAAAAACTATTTTTATTTAAGACAATATTAATTATAACACTGTAANATAATGAAGTTCAAAGATTTAAAATTTATGAGAGGAATATGTCAATTAGACTATAATTACTATATTCTGAGTCTTAAAAAAGTTGAAAACATTAACTTATACCAATGCTCTATTTTTAATCGAGTAAGATTGCCAGTTGATCTGCCAGGACTAAAAATTGAAAAAGTTGAAAATAATAAATGGGTTAAAATTCAATATAATAGCAAAGGAGTTGAGGATATTTTAGTAAAACTTCATGCAATAACGGGAATTAAAAATCCAAAATTTTTAGATCAGAATGATTTTTATAAGGACATTTTTTAGTGAAATACGATGATTTAACATTTACTTCTTTCGAAGNTGTGGTTCTNTTGATAGTAATGGTATATTTTGGGAATTTGTTTCGAAGAAACTGGATAAAAAAAGAAGNTTTTTGGGTTTTGAAAGCATGGATATTTGGCTTAGCATCCACTATATCCTTTTTAATAATTGCATTTTTTCCNNTGAAAATTANTTAGTAATATTTTTACAATTTAATTTANTAATTAGTGGACTCTGCGGATCAATATCTTTATTACAAATTGAACATTTATCCCCATTAGAAATTGCATTCAAACCGCCACAACTTCCTTTGATTTTTTTCCCCATAAAAATGTAACCTAGAGACATTAATACAATTATTACCATTAAGAAGAAGAATGTTATTAGAAACTCANCCATAGTATTAATATATTATTAAATTTTCTTTAATCAATTTATTCTTTACTTAATTTTTCAAAATTTTTATTTTTAAATTTTACAAAATTTCCTTTAATTTCATCAATGAACAAAACAGGTATATTTAACTTTTCAGAAATTTCTATGCCTTTGATCCTTCCCATAACTAAAAAAGCAGTAGCAAAACCNTCAGCTAAAGTAGCTGAATTTGTTATAACTGTGACAGATTTTGTTTTATGTTTAATCGGTTTTCCTGTTTTTGGATTAAGCAAATGTGAAAATCTAACTTTATTTTTAGTAAAATAATTTTTATAATCACCTGAGGTTGCAACACCTTTATCAGTAATACTTACAACTTCTTTGATCATTTTGTCTTTTAAATCTGGATTTTCAATTCCAATTTTCCANTTTTTTCTATTCCTATTTTTACCTCTTGCAAAAATATCACCACCTATATTGATTAAATAATTAGAAATCCCTAAAGATTCAATTTTTTTTGCAATCATGTCAATACCATAACCTTTACCTATTGAAGAAAGATTAATTCTTAAATTTGGATTTAATTTGGTAATNTCATTTGNTTTTTTATTTAATTTTAAAAACTTATTTTGATTTACAAACTTCAGAACATTTTGAATTTTTTTGTTATTGGGTATCTTAAACTCATTTTTATTTTTGTAACCAAAACCCCATAATTCAATTATTGGATCAATTGTGACGTCATAGTACCCNTTGCTATTTTTATTTATATAATTNGCTATTNCAAGTGTCTCAAATAATTGTTTCGATAATTTAATTGGTAATGATGATTTATTGTCATTTAATAGACTAATTTCTGAGTTTTCATCCCAGTTAGATAATATTTTGTTAACTTTAACAAGTGTTTTTTCAATTTCAATTTTTAAAAATTCATTATTGTATTCTTTTGGAATATTATTTATTTCTACGGAATAAAAAGTTCCCATAGTTTTTCCATGAATTATTATTTCATCTTTATTTGAACAACAACCAAGAAAAAAAAGAACTACTAAAATAAAATTTATATTTTTAAATTTCACCAGAGAANAATGTGTATTNTAAAAATTATGTTAAATTAATAAAATATTACTTTAATTCATAATAAATATCAATTTCGTTAAATATATACTTGGTTTTTTTTAAATATTTATTATATANATTAANATAACTTTTATCTGTTTTATAAGCAAATTAAGTTCTAAAAAGGCCTGCAATTTTATAATGAAAAAATTTTATTTAAAACATGGTTTAAATATACCAATTTCTGGTGAACCAAACCAAGTTATACATGAAAATAAATTACCTAAAAGTGTTGCTCTTCTAGGCACAGATTATAATGGTATAAAACCAAGAATGCTTGTCAACATTGGTGATAAAGTTAAGAGAGGAACACCCTTGTTTATTCATAAAGATAATCCAGATGCAAAATTTGTATCTCCTTGTACTGGTATTGTTAAAGAAATAAATAGAGGTGAAAAAAGAAAACTTTTAAGTGTTGTTGTTGAAATAGATGACATAAATGATAAAGGTGTNAATTTTATTGGAAAAAACAAAAGAACTGATAAATCAATAAGTTTTGTAAAAAAAATCCTGCTAGAAAGTGGTTTTTGGACATCTTTTCTCACAAGACCTTATTCAAAAGTCCCACATTCAAATACTAATCCTTCATCAATATTCATAAATGCGATGGACACAGAACCACTATCTCCAGATCCTGAGATTATAATTAATGATGATATTGAAGCTTTTAATGAAGGAATTAAAATTATATCAAAATTATCTGATGGAAAAATTTTCGTGTGTACTAAATTAAATAGTAAAGTTAATGTACATGATTTAGAGACATTTGAGTTTGATGGCCCTCACCCAGCTGGATTAACGGGGACACACATGCACTTTCTTGATCCTCCAAGTTCCGAAAAGACTGTTTGGTCTATAAATTATCAAGATGTAATTGGTATTGGGAAATTATTTTTAACAGGTTATCTTGACATAAAGAAAATTGTATCGATAGGAGGACCTTTATCTAAAAAACCNCGTTTAATTTCAACTNTANTAGGCGCTTCTTTANATGATATTNTAAGAGGTGAAATTNTTGATGAATATNANTGTAGAGTTATNTCTGGATCAATCCTTTCTGGCTTTAAAGCAATGAACGAACTCTCTTATATAGGTAAATATTCTCGNCAGATAACACTAATAAANGAAGANGAAGACAAACATCTTTTTGGATGGATAGCACCACAACCAAAAAAATATTCTGTAATGCCTGTACTTTTGTCAGCATTAGGCTTAACGAAAAGTTTTGATTTAACATCTAATTTAAATGGTGGCAGAAGAGCAATGGTTCCTACTGGTGTATTTGAGAGTTTAATGCCTCAAGATTTTTTGCCTACACAAATTTTAAGATCTTTATTAGTTATGGATACTGATGTTGCNCAAACACTTGGTGNATTAGANTTAGATGAAGAAGATTTAGCATTGTGTACTTTTGCTTGCCCAGCAAAATATGAGTATGGTATAGCACTGAGAGATAATTTAGAAAAAATTGAGAAAGAAGGTTAAATAATGTCAATTCGAAAGTTTTTTAGTAATTTAGAACCACATTTTGAAAAAGGAGGAAAATATCAAAAATTTTATCCTGTTTTTGAAATGATAGAGACAATTTTTTATACTAGTAAAACTGTTACTTCTGTTGCTCCACATGCAAGAAGTTTTGTTGATATGAAGAGAATAATGACTTATGTGGTTATTTCAACTATCCCTTGTGTTTTATGGGCTTTTTACAATACAGGCCTACAAACAAACATGGCTTTAGCTAAATTAGATATTGAAAGTTTATCAGGATGGAGAATTTTTTTCTTACAACTTACTAGTATTGGACTTAATCCGAATAGCATATTTGCTAATATGGTCCATGGTTCATTATATTTTTTACCCATTTATTTAACTACACTTATTGCAGGCGGAATTTGCGAAGTTTTATTTGCAACTGTTAGAGGCCACGAGGTAAATGAAGGTTTTTTAGTTTCTTCAATGTTATTTGCTTTAACATTGCCAGCTTCTACNCCACTATGGCAAGTTGCTTTAGGTATAATTTTTGGTGTAGTTGTAGCTAAAGAGGTTTTTGGTGGTACTGGAAAAAATTTTTTAAACCCTGCATTAACTGGAAGAGCTTTTTTATATTTCGCTTATCCAGCTAACATGTCTGGAGACTCAATATGGACACCCGTTGATGGTTTCTCTGGAGCTACATCCTTAGGTATTTCTGCAGCTGAAGGTTATGAAAATTTAAGTAATTATGGAATAAGTTGGTTCGACGCTTTTTTTGGTACTATTCAAGGATCATTAGGAGAAACTTCAACATTGGCATGTGCTATTGGTCTATGTTTTCTATTAATTACAAAAATTGCTAATTATAGAATGATTGTGGGTTGCCTAGTCGGAATGATAATTTTTTCTTCAATGCTAAATCTTATAGGATCAGATACAAATCCTATGTTTAGTATGCCGTGGTATTGGCATTTAGTGATCGGCAGCTATGCATTTGGCTTAGTTTTTATGGTAACTGAACCTGTATCAGGAAGTCATACAAATCTGGGAAGATATATTTATGGTGCGTTAATAGGATTTATGGTTGTTATGATTAGAGTTCTAAATCCTGCCTTTCCAGAAGGTATGATGCTTGCTATACTTTTTGCAAATATATTTGCACCATTAATTGACCATTTTGTTGTTATGGCTAACATAAAACGAAGATTAAGAGTAAATGCAAATGCCTGAAGATTTTTTAAAAAAGTTTAATAAAATGCCTGTCGATGGTGTTTTTAAAACTGTAATAATTGCAGTTTCCTTATGTTTTTTTTGTTCAATGGTAGTATCATTTGCCGCTGTAAATCTAAAATCAATTCAAAATAAAAACAAAATATTAGATAAACAAAAAAATATTTTGCAAGTCGCCGGTATTTATTATGATGGTATAGATGTAAATAAAAAATTTTCATCTATTCAACCTGTTGTAGTTGACATAGATAAAGGTATTTTTACAGATAAATTTGATCCAAAAGATTTTGATGATAAAAAGGCTGCAAGTGATCCAAACCTAAGTATTTCATTAACCGAAGACCCTGCTTCAATTGGTAGAAGAACAAACTTTGCTACAGTATATCTACTGAAAAATAATGATGGCTCTTTAAACAAAGTTATTCTTCCAATACATGGTTATGGTCTATGGTCTACTCTTTATGGGTTTATTGCATTAGAAGCAAATTGTAATGACATTTTTGGCCTTCAGTTTTATCAACATGCTGAAACGCCTGGATTAGGTGCAGAGGTAGATAACCCAAAATGGAAAATTCAATGGAAAGGAAAAAAATTAAGTAACGAAAACGGCGATTTAATGATACAAGTTGCTAAAACAAAAAAATATAAGGACCACCATATAGATTCACTTGCAGGAGCTACATTAACTTCTAATGGTGTTAATAATCTTGTAAGATTTTGGATGGGTGAAAAAGGTTTTAAAAAATTCTTAACTAATCTTAAAACAGGAAGAATTTAATGTCGCAAACTAGAAAACAATTACTTGTCGATCCACTTGTAGATAATAACCCAATAACACTTCAAGTATTAGGTATATGCTCCGCTCTAGCTGTAACATCTTCAATGAATGTTGCTTTAGTTATGTCTTTAGCTGTTATAGCTGTGACTGGATTTGCTTCATTATTTATCTCTATGTTAAGAAATTATATTCCAAATTCTATCAGAATAATCGTTCAAATGGTAATAATTGCTTCTCTCGTGATTTTGGTTGACCAAATAATAAAAGCTTACGCTTATGAAATTTCAAAAACACTGTCTGTTTTCGTGGGTCTAATAATAACTAATTGCATAGTTATGGGAAGAGCAGAGGCATTTGCCATGAAAAATAAACCTTTAGATTCTTTTATTGACGGTGTTGGAAATGGTTTAGGTTATGGTTTGCTCCTCATGTCTGTAGGAATTATCCGAGAGTTATTTGGAGCCGGTACACTATTTGGCGTAATTATTTTTAATCCAGTTAATAATGGTGGCTGGTTTGTTCCTAATGGATTGTTATTACTTCCGCCATCTGCTTTTTTTATAATTGGTCTTTTGATTTGGGGAATAAGGTCTTGGAAAAAAACTCAAGTTGAAAAAAGAGAATATAAGATACAAGAGATAAATGAGGCACATTGATGGATAATCTTGTTGCACTAGCAATTAAAGCCATTTTTGTTGAAAATTTAGCTTTATCATTCTTTCTAGGCATGTGTACTTTCATTGCTGTTTCAAAAAAAATATCTACGGCAATAGGATTGGGCATATCGGTGTTGATTGTACAATCTATTACTGTTCCTGCAAATAATATAATCTTAACTTATCTTTTGAAACCAGGAGCTTTGTCATGGGCAGGTTTCCCAAATGTAGACTTGACATTTCTTGGTTTAATTTCATATATTGGTGTTATAGCAGCATTAGTCCAGATTTTAGAGATGATTTTAGATAAATATTTTCCACCACTTTATAATGCATTAGGAATTTTTCTGCCATTGATTACTGTAAATTGTGCTATTCTTGGTGGTTCATTATTTATGGTTGAAAGAGATTATAATTTTTCTGAGGCTACAACTTATGGAATAGCGTCAGGTTTTGGATGGGCTTTAGCGATAACTGCGATGGCTGGAGTTAGAGAAAAATTAAAATACAGTGATATTCCTGACGGTCTTCAAGGTTTAGGAATAACATTTATAGTTGCTGGGCTTATGTCTTTAGGTTTCATGAGCTTTTCTGGAGTTAAGATTTAAGGATATTTTATGGATACTTTTGTTTTAGGAATTACATTATTTACAATGATTGTTTTATCATTGGTAACAATAATTATTTTTGCAAGAAGTAAGTTAGTTTCATCTGGAGATGTAAATATTAGAATTAACGGTGAAAAAACTATATCTGTTCCTGCTGGTGGAAAATTATTACAAACACTTGCTGCGGAGAAATTATTTGTTCCTTCCGCGTGTGGTGGTGGCGGAACTTGCGCTCAATGTCGTGTAAAAATTCATTCTGGTGGTGGATCTATACTTCCAACAGAACAAGGTCATATTACAAAAAAAGATGCTCTCTGCGGAGACAGATTATCTTGTCAAGTCGCTGTAAAACAAGATATGGAAATTGAAGTTCCAGAAGAAGTGTTTGGGGTTAAGAAATGGAAGTGCAAAGTTCGAAGCAACGATAATGTTGCTACATTTATAAAAGAACTTATATTAGAACTCCCAGAAGGAGAAGATGTAAAATTTCGTGCTGGTGGTTACATACAAATAGAAGCTCCAAGTTATTCACTATCATATAAAGATTTTGATATTTCAAAAGAATATCACGAAGATTGGGATAAATTTAAAATTTGGGACTTTAATTCAATATCTAATGAACCTATAGAGAGAGCCTATTCAATGGCTAACTGTCCTGACGAAAAGGGTATTGTAATGCTAAACGTTAGAATTGCTTCACCGCCTCCTGGCTCTACGGATATACCTGCTGGCAAGATGTCTTCCTATATATTTAATTTAAGAAAAGGTGATGAAGTTGTAATTTCTGGACCATTTGGAGAATTTTTTGCTAGAGAAACTAATAAAGAAATGGTTTTTATTGGTGGAGGAGCTGGTATGGCACCAATGAGAAGCCACCTCTTTGATCAATTTAATAGAATTAAAACAAAACGTAAAATTACTTTCTGGTATGGAGCAAGNTCAAAAAAAGAAATGTTTTACGTAGAGGATTTTGACAAATTAGAAAAAGAAAATGAAAACTTTAGTTGGCATGTTGCTTTATCTGATGCTTTACCTGAAGATAAATGGACAGGACATACAGGTTTTATTCATAACATACTTTTTGAACAATATCTTAAAAATCATCCGGCACCAGAAGATTGTGAATACTATATGTGTGGGCCACCAATAATGAACCAATCTGTCATAAATATGCTTTTAGATTTAGGTGTGGATCGTGAAGATATAATGCTAGATGACTTTGGTGGATAAAATTTTTTAAGTTTTGTTTACTATAATAAAATGCAACTTTTCAATTTATGTTTAAGGTATTAGCTTTAGGTTAACTGCGCTGCTTTTACCTTTATTTACTGCTACTTCAAAAGTAACTTTTTGGCCTTCAGTAAGTGTTCTTATACCATTTTTTTCTAAAGAGGTCTTGTGAACAAAAACATCTTTTTCATCACCTGCAGGTGTTATAAAACCATATCCTTTTTGAAAATTAAACCACTTAACAACACCTTCCATAACAGACTCCTTAACTTTGTTGATCAAATGAATTAAAGTTAGTTCAATCAAATTATAGAAATACATTAATTCAACACATACATTATCAATAATATCATTTAACTACAATTTATTTTTTTTTAAATCTAACTCCAACCATCTTGTTTCTAATTTATCTAATTTCTTTTTAGACATTTCTAAAGTTTTGGAAGATTCTAAAAATTTATCAATATTTTTTGTATATAAATCTGCATCAGACAAAATTTTATTCATCTGTGATATAACAATTTCTAATTTTTCAATTTCACTTGGTATGATAGATAATTCATGTTCTAATTTATAGGTTAATTTATTATTATTTGATATTTTACTTTGATTATCTTTTTTGACTTTATTTAAATCATGTCTCAT
>PARN01000023.1 GCA_002711515.1 Rickettsiales bacterium | reverse complement strand
CTATGGCAAATTGCATACTCGGAATTGTATTTCACAAAAACTCTTTGGCCCGAATTCACTTCAAGTAAATATTTATTAGCTTTAAAAAACTATGTTAAAAGAAAAAGAAGGTTTGGAGGAGATTAAAATTTGCAAAATCTATTCCTTAGATTCATCTCTTCAATCTTTCTCTTTATAATTTTTTTATGTTTAGTAAGTGAAAATGAAATTTTATTTATTATAACAATTCAATTGTTATTAATTCTCTCTTTATGGGAATATACAAGATTGTTGAGATTTAAAACTAATGTTTTAGAAAAAAATCATCACTTCCTCAGTCGTGAACGAATAAGTTTTCTAGATTCTTTCAATATTTTTGTAATTTGTTTTTTAATTCTTTTTATTTATACATCGAATAATATTTTATTGAATTTAGTATCTGTTTCCCTTGTTTTTTCTTCACTATTAATTATTTATAGAGACGAACCAGATTTTATTTTTGGTATCATCTACATTTCCACACCTTTTTTTTTGCTCGTTGATCTTAGGTTTAATGAGAATTACTTCAAGCTTATTACTTTTATAGTTTTATTTTCAGTTCTCACGGATGTTAGTTGTTATGTATGTGGAAAATTAATTGGTGGTATTAAATTAGCACCAAGTATAAGTCCAGGTAAAACTATTTCTGGAAGCTTGGGAGGAATTACAATTCCATGTATGTTTTCTTTGATATTTTTTGGAAATGTCGGTAATAATTTAACAATAATCATTTCATCAGTAATTTTTTCATTTTCAGTACAAATAGGAGATTTATTAGAATCTTATTTTAAGAGAAAATGTTATGTTAAAGATAGTAGTAATTTAATCCCAGGTCACGGAGGTTTGCTTGATAGATTTGATGGAGTGTTCATTCTTGTTATTATAATTTATCTTTTAGAACTTCTAGATTTTAATTTTTTCTTTATAGTATAGAATTCCTAAATATATGAAAAAAAAAGTTACAATATTTGGTTCTACAGGTTCAATAGGTATTTCTACTTTAGATATTATAAAAGACCATCCAGACAAATACGAGATTGTTGGATTAAGTATTAACAACAACTACGAAAAGTTACTTGAACAAGTACTTATCTATAAACCTAAAGTGGTTTCAATTAAAAATGAGGACTCATTTAAGAAATTTAAAGAGCTTAATAAGCTTAATAATCTGCAAATTCTGAATGGATCTGAATCATATGGAGAAATTTTGGAAAATGATACAGATATAGTTGTTGCTGCAATAACTGGTTCTGCAGGACTTCTCCCAGTGGTAGCTGCAATTAGAAAAGGAATAACTATAGCATTAGCAAATAAGGAGAGTTTGGTTTGTTCCGGATCATTGATTACGTCTTTGGCGAAGGAAAGTGGTGCACTAATTCTTCCCATTGATTCTGAACATAATGCCATTTATCAGGTGTTAGATGAAAAAAATAGATCAAAAATTTCAAAACTCATTTTAACAGCCTCAGGTGGACCTTTTCTAAATAAAGAAGTTAGTGAATTGAAAGATATAACACCAGAACAAGCAATTAAGCATCCAAACTGGTCAATGGGTAAGAAAATTTCGGTCGATTCTGCAACAATGATGAACAAAGGACTCGAACTTATTGAAGCACACTATCTATTCGATATACCAGAAAAAAAAATAGAAATAATCATTCACCCTGAATCTATTATTCATTCTTGTGTTGAATATACCGATGGATCTATTTTAAGTCAGATGGGTAATCCGGACATGAGGACACCAATTTCTTATGCTCTAGCCTATCCTCAAAGAATTAGTACTTCAGTAGAGAAACTGAAATTAGGCTCAATTAATAAATTGACCTTTTTTGAACCAGATTTTAACAAGTGTCCCTGCCTTGAACTAGCATATTCGTCATTAAAAATAAAAAGAAGTGCACCTACTGTTCTTAATGCGTCAAATGAAGTGGCTGTCGATGCTTTTTTGAATAAACAAATCAAATATCTGTCTATACCTCAAATTGTTGAAAAAACTTTAAATAAAGCTTCAATTTCTGATATCAATAGTATAAAAGATGTTATAGAAATAGATGAAGATTCAAGAGGAATTGCAAAGGATCTAATTAGCTCAGGTAAGTTTTAATTATATGATTGAATCATTTCTCAACACTATACTACCCTTCCTAATAATACTCACAATATTAGTGTTTGTGCATGAACTCGGTCATTATCTTGTTGCAATCAGAAATAACGTAAAAGTTGAAGTTTTTTCGATTGGTTTTGGAAAAGAAATTTTTGGATTTGATGATAAATCAGGAACAAGATGGAAATTTTCATTAATCCCCTTAGGAGGTTATGTTAANATGCATGGNGATTTAGATGAAGCTAGTTCAAAAAAAAAAGAAACTGGTGTTGATCCTAAGTTTTCTTTCCATAATAAATCCTTAAGTCAAAGATCCTCAATATTATTTGCTGNCCCAGCCGCGAACTTTATTTTCTCTTTTATTTTATTAGTTTTTATGAATTGTTACTTTGGTTACAATATATCGAAACCAATTATAAGTGAAGTTGAACCGAATATGGCTGCCCAAAAAGCTGGTTTAAAAGTTGGTGATATAATTATTGAAATAAATAAAAATAAAATCTCAGATCTAAATTCTTTAAAAGAAATTGTTCAAAAAAATAATAACAAAGATGTTGANATTATTTTTAGTAGAAATAGTAACATTCTAAAATCTAAAATATCTATAGAAGAAAATATAATTGGAATTAAGGGAACTGTTGAAAATAAAAAACTGAATATATACGACTCTTTCATCAAGTCGGGTTCTCAAATATATTATTTTGTAAAAATTACGTTAATTGGAATTTATGAAATGCTTACTGGAACCAGAGGGACAGAGGACTTGGGTGGTCCTATAAGAATAGCAGAACTTTCTGGAGATTTTTGGAGCAAAGGACTTGAAAGCACTTTATGGTTTATGATGATTATTTCATTAAATTTAGGGTTAATAAACCTGTTTCCTATTCCACTTTTGGATGGTGGACATTTACTTTTGAATTTTGTTGAATTCTTGAAGGGTTCACCATTAAATAAGAGATCACTTGAGATTATTCATAGTTTTGGACTTATTTTGCTACTTTCACTAATGGTATTTGCAACCTACAATGATGTCTTAAGAATTTTACAATAAAAACTGATGGTAAAAAGAAACTCTTATTTATTATTTATTTTCATTTACTTTCTATTTAATTCAGTTTCTAAAGCCCAACAGACTTCTCCTGCATCTCCTTCGTCAAGTTATAATAACGACTATTTTTCAAAGTCTAAAAAACCTAAAGAAAAGCTTATAGCACCGCAAATAAATAAAATGCAGAGGATAGTTGTTCAGGGAAATAAAAGAATAGAATCGTCAGTTATTATTAGAGATTCCTTGATTGATACAACAAGTGCAAATGAGAAGGTTTTAAGTGCAGCAATAAAAAACCTTTATAAAACTGGATATTACGAAGATGTGAAAATATTCAAAAGTGATAATGTGATTTTTATAACTGTAAAAGAAAACCCGATCATTGATCTAGTTTCCATAGAGGGAAATAAAGAAATAACTGATGATCTAATTCTTGAGGAGATTGAAACAAAATCAAGAAATGTCTTTTCAACAGATCAGATTAAATCTGATTCAGACAAAATTCAAACATTATACAAAAGGTTAGGGTATTTTTCTACTTTTGTTGAGCCAAAAATGATCAAAGTTGATGAGAGTAGAGTTAATATAGTTTTTGAAGTGTTTGAAGGCAAGGAAGCAAGAATAAAAAAAATAAACTTTATTAATAATAAAGTTTTCTCAGATTCTACATTAAAGGATGTGATAAGTTCATCTGAATATAGATGGTATGAATTTTGGGGTGGAAATGACGGGTTTGATAAGGACAGAATAAATTATGATAAAGATCTTCTTAAAAAATACTATTTTGATAATGGATATATTGATTTTCAGATCACCTCGGTTAATTCTAGTTTAGTAGACAATCGTAAAGATTTTTTAATTAATTTTACAATGTTTGAAGGAGAAAGATACAAAATTACAAAAGTAGATGTAAATTCACGTATAAGGAATTTAAATATAAATAAATTAATGTCATTAATGGAAATAGACGAAGGGGATTGGTTTAGTTCAGAGGATATTGATGAATCAATCAAATTAATCTCTGAAGAAACAGCCAAATTAGGTTATGCTTTTGTTGAAGTTGTTCCAAGAATAAAAAAAATAAGTAAAAATAACGTTGAAGTAGTTCTTGAAATTCAAGAAGGGACAAAAATTTATATCGATAGAATACAAGTTTCAGGAAATGTTAAAACAATGGACTCTGTTATTAGGAGAGAGTTAGAGTTAGTTGAGGGTGACCCTTACAACTCTTCCAAAATTAAACAGAGTGAAAAAAATGTAAAGTCAACCGGTCTCTTCGATAATGTAGAAATTAAACTTAATGAAATAATAGGAACGAATAAGACAAAGTTAGATGTTGAAGTGGCTGAGAGATCAACTGGTCAATTTTCTGTTGGAGCAGGTTTTTCATCCTTGGACGGTGCAATAGGAAGTTTAGGTATTAAAGAATCAAACTTATTTGGTGAAGCAAAAGAACTCAGTCTTGACCTGGGCTTGTCAACCAGAAAATCTCAAATTGATTTATCCTTCACCGACCCTTATTTTTTAGACAGAGACTTGGCAGCTGGTATCGATTTATTCAATATAAGAAGGAATAATAAAATATATAGTGGATATAAGCATAATATAATTGGTTTTAAGTTAAGAGTAGGTTATGAAATTTATGATAATCTAAGGCATTTCTCTAGTTACTCACTAAAACGAGATAAGATACATGACATTGATAATACAACATCAAGGTTCATTCAAGCACAAGAAGGAAAACGAGTCACTTCTGTAATTGGGCAAGCACTACAGTTCGATAAACTTAATGATAGAATCAACCCAACTGATGGTTATAGATTAAGATTAGATGTAGATTATTTTGGTTTAGGAGGAGATTCTGAACATTTACAAACAGAGATTTCGTTAGCAAATTTTTACAGGATTTCTGATGGTTTTATCTTAGGTAATTTTATTGAGGCTGGATATATTGCTTCTGTTAAAGAAGTAAAAATTAATGACAGGTTTTTTCTAAACGGAGACAGATTGAGAGGTTTTAAAAACTTAGGTATAGGCCCTAGAGACTCATCGACGTCAGATGCTCTTGGCGGTGAAATTTACTATCTTAGTAGAAATGAATTAAATTTTCCATTAGGTTTACCTGACGACTTAGGCTTAGGAGGGATTATTTTTGCAGATATAGGAACACTTTACAATACTGGTTCCTCTGGATCAAATGTTCGAGATGAATCGAAATTTCGTGCCTCTGCAGGTATTGGTATNAGTTGGATATCTCCATTTGGACCAGTTAAATTTTACCTTTCGAAAGCTATTCTAAAAGAAAATTATGATAAAAAAGAGATTTTTAGATTTAGTTTTGGTACAACATATTAATAATATTATATTAAGGAGCTTTATGAAAAATATTTTTCTTTTATTTATTTTTGTTTTTTTTAGTACAACTTTAAACTCACAAGAAAAAAACGTAGCAACTCAAACTACAAAGTCATTTAAATCAGGCATTGCAGTGGTTGATATGAAGAGAATTCTTGGTCAGTCTACAGCATATCAAAATTTGGTTGANCAATTTGAAGATATAAGAAGAAAACACAGGAATACTTTTACTAAACAAGAAGATGTAATTAGGGATGAAGAGAGCGGACTTTTAAAGCAAAAAAACGTTTTATCTAAAGAAGTTTATGCAGAAAAAGTAAAAGTTTTGAGTAAAAAAATTAATGATATTAAAACAAAGCAAGCAACTGAGGCAAAAAAATTTGAAGCAAATTTTGAAAGATCAACTAACAAAATACAGGGTGCACTTGTAGATGTTTTATCGAATATGGCTAGTAAAAATAATGTAGATCTAGTTTTTGCAAAAAGCCAAGTTCTTTTAGTTGGAAAAGAAATAGATATGACAGATGAGGCCATCAAACAACTGAATAAAGTTCTACCTAAAATTTCATTAGAGAAATAATTTGTAGAGGATCAAAGCTTGATTGACAAAGACTTTTATAACAATGTTGGTCCTTTCTCATTGTCATATCTAGCTAAAAGACTTGGTGCAGATTTCAAAGGTAATGGTGATGTTATNATCGAAGACATAGCTACAATTGACTTAGCATTACCTAATGAAATAACATTTTTTAGTAATAAAAAATATGANGAGTATTTAGNAAAAACCAAAGCTGGTGTAGTTATTGTTAATGAAGCTTTCTGCAAAGANCTAAAAAAAAATATACTGTTTTTTGAAGATCCTTACCTTGGTATGGCTAAGATTGCAAATATATTTTATCCAGAATNTGAATATCAAAACTTTTTTTTTAAAAAAGAGGATCATTCAAAGACCCTTGATAACTCTGTTAAATGCTCTACCAATTCNTTTGTTCATAAAGATGCAACGATAGGGAGAAATTGTATTNTTGGTGTTTCGTCAATAATTGGTCCGGGTGTAAAAATTGGTGATAATTGCATTATAGGAGATAATGTCTCAATTTATTTTTCTAAACTTGGTGATAATGTAAAAATATATCAAGGTTCTAAGATTGGTGGGGAAGGATTTGGATTTATTGCAAAAAAAGAAATTTTCAAGAAAATCCCTCAACTTGGTAGAGTAATTATAAGAAACAATGTTGAAATTGGTTGTAATTCAACTGTTGATAGAGGCTCAATTGGAGATACAATAATTTCAGAAAATACTATGATTGATAATATGGTTCATTTAGGTCATAATGTNAAAATTGGTAAAAATTGTATTNTTGCAGCTATGACTGGTATTTCGGGTAGTACCNTAATAGGTAATCAAGTTATAATTGGTGGACAGGTTGGGATCAGTGGACATTTAAAAATTGGTGATAATGTTAAAATTGCTGCGAAGAGTGGAGTCATGAAAAATGTTGAAGAAAATTCGACAATTGGTGGTTATCCGGCAGAGAATATAATTGACTGGCATAGATCCACTATTACAAGTAGAAAGTTAAAAAATGAATCAAAAAAACGAACTTAATATCGAAGAGATTAAGAGACTAATCCCGCATAGGTATCCTTTTTTATTAATTGATAAGTTAAAAGATATTGTTCCCCACGATAGTGCAACTGGTATAAAAAATGTTACATTTAATGAAAATTATTTCCAAGGACATTTTGAGTCTAATTCTGTAATGCCTGGAGCATTAATTGTTGAATCGATGGCTCAGTCAGCGGGTACATTAGTAATGTTTAGTTTAAAAAAAAAAATAGGAAATATATCTGTTTACCTTTTGACTGTAGACAAAGCTAAATTCAGAAAACCTGTATGCCCAGGTGATACTCTGTTGAACAAAGTAAAAAAGAAACAAAATGTCAAAAACATTTGGAAATTCTCTTGTATGTCTTATGTAAATGAACAATTAGTTGCTCAAGCTGAGATTTCAGCCATTGTGAACTATGAATAAGGTGTAATATTTTGAAACCTTTTATTATTTGTTCTTTTTGAATCATAATGTAAAACATTACTATGAATTCAAGTAATTCTTTCATTGAAACTGGTGCAAAAATTGGTGATGACGTCACCATTGGTCCATTTTGTTCGATTGGAAAAAATGTTAAAATAAGCAACAATTGTAAATTACATAGTCATGTCAATATCCAAGGTGATGTGACCATTGGTGAAAATACAGAAATATTTCCATTCTCTTCAATAGGAACTATCCCACAGGATTTAAAATACGTAGGTGAGAAAACATTTATAAAAATTGGTGATAATTGCAAAATAAGAGAATACGTCACAATTAATCTTGGAACAGCTGGTGGTGGTGGTGTTACTTCAATAAGCGATAATTGTTTGCTCATGGTAGGCACTCATATTGCTCATGATTGTAGGATTGGTAAAAATGTAATTTTTGCAAACCATTCAACATTAGCNGGACATGTTATTGTTGAAGATGATGTGGTAGTAGGGGCNCTTAGTGCTATACATCAGTTTTCAAGGATTGGGGAGGGAGCAATGATTGGTGGGATGTCAGGAGTTACTGCAGATGTAGTTCCATATGCGACTGTGATGGGTAATAGAGCGAACGTTTCTGGATTAAACATTNTAGGTCTTAAAAGAAGAAAAATTCCTAAAGACGAAATAAATGCACTTAGAAAGGTCTTTAGATATATTTTTTATCACAAAAATAAAACTTTTAAATTAAGGGTAGAAGAAATGCAAAATAACAAGACGAACTTTGCTACCATTAATAAACTTCTGAATTTTTTGTTAGACAATAGTCAAAGATCCTACTGTCTAGTAAATTGATCATGGATAAAGTAATAGTTTTGTGTGGATCTGGAGAGTTACCAAGTCTTATAAAAAGAAAACTTATTACTAAACAGTCAGAATCTTACTTCATTTCATTTCTTAAAAATAAATTACCAGTTAAAATTGGTGATAAAAACCACAAAACAATTAATTTAGGAAAAATAATTACAGAATTAAAAAAACTCAAATCATTTGGTTATAAACATATAATTCTTGCAGGGTCAATAAGCAGGCCTAGCTTGTCTGAGATCTCTCCTGATATAAATACGATTAAGTTGATTCCGGAATTTACAAAAACTCTGATTCAGGGAGGGGATAATAATTTACTTAAGTTTGCAATTACAAAGCTTGAAAAAATTGGGTTTAAAATATTGAAATTAAACACTATTTTACCAGAGTGTTTCCTTGGAACAGGTGATCAGTCAAAAAAAAAAACTCCTAAATCTGTAATAGCAGATATTTGGAAGGGAAAAAAAATTTTATTTGCAAATTCTAGATTTGACATTGGGCAATCAATAATAATTCAAAGAGGAACTGTTGTAGGAATCGAGGCCATTCAGGGGACTGATAACTTGATAAGGCAATCTCATAAATTTTTAAAAAAAGGAAGTGATGCAATTCTGATAAAATTACTTAAGAATAATCAGGATCTAAGAGCAGATATTCCGGCAATAGGTTTGAAAACTGTTAAAAATTGTAAAAAGTACGGTATAAGTGGAATTGCATTTTCTGCTCACAGAACTGTATTTATTAATAAAGAAAAAGTAATTGAATTTTGTAATTATAACAAATTATTTTTGTATGGTTTGTAAATGAAAATAGTTATTGTTGTTACAGAACCTTCTGGAGACTTTCTAGGTTTCCAATTAATGAAAGAAATTAAGAAAAAAAAAAAAAATATTGCAATTCATGGTTTAGGAGGAGAATTAATGCAAAGTTGTGGTTTGAAATCATGGATTGATATAAAAGAGTTTAGTACAATTGGGGTATTTGAGGTTTTAATAAGAATATTTAAATTTATGAAAATGTTAAATTTAGTCGAAAAAAAAATAATGGACTTAAAACCCGACTTAGTAATAACAATTGATTCCCCCAGTTTTAGTTATAGATTAATAAAAAGAATACAGAAACTTAGAGAATCAGGAAGCCGTTTTATTCATTATGTTGCTCCAACAGTCTGGGCTTGGAAAAAATATAGAGCAAAAATTTTTTCTCACCTTTATGATGAATTATTTACCCTATTTAATTTCGAACCTAGATATTTTAAAAAATACGGTTTGAAAACCACATTTGTTGGTCACGAAATATTCTTCGAAAAAATTAAAACGAAGAAAAAAAAAAAAATAATCTTATTTTTACCTGGATCTAGGAAAACTGAAATTGTAAGAAATCTTAATCTACTAAATAAAACAATCAAATATACGAAAAAAGAGTTTAAAGATTTCAAAATTTGTATCTTGTCATTCAAACCATATTTGAAACTTATTAATTTAATCTTGAACGATAATGAGATTAATATAATTACAGATTTTAAAAAAAAGCAGCAAGTTTTAAATGATTCTTTTCTTGCAGTTGCTTCATCTGGAAGTGTTACATTGGAATTATGTAAGTTTAAAACACCTACTATCGTAGTTTATGATACTCATATAATAACAAGATTAATCATCAAACTATTTGTTAAAGTAAAATATGCATCGATTATGAACATTATGTTTAATAAAGAAATTATACCTGAGTTTTTATTTGAGAAATTTAAATTTATTAATTTAACAAAACAAATAAATAAACTAATAAAATTTAAGAAAGAAAGAAAGATTCAGGAATATTATATGAATAAGTTTTCAAAACTAATGCTAAATCGTGGTATCAAACCTTCTAAAATAATTGTAGATAAGATATTATAGTCATTAAAAATCAATTTCGTTGGGAAGTAATTCTTTATTTTTTCGTTTTTTTATTTCAATAAATTTTTTGCTTGTATTACCCGTATAAAGTTGTCTAGGACGATTAATTTTCTTTTCTATTGATTCAGTCATTTCCTTCCATTGAGAAATCCATCCAACAGTTCTAGCTACAGCAAAAATTACTGTAAACATTGATTCCGGAAGACCTAGTGCTTTGAGTATTATGCCTGAATAGAAATCAACATTTGGATATAGTTTTTTCTTAACAAAATACGAGTCATTCAGTGCTATTTCTTCAAGTTTATTTGCGAGTTTAAAAAGGGGAACATTAAAATTGTCAACCTCTTTTAGAAGGTTATGACAATGCTTCCTTAGAACATTAGCTCTTGGATCGTAATTTTTATAAACTCTATGTCCGAAACCCATTAATCTAAAAGGATCATTCTTATCCTTTGCTCTATCAATATATTTTACTATATTTTCTTCTTTTCCTATAAGATTCAACATTCTTATAACCGATTCATTTGCACCTCCATGAGCTGGTCCCCATAATGAAGCAACACCTGCTGCAACGCACGCAAATGGGTTTGCCCCAGATGATCCGGCTATTTTAACTGTAGATGTTGATGCATTTTGCTCATGATCAGCATGTAATATTAAAAGTTTGTCCATAGCATCAATTCGTGCTTTTGATGGAGTATGCTCTCCACTTGGTGTTGAGAAGAGCATATGCAAGAAATTTTCACTATAGCTTAAGTTATTTTTTGGATAAATGAATGGTTGTCCAAGTGAATATTTGTATGCCATCGCAGCCATGGTAGGTAGCTTGGCAAGAAGTCTACTTATTGCTACCCATTTTCCTTGATTTGAGGAAAAGTCATAAGTTTTTTCAGAGTAAAAAGAAGATAATGCACCAACTATTCCTACCATTATTGCCATTGGATGTGAATCGCGCCTAAATCCACTATAGAATCTCAGAATCTGCTCATGAAGCATTGTATGATGAGTTAAAATATTGATAAATTTATTTTTATTTTCTAAATTAGGAAGTTCACCATTCAATAGAAGATAACAAACCTCTGGATAATCTGATTTTTGAGCTAAATCTTCAATATTATAACCTCTGTGAAGAAGAATTCCTTTTTCACCGTCAATATATGTTATTTCTGAGGAACAACTAGCAGTTGAGGAAAACCCCGGGTCATACAAAAACATACCAGTTTCAGAATAGAAACTTGTTAAATCGACGACATCTGGACCNGATGAGCCTTTTTTAATATTAAACTCATATTCTTTCCCATTTCTTTGATCAATAAATTTTACAGTGTTTTTTTTCACTTACTTACCAATTTGAATCAATTTTTTTTAAAACTTTTTCTTTACCAATTATATTCATGATTTTACTTATCGATGGTCCGTTTATAGTGCCTGTAATNGAAAGTCTTAATGGTTGACCAATCTCTTTAAATTTTAATTGTAATTTTTCTAGAAGCCTTTCAATACATTCATGTATAATATATTCATTCCAATTTTCAATACCAGTAAATTCATTTATAATTAAATTTTTGATAGATCTTGTTTTATCGAGTATTTTTTTTTGAGACTCATCATAACTAAAGTAATCTTGTTCCACAGAATCTATAAAGTTAGAAATTTCTAATAAAGTTTTTGCTCTCTCTTTAAATATAGCTATAAGACCAGCATGGTTCAGTTGGCTATCGGTATTTTTAATCAAGTTTAATTTTTCTAGATAACCTAATATTTTATTGTCATTTGAATTTTTAATATAATGGTTATTAAAAAAATATAACTTTTTCTCATCAATCATTGACGGTGACTTTCCAATACCATTTAAGGAGAAATTACTAATCATTTGTTTGTTTGAAAAAAATTCTTGATCACCGTGTGACCAACCCATTCTAATTAAATAGTTTACTAAACTCTCTGGCATAAATCCTTTATTTTTATAATCAATTATTGAGTTAACATTATCTCTTTTTGAAAGTTTTTGATTATCTTTGTTATGTATCAGTGGAATATGTGAAAACCTTGGATGATAATCTAATGAGTCAAAAATTATTTTTTGTCTAAAAGAATTAGTTAAATGATCATCCCCTCTAATGATGTCACTTACCGACATTAATGAATCATCTACTGCAGATGATAATAAAAATGTTGGTGATGCATCGCTTCTTAAAATTATAAAATCATCTATCTCTTTATTATCGATTTTCACTCGTCCTTGAATATTATCAAAAATTTCTGTGTATCCAGTATCTGGAGATTTTATTCTTATACAGAATTTCTTATCTGTTGGTAAGTTTTTATCTTTGTCTCTCCATTTACTCTGAAATTTCTTGTTTATTTTTCTCATATCTTCCAGTTCAATTTCAGAATGAAAACATTTATAGGCCAGACCTCTTTCAATAAAACTATATGCAATTTCTTGATGCTTTTTTAAGTTTTTACTTTGATATAATGGTGTGTTGTCATATTTTATCCCAAGCCAATTTAAGCTTTCGATAATTGAATTCGACGTTTCAATTTTATTTCTAACTTGATCGGTGTCTTCGATTCTCAGCTTGAATTTACCATTTTGAGATTTTGCATATATATAATTAAATAAAGCAGTTCTGGCTCCACCTAAGTGCAGAGGTCCTGTGGGTGAAGGAGCAAATCTAGTAATAACTGTCATAAAATAGTTTATTAAAACTTTCTTATTAGTCCAACAAGTTTGCCTTGAATTCTTACTCTATCTTCTCCAAATATTCTGGTTTTGTAGTTTTTGTTAGCTGGTTCTAATGCTATTGAATTTTTGAAAGATCTAAACTTTTTTAATGTTACTTCATTTTCGTCTATCAGGGCAACTACTATTTCCCCTGAGCTTGCTGTAGAAACTTTTTTGATAACAACAATATCTCCATCAAAAATTCCCTCTTCTATCATAGAATCACCNATNACTTCTAAAGTAAAATGTTCATCTTTGGAGTTAATGAGATAATTTGGCACTGAAATCTGTTCAAAGCTTCCTGTGATGGCTTCAATAGGGTTTCCTGCTGCTATTCGTCCTAAAAATGGAATTAGAGNGTTATCTCTGACTTTTTTGGGAATGGTTTCAACGTTTTTAAGTTTGAGTGCCCGAGCTTTATGTGGAAGTCGTTCAATTATGCCTTTCTCCTCTAAGCCAGATAAGAGTTTATGTATTCCAGATTTAGACTTGATTTCTAGAAAATATTTCATTTCTTCAAAGGTAGGNTANATACCTTTATGGTCAAAATATTCAACNATGTAATCTAATAATTTTTTTTGTTTTACAGTTAACATTATAAATGTTCTACATAAGTTCTACCAATTAGTCAATATTAAATTTCAGAATTTAAGATATCTCTGTATAAAAGTACATCAACAAAATCACCGACTTTTATTTCTTTCTCAAATGGTTTTCTGATAATAAGTCCATCCGAATCATTTAAAATTTTTTGAAGTGAACTATCCTGATAATCAAATACTGAAAAACTTTTTTTTCTATNCTTNTTAGTTTTAANTCTTAAAAAAGTAGTCAAAGAATTATTTTTTTTAACCTTTGCGTTGCATTGCATTTGTCTTGTGTAAAGATTAATATAATCAATTCCGAAGAATGNATTTATATATACTGAAAAAAANATAATCATTGAAATAAAGCAAGAAACNGGNTTTCCAGGTAAACCTAAAAANAATTTATTGTTTTTAAATTTACCNAAAGTTGATGGTTTTCCAGGCTTTATTTTGACTCTATCAAATAAAATCTCGAGTCCATTCCCCCCCAAAACATTCTTTACTATATCATATTTGCCTCTTGATATCCCTCCAGATGTTATTAACAAATCAAAGTTAGATAATGAGTCATATATTTTTTGAAAATCTTTAATNTTATCTCTAACATTATGAATTTCTAAAATATTGCCTCCAAATTTANTTATAATTGATTTGATTAAAATTTCATTCGAGGATTCAATTATTCCAAATTTATTATTTTTTGAGATTAATTCGTCACCAGTAATAATCACACTAATTTTCGGTTTGCTTTTTACTTTTATTTTGTTCACTTTCATAGACTTAGCTAGTGCTATTGAACGAGGGTGCATTACAGAATCTTTCAATATGCATTCATGACCCTTTTTAAAATCGCTTCCTTCTTTTCTTATAAAATCATAATTGTTGGGTTTTAAAATNACGATTTTTTTTTCTTTCTCGTCGATAATAAAATCTTCCTTAGGTATTATTTTTTTTTTTTTTCCTGCAATAGGNGCGCCTGTAAAAATTAATTTTGCCTCTCCTTTTTTAAAATCATGTGAGGTTAAGTCACCAGCTTTCGATTCACCAACTAATTTTAGAGTTTTCTTATTATAATCACTTGCATAAATAACAGCACCGTCCATTGCTGACTGATCAAATCTAGGATTAGATATTTTTGCTTTGATACCTATTTTAAGGATTCTTTGGTTAGAAGCCAAAACTGAGATTTCTTCATAACCTGAGCTAGGAGCAACNAAATTCCTAATTATTGTTTTTGCTTGCTTATATGTAATCATTTGAAAAAACCCCAGATTTTCCNCCAGATTTTAGTATTAATCTTGTATCNATTATCTGTATATTTTTATCAATAGATTTGCACATATCATAAACTGTTAAAGCTGCAACTAAACATGCAGTTAGAGCTTCCATTTCCACTCCTGTATTAGATTTAGTTTTAACTATTGAGAAGACATCGATTTTTGATTCATTATCATTTGTATCAAACTTTATTTCAATAGAACTAAGATTTATGTTATGACATAGTGGAATTAATTCACTTGTTTTCTTTCCCGCTAATATTCCTGCAGTTCGTGCAACATTGAATATTTCTCCTTTTTTTGATCCTTCTTTCCTTAAAAAATCGTAGCTTTTTTTCCTAAATAAAATTGTTGATTTAGCTCTAGCTTCTCTTTTAGTATTTGACTTTTTGGAAATATCAACCATCGATAGTTTTTTATTTTTTAAGTGACTTATTTTCATTTTNTAATTAATGCTTGAGTCGATTTATAAATATTATTTGATTTCATTAGTGATTCTCCAACCAAGAAAGCATTTGCTCCTGAATCAATGAAATGCTTGACTTGATTATTATTATGAATTCCACTTTCACAAATCTTGATGATATTCTCAGGAACTTTATGAGCTAATTCATCAAAGGTGTTAATATTTATTTCTAATGTCTTGAGATTTCTATTATTTATACCGATACAATCTAAATTGATCTTTAATGCACGATTGAGCTCATGTTGATTATGAACCTCACATATCACATCTAATCCTATTTCATTTGCAATTTTATAAAATCTAGAAAAAGCTTTATCGTCAAGTATTGCTAATATTAGTAAAATACAATCTGCACCAAAGTATAAACTTTCATATATTTGCCACTCATCAATAATGAAATCTTTTCTAAGGATCGGAATATCAACATACTTCTTGATTTGGTTTATAAAATTAATATCACCTCCAAAGTAATATTTTTCAGTTAATACTGATAAACATTTTGCACCAGCTTTTTTATAGCTTTCAGCAATTTCTATTAGACTAAAATTTTCGCAAATCACTCCTTTACTTGGCGATTTCCTTTTTATTTCTGCGATTAAGTTAAAATATAATTTATTTTCTTCAGTCAAAATTTTGAGAAAATTTCTTTGTTTTATAGTTTTTATCTTTGATTTATAATCTATTTTTGCTTTTAGTAAATTTACTTCACTTAATTTTTTTTCGCATATTTCTTTTAAAATATTCATTTNCTTATTTATTTAGATATNAGTAAATTTAGTTTATTTAAGGCAAAACCTGAATCAATTTTTTGAGAAGCTAAATCAATTCCATCTTTTAAATTTTTNACTTGTTCGCTNATTAGNAGTCCTGCAGCAGTATTTAATATTATATTATCTCTNATAGCTCCNGTTTCTCCTTCAAATACTCTTCTAAGAATAAAAGCNTTTTCTTCTGGGCTTCCTCCAATAAGTTCAGATTCTTCTCTAATTTTGAANCCAATTTCAGTTGGTTTTACAACAAATTCTTTNGATATTTTATTATTTTTAATTTCTATAACTAAATTTTCAGCAGTTGTTGTCAGTTCATCATAACCGTTTTTATTATAAACAACCCACCCCTTTTTAATTTTAGAATCTTTAAGACATTTTGCATGGGTAATCAGGTTACATTCATTACTTACTCCCAATAACTGGTATGTAAGTTGTGTGGGATTTAAAAGGGGGCCAAGCAGGTTAAAGATAGTTTTGAAAGGTAAATTTTTTCTTACATTTGAGACCTTTTTCAATGATGAATGAAAGTTTGGCGCAAAAAGAAAACAAATACCGTGNGTTTTAAAAAATTTTTGATTNTCTGAATTTTCTGNACTTATTTTTATTCCAAGNGATTCAAGTATGTCAAAACTACCAGATTTTGATGTTACNGATCTATTCCCATGCTTTGCGATTTTNACATNACAACTTGCCAATAAAATTGATGTTGCTGTTGAAAAGTTAAAACTATTTTTGTTNTCTCCCCCGGTACCACAAGTATCCATNAAANTTCCCTTAATATTNATTTTTTTNGCTTTCTTNTTTAAAAACTTTGTAAANGTTANTATTTCTTCAAAAGATTCGTTTTTTTGTCTTAAAAGNGTAAGAATTGATGCGAGTNNAATTTCATTAANATCATNTTCAAAAATTGATTTAACTAAGTANTCACACTCAATTANTGATAGATCTTTTNCTAGAAAAAGTTTGTGTAAAATTGTTTCAAAGCTTATTTTCATAAATACAAGATTAAAGTTATTCGAATAATATATTAAAACTTTTTATTCTTTTTTTTACTTACCACTAAAAAATTTTTTAATATCTGATGACCATAATCTGTTGCAATGCTTTCGGGATGAAATTGGACACCGTAAATTGGTAATTTTTTGTGTTCTAAACCCATGATTAAGCCAGATGCCAATTTTGCCGAAACTTTCAAACATTTTGGAAGTGTTTCATTTTTTACAATTAACGAATGATATCTTGTTGCATTGAATGGGTTTGATATTTTTTTAAAAAGAAGAGTGTCAAAATGTGTGATACTACTAACTTTACCGTGTATTGGCTTTCCGCTTTGAATCACGTCTCCCCCGAATGCTTCAGCTATCGCCTGATGTCCAAGACAAACTCCAAGTAGTGGAATTGTATTAAGTCTTTTTGAATTTTCTTTTATAAGGTCTAAACAAATGCCTGAATTTTTCGGAGAACTAGGACCAGGTGAAATCACAAGATAATTTGGGTTTAATGCAAAAATATCTTCGGTATGAATTTCATCATTTCGTACTACTTTTACTTGTTGACCTAACTCTTCAAAATAATGAACTAAATTGTAAGTAAAACTATCGTAATTATCTATTAAGATTAGCATTTTTTTCTCTAATTAAAGTTTTTTGCATATGCACATGCAGTCAGTAAAGCTAAAGCTTTACTCTCAGTTTCCTTGAATTCATTTTTTGGAATACTATCTGCAACAATCCCAGCTCCAGCTTGAACGTAAATATGATTTTTTTTTATAAAAGCACTTCTTAGAGCAATACAGGTGTTTATATCGCCATTATTTGAAATAAAACCAACTGACCCCGCATACATATTTCTTTTGCTCTTTTCCAATTCCTCAATGACTTGAATAGCTCTTATTTTTGGTGCTCCTGTAACCGTTCCAGCTGGGAAACCACTAAACAAAACATCGGTACTATCATTATCTTTTTTTAACTTAGCTTCTATATTTGAAACTATATGCATAACATGTGAAAAATATTCAATATACATCTTGTCTGTAACATTTACAGTTCCAGGAATTGAAACTCTACTTATATCATTTCTCCCGAGATCCAGAAGCATCAGGTGTTCAGATATTTCTTTCGGGTCACTTAAAAGCTCAAGTTCAAGCTTTTTATCTTCATTTTTATTTTTACCTCTTTTTCTGGTTCCCGCTATTGGTCTTATTGTTACCCTATCATTTTGTAATTTTATTAAAATCTCTGGACTAGATCCTATAATTACAAAATCTTTAAAATTCATAAAAAAAAGGTAGGGTGAAGGGTTAAGATATCTTAATGATCTATAAATTGATATAGGCATAACATCAATTCTTTTTTTAAAGATTCTTGATAATACAACTTGGAATATTTCTCCTTCATAAATGTATTCCTTTGCTTTTTTGACCATCCTCTTGAACTCGTTATAATTTGTATTAGACTTCACATTTTTAAATACATCAATTTTTTTTTTAAATGTCTGAATTTTTAATTCACTTTTATTAAGTGGCTGATTTAATCTTTTTAAGATTTCATATATCTCAGTTTTTGCCCTATTGAATGCGGTTTTTGAGTTATTGGCTGTAGGTGAAACTATTTTAGTAATTATAAGCTTATCACTTACACTATCAAATACTAGTGTGATTGATGGTCTAATAAAAATTGATTCGGGTAGGTCGAGGCTATCTTTTTTGGATAAATTAATATTTTCAAAATGTTTTATCATTTCATAACCGAGATAACCAAAAAAGCCTGATGAAATCGATGGAAGGTTTTGAGGCATTATTATCTTGTGTATTTTGAAAAAATTTCTAAGACTTTTCAATGGTGAGATTTTAGTATCAGATTTCTCAACCCTCTTTTTATTTAAGTCATTTACTGAACATTTATTATGTTTGCACTCCCAAATTAAATCAGGTTTTAGACCGATTACAGAGTATCGTCCTTTTTGACTTCCCTTTTCTACAGATTCAAATAAAAAGATATACTTTTCTTTCTGAAGTTTAAGTAATGATGAAATAGGTGTATGAACGTCTGACGCAAACGTTGCATATAAAATTTGCTTTTGGCCATTGTCATATTTTTTTTTAAATAATTCAAGATCCGGCTGTGATATATCCATATGGTTAATTCAGCTGATTGATTACATCGTCATTAATAGTAATTTTATATTTTTTTCTTAAAGCTTCGGAAAATTGAGCTAAAAGATCGATTGTAAGGTCGTCTTTAATTTTATTTGTAAAATCTTTTATTTCCTCTTTATCTTTAGCTAAATTATTGAGAATTTCAACTGTTTGTGCTATCAAAACTTCTTCATTCCCTCTCTCTGTTATATTAATATCACCTTTATCGGATTCAAATATTTTGCTTATTAGAGGAATTGGTAACTCGCTACTATCAGGAAGAATTCTAGAAAAAGGTTTTACACCTCGTAGTTCTAAAGAATAATTACTGATTACTTCCTTAAATGATTTACCGTTATCAACAGATTCTTTTATTTTTTTAGCTTTTTGCTTTGCACTATCGAATTTTAATTTTTTCAAGAGCTTAGCTTTTGCAAGTTTTTTTGCATCTTCATAACTTAATTGCTTTGGCTTAATTATTTCATCAACTATACTTATGGCTAACCCCTCATCTTTGTCTATATTAATTATATTACCTTCAATATTTAATTTTTGATTAAACGCTGAACGCAAAATTCTTTCATCTTGAAAATCTAAATTAACTGAACCATTTTCTAAATTTCCATTTTTATTTATTTTTTTTGCCTTAATTAACTTAACGTCAAGAATTTCAGAAATTTCTTCAAATGTATTTCCAGAGGCTAATAGATCCTCCAATTCATCCTGTAAATCAAAGACAGCTTCTTTTCCTTTTTCAAGAAGAATTTCATTTTTATATTGTTCTTTTACTTCATCAAACTTAATTTCTTTACGGTCTTTTTTTTTTATTAGTTTAATAATATGCCATCCAAAAGAACTCTTTAGTGGAAGAGAAATTTCATCAACTTTTAATTTGAAAACTGAATCAACAATCTCTTCCGGTAATTCAGTTCTGGTATTCCAACCTAAATTAATGTCATCTAAAGTTAAGTTTAATTCTTTTTTTCCAATGGAAAGCATATTTTTGCTTTTTATAAGTTTATTTGATATTGAATCTGCTTCACTTTTTTTATCAACAAGTATTTGTTGAAGAAATCTCTCTTCAGGTTCAACTAAATTTTCTTTTCTTTCCTCGTAAAGTAGTTCTATTTCTTCAGGAGTTACAGTAAGTTTTTTTGCATATTTTTTTGCATCTAATAAAAGTGTCCTAATACTTCTGCGCTCTTCTGACAAAAACTGTTTCTTATTTTCTTCATAATAAAGTTTTATGTCATCATTTTTTATATTTTTTACTTCTTCTTTTTTGGAATCAATTACAACATAATCTACTGACCTTTCTTGAAGATTATACTCTCCTAAACTACTTCGTATAATTTTGGGTACAGTAAGACTTGATCTAATTGTTTCTACCATTTGTTCTCTAGCTAGGTCTTGTCGTGTTCCTTCTACATATGTATCTTCAGTATACCCTGATTCTGATATCAATTGTCTGAACATTAATTCACTAAATTGTCCAAGATCATCTTTGAATGCATCATCTTTTAATATTTTATCTCTAACATTATTGTCACTTACAGACAGACCAAGTTCAAGAGCTTCATTATTGAAGAGGGCTCTATTAATTAATGAACTCAAAGCTCTATCAACGTAACCAAATTCCCTAGATTTCTTGATATCTAAAGATGCACCCAAAAGTTTTCTGATTTCCTCGGTTTGTCTTGAGTAAAGTGAGTAAAATTCTTGTGCAGATATATTTAGTTTTCCAACGGATGCAACTGTGTTTTGTTTTTTTGAGACTCCAACCAAATCCTCAGTACCCCACATAGCAAA
>PARN01000022.1 GCA_002711515.1 Rickettsiales bacterium | reverse complement strand
AAAAACATTACATGAAGCCTTTAAAGTTGCAACAACTGGAAGACCAGGACCAGTTCTTGTTGATATTCCTAAAGATATTCAATTTGCTAAATTCAAATATTCAAAACCAAAAAAGAAAAATTCAGTTAATGGAAAGTTTCATAATAAATATTCACAAAGTGAAATAGATGAATTAATTAATCTAATATCTAAAGCAAAAAAACCAGTAATTTATACAGGTGGTGGTGTTATTAATTCAGGACCAAAAGCAAGTGAGCTTTTAAGAGAATTAGTATCTGCAACAGGTTTTCCTATTACCTCTACTTTGCAAGGACTTGGCGCATTTCCAGCTGATGATAATCAATTTGTTGGAATGTTAGGTATGCATGGAACTTATGAGGCAAACATGTCAATGCATCAGTCTGATCTTATGATTTGTGTTGGTGCAAGATTTGACGACAGAATTACCGGAAAAGTTTCTGGGTTTTCTCCTAAGTCAAAAAAAATTCATTTAGATATTGATGCATCATCATTTAACAAGAGTGTAAATGTTGATTTAACAGTACAGGGTGATTTAGCAGTAATTTTAAAATTGATTTATAATTATTTAAAAGAGAATAAAGTTAATTTTTCTGGAGAAAAGATCAAAGGTTGGTGGAAAAAAATTAATAAATGGAGATCTAGAAATTGTCTAAGTTACAAAAACTCTAAGAAGCTTATTAAGCCGCAATATGCAATTCAAAGATTAGATTTACTAACAAAAAAATTTAATCCGTTCATAACTACTGAGGTTGGGCAACACCAAATGTGGGCCGCACAATTTTTAACTTTTAATAAACCTAAACATTGGATGACATCTGGTGGTTTGGGAACTATGGGTTATGGTTTACCAGCTGCCATGGGAGTTCAGGTTGCTCACCCGAAAGGTTTAGTTATCGATGTTGCGGGTGAAGCATCTATTTTGATGAATATCCAAGAAATGTCTACTATTAAACAGTATAGGCTTCCTGTAAAAGTTTTTATTCTCAACAATCATTACATGGGAATGGTAAGGCAATGGCAAGAGCTTCTTCATGGCAATAGACTTTCAGAATCATATATGGACTCACTTCCAGATTTTGTAAAATTAGCAGAATCTTTTGGTGCTGTTGGTTTAAGAGCAAATAAACCAAGCGAAGTAGACGACCTTATAACTGAAATGATAAGAGTTAAAGGACCAGTTATTTGTGACGTACAGGTTGATCCAACAGAAAATTGCTTTCCAATGATTCCATCAGGATCAACTCATAACCAAATGCTATTAGGTCCAAATGATAAGATTGATGGAGAGATTTCAGAAGAAGGAATGGTTTTAGTCTAATCAGAAATGAAACAAAAAAATTCAAAACATATTTTGTCTATAATGGTTGACAATGAACCAGGAGTTTTGGCAAGAGTTGTAGGGTTATTTTCTGGAAGAGGTTACAATATTGAGAGTTTATCTGTATCAGAGGTTGATTCTCATAAGTTTTTATCAAGAATAACAATAGTCACATCAGGCACGAAATTGATTGTAGACCAAATTAAAGCTCAATTAAAAAAACTTATCCCAGTTCACAACCTAGAAGAAATAAGCGAGCTTAAAAGTTTTATTGGTAAGGAGTTGATTTTAATTAAATTGAATGTGAAGAAAAAATCGACTATAGATATATACAAAAGGCTAGAAAAGATTGATGCAAAAGTTTTAGTTGATGACGGAGTTGAACTAATAATCCAATTTTCAGGAACTCCAATTGAGATCACTAGACTTTTAAATTTTTTAAAACCATTTAAGGTTATTGAACAAACAAGATCGGGTTTGGTTTCAATGGCCTTGGGTGTAGACTATATAAGAAAGTAGAAAGGAAAATTATGAAAGTTTTTTATGATAGTGATGCCGACCTCAACTTGGTAAAAAACAAACAAATTTGTATAATAGGTTATGGAAGTCAAGGTCATGCACATGCACTCAATTTGAAAGATAGTGGAGTAAAAAATATTATCATAGGCTTAAGAAAGGGCTCGAGTTCAATTAAAAAAGCAGAAAATGATGGTTTCAAAGTTCAGGAAGCCCACGAGGCTGTAAAAAACTCTGATCTTTGCATGGTACTTGTTCCAGACGAACTTCAAGCAGATTTATATTCTGAGCATTTAGAAAAAAATTTAAAAAATGGAGCTTCACTTCTTTTTGCACATGGATTATCAATTCATTTTCAATTAATTAAACCAAGAGACGATCTCGACGTATTTATGATCGCTCCAAAAGGTCCTGGTCATACTGTGCGAGCACAATATATTTCAGGAGCCGGTGTTCCATGCTTGTTAGCAATTCACCAAGACTCATCAGGTAATGCACTAGACTTAGGCTTGTCTTATGCTTCTGCAATCGGTGGAGGAAGATCAGGAATTATACAGACTTCCTTTAAAGAAGAATGTGAAACTGATCTTTTTGGAGAACAAGCGGTTTTATGTGGAGGACTCACAGCATTAATTCAGACAGGTTTCGAAACATTAGTTGAGGCCGGTTACTCTCCAGAAATGGCGTACTTTGAATGCCTTCATGAGGTTAAATTAATAGTTGATTTAATTTATGAAGGAGGAATTGCCAACATGAGATATTCCATATCAAATACAGCAGAGTACGGAGATTTAACAAGGGGTCCAAGAGTTATTAATAATAAAGTTAAAAATGAAATGAAGAAAATCCTCGAAGAAATTCAAAGTGGAAAATTTGTTAGAGATTGGATTCTAGAATGTAAGTCAGGACAACTTAATTTTAAAGCTGAAAAAAGAATCCAAAATGAAAAAAAAATTGAGGAAGTTGGAACAAAGTTAAGATCAATGATGCCTTGGATTACATCGAATAAACTGGTAAATAAGAAGAAAAATTAATATTATATAACTATGAAAAAAATACTTATTTTTGATACCACCCTTAGAGACGGTGAGCAGTCTGCTGGAGCTTCTATGTCAGTTGAAGATAAAATTCTAATTGCCAAGAACTTAAATGATATGAGGGTTGATATAATTGAGGCTGGGTTCCCCTTTGCCTCTCGTGGTGATTTTGAGTCTGTAAAAAAGGTTTCCGAAGTTTCGAAGTTTTCTATTGTTTGTGGTTTAGCTCGAGCAAACTTTAAAGATATTGATTGTGCAGGTGAAGCTTTACAAAATGCTTCAAGAAAAAGAATTCACACATTTATTTCAACGAGCGACCTTCATATGAAATATAAACTAAGGATGAATCGTAGTGAAGTTTTAGATGCAATTAGTAAAAGTGTAAAAAGAGCAGCAAGGTATACCGATGATATTGAATGGTCACCTGAAGATGCCTCAAGGACAAATCATGATTTTTTATATAAAACAATTGAGAAAGCAATTGAATCAGGAGCTAACACAATTAATATTCCCGATACTGTTGGGTATTCTATACCAAGTGAATTTGGAGTATTAATAAAAAAGATAAAAGAGAATGTTAAAAATATTGATAAAGCAGTTATTTCAGTCCATTGCCACAACGACTTGGGCTTAGCAGTTTCCAATTCATTAAATGCAATTTTAGAGGGTGCACGTCAAGTTGAGTGTACTATTAATGGAATTGGCGAAAGAGCAGGAAACGCTGCACTTGAAGAAATTGTTATGTGCTTGAAAACTAGAAAAGATTTATTACCCTTTTACACTGACATAGACACAAAAAGAATATCAAACATATCACATCTAGTTTCAACAATTACTGGTTTTGGAGTTCAACCTAATAAAGCTATTGTTGGTAAAAATGCATTTGCACATGAGTCTGGAATTCATCAAGATGGAATGCTAAAAAATAGTAGTACTTATGAAATAATGACCCCAGAATCAGTTGGGCTATGTTCTTCAGAACTCGTTTTAGGAAAACATTCTGGACGGCATGCATTTAAGGTAAAGTTGAAGGACTTAGGATTTTCTTTTTCTGATGAGAAAATAAATGTTCTGTTTAAGAAATTTAAAACACTTGCCGACAAAAAAAAACAGATTTTTGACGAAGACCTTCTTGCTATAGCGGATGAAGAAAACTCTATTTCTAATACAAANTTAATTCAATTGTTAGACGTAACAATCAAATGTGGTTCTAATCAGAAATCTAATGCTGAGTTACAAATAAGGTGTAATGACAAGGTTATTAAAAAGCGATCAGATGGCAGCGGTCCCATCGATGCAGTGTTTAGGGCCATNAAGAAGGCAACAAAATTAAATGCGAATTTAGTTGTTTATCAAGTTAACGCTATTACAAAAGGAACAGATGCACAAGCTGAGGTAAGTGTTAGACTTGAAGAAAACGGTATNAGTGTATTAGGAACGGGAAATGATATAGATACAATTGTTGCTTCGGGCAAGGCATATATTAATGCTTTAAACAAACTTATGTTAAAAAGAGTAAAAGCTGATGAATCAAGAGAAAGTTTGAGTTCATCCTCGGAAGAGATTGATAAACACGTAATATAATTCATTTGATTTTTTTTTAAAATGTAATAGTTTGTTTATATTTATGCGAAACTTTTTTTCATTTTTTTCACAAGATATAGCAATAGATTTAGGTACAGCAAACACCCTAATTTACGTTAAAGGAAAGGGGATAGTTCTAAACGAACCCTCCGTAGTTGCATTATCTAATGATAAGAAAGATGCTAAGCCAAAAGTCTTGGCAGTTGGTCATGAAGCAAAGACAATGTTGGGTAGAACCCCAGGAAATATTGCTGCAATTAGACCAATGAGAGATGGTGTGATTGCTGACTTTGATGTTGCAGAGGAGATGATAAAACACTTTATTAGAAAAGCTCATAATAATAATAGTTTTTTTAGCCCTGTTATTGTAGTGTGTGTGCCATCTGGAGCAACTTCAGTCGAGAGAAGAGCAATTGAGGGTTCAGCTGCAGCAGCTGGTGCACGAAAAGTTTTTCTGGTTGATGAACCAATGGCTGCAGCTTTAGGTGCAGGTCTTCCTGTAACGGAACCATCAGGTTCAATGGTTGTAGATATAGGCGGAGGAACAACAGAAGTTGCCCTCCTTGCTTTGGGAGGCATTGTNCATGCTCATTCTGTAAGAGTTGGTGGTGATGCAATGGATGTTGCTATAATTAACTATATAAGAAGATCACACAATCTTCTTGTAGGAGAGAGCAGTGCGGAAAGAATAAAAAAAGCAATAGGCGTTGCAGCTCCCCCATCATCTGGTGAAGGGAAAGTTCTTCATATTAAAGGTAGAGATTTATTAAAAGGTGTTCCAAAAGAAGTTGTTATTAATCAGAGGCAAATAGCCGAGGCTCTCCAGGAACCAGTTCAAGCAATAATAGAAGCCGTGAAAAACACTTTGGAAAACTCAGACCCAGAATTAGCAGCCGATATTGTTGATAAAGGGATTGTCTTAACTGGTGGTGGCTCACTTTTAGGCGAACTAGACCAAGTAATAAGAGATTCGACAGGTTTGCCTGTNACAATAGCCGATGACCCTCTTAGTTGTGTAGTGCAAGGTACAGGAAAATGTGCAGAAAATCTAAAATCTTTGAGATCAGTTCTTAGTAGTAGCTTCTAAATATGGTGTATAAAACCTCATTTTCTAGAGGATTTAAATCAAGTTTTTTAAACCAGTATGGTATTGAAATGTTCTTTTGCATAATAATTGCTTTTTTNTTTTTAATTAATTCATATGCAAAAAGTANTTTATTTTTGAATGTGAAGTANTATGTGATTTCTTTCAGNAAACCNGGTTTAATTTTAGTAAGCAAACCTTTTGAANTNGTNAGTAATNCGTTTGGTTTCTTTGGGGAAATAAAAAGAATTAAGGAATCTAACACTTTATTAACACAAGAAAATCAAATATTAAAAAAAGAAAATAATCAAAGAAATTTTTATATTTTAGAAAATTATAGACTAAGAAAACTATTAAAGATTGATGAGAAGGGGTATTCCAGAAAAATCACCGGAAGAATTCTTTTAGATCCTTATAATAACAATGANCATATTTTTTTTATTGATCAAGGNAAGTTAAATGGNCTGAAACTTAACGACATTGTTTTTAACAGTGAGGGTATGATAGGAAGAGTTNTAGAGTTAGGTGACNTATCATCAAAAATTTTGACAATATACGATCAAGATTCAATAATTCCTGCTTTTTCAATTGATTCAAAAAAATCATTTTTTGTNAAAGGTNCAGGAGAAAGACTAGTTCTGAAACATTTTGAAAATTTTTTTGAATTAAAGCATNATGAGGTTGTTGTTACGACAAATGCTGCTGGTTATTTTAAAGAAGGTATAAGCATTGGAAGAGTAAAAAAAAATTTAAATGAGGTTTATATTGAACCATTTGCAAAAATATCAGATTCAATTTATGTTAATGTATTAGTTTTTGATTTTGAGAAGGAACTTAATTTGAGAACAAAAAAAGATGATCAATAATTTTTTTTTAAAGATATTTCCATTCTTTTTTGTTTTTTTCTTTATTTACTTTGAATTTTCCCCTGTATATTTTTTCGAGAATGAATTAGTTAAACCTTTTTTATCAATAACGGTTATATATTCTTGGATCCATCACGATAATCAAAAATTTAGACCAATTTGGCTTCTTATTTTTGGATTATTTTATGATATCCTTCTGGACGGTATTGTAGGAATAACTTCTCTATTTTTTTTGATGATTTATCATTTTCAAAGGAAACAATCGGGAAATTTACTTTCTTTTGATCTGAAAGAGATGTGGTTGAGATTTGTTGTTTTTTTAACATCATACTTGGTTGTAGCGTATTTAATTAATAGCTTTGGGACTGATTTTAATTTAAATTTAAAAAAAGTTTTTATAAGTTTTTTACTCACTTTACTTTTTTTTCCATTATTTTTTATTTTCATTGAAAAGATAACATACAGATTCAGGAGTTTTGATGACTAATGAGTTTAGTAAATATAATAAGTTAAGACGCAGATCTTTATTACTAGGAATTACAAAATCTTTTTTTACTTTGCTTGTTTGTGGTAAGTTGTATTACCTTCAAATACTGAATAAATCTAAGTATGGTAAGCTTTCTGACTTAAATAGAACAAAAGTTAAGATTTTATACCCTGAGCGTGGAACAATCTTAGATTTAAATGATAAACCAATCGCTTCTAATAGAATAGATTTTCAGCTGAATATTTTTAGAGAAAAGAAATCAAAAATTAAAAAATATATTTCAACTCTCTCAAATATAATTGATTTTTCAGAAAGAGATATTCAGGATCTAGAAAAAAATATGATTCACTCTAACATCTCAGATTTTATTGTAATAAAGAAAAACCTTAGTTGGAAAGAATTAGAAATTTTCGAATTGATTTCTGATAAATTCCCTTTTTTGTTTATAACAAAAGAAAAAGTAAGAAACTATGAAGATAATCTTATTTTTTCGCATGTTTTAGGTTATGTTGGATATAAACAGGATGTAAAAGATGAAAAATTAAATAACCTAAAATTTGGTATTTCTGGTATAGAAAAAATTTTTGACAGTGAATTATTAGGAACAGATGGTTGGATAAAACTTGAAACTAATTCAAAAGGAAAAATTAAAAAAGAAATTAATAAGAAATTTGCAATTCCAGGAAAAAATATAAGTACTAACTTAGTTACTGAAATTCAAGAAAAAGCTTATTCGTTACTTACTGGGATAAGCGGTGCAGTTGTAATGGTCGATTGTAAAAACGGTGGAGTAAATTGTATGGTATCTACACCATCTTTTGATAATAATGAATTTAGTAATGGGGTATCAAGCAGTAGATGGAAGCAGTTGGTAGAAGATGAAACAAATCCTTTACTTAACAGATGCATATCAGGACTTTATGCACCTGGTTCAACATATAAAATTTTGACTGCATTGTACGCTTTAGAGGTACTAAATTTTGATTCAAAAAAGACGTTTTATTGTTCTGGCCATGTTGCGTTTGGAAATAGGAAATTTCATTGTTGGAAAAAAGATGGTCATGGAAATGTTGATTTAAATGATGCTGTCAAGAAATCTTGTGACTGTTACTTTTATAATTTGGCAAAGGAGATTGATATTGATTCTCTTGCTAAATTTTCAAAACAGTTTGCAATGGGAAATTTAACAGGGATTGATATGCCTAATGAAAATTTGGGGATAATGCCTACAAAGAAATGGAAGGTTTCCAATAAAGGGGAAAAATGGCAAAGAGGTGAAACGCTTAATACAGTTATTGGTCAAGGCTTTACTTTATCAACGCCTCTTCAAATAAGTTTGATGACAGCAAGAGTTGCAACCGGAAAGATTATTACTCCTTCAATATCAAAAAGGAAAGACCATTATTTCGAATTATTACCAATAAATAATAAACATCTTACTTTCATAAGGAATTCTATGTTTTCAGTTGTAAATGAATCTGACGGTACAGCTTTTAGTTCAAGACTCAATTCAAGATACAAGATGGCTGGTAAAACTGGAACTTCACAAGTGAGAAGAATTACAAAAAAAGAAAGAGAAAGTGGTGTTCTTAAAAATGAAGAAATCACATACAAATTAAGAGATCATTCCTTATTCACTTGCTATGCACCATTCGACGATCCAAGATTTTCCTTAACAGTAATTGCAGAACATATGGGAAGTGGTTCAAAGGTTGCAGCACCAATAGCAAAAAAAATAATGGATTTAACATTAAACAAATTTTTATAACTCTATCATGTATGAAATATTTTTAAGATTTAAAAATTTATATTGGTTTTTCATCTCGCTGGTATTCTTTTTAACCTTTGTCGGCTTTGTAATGATTTATAGTGCAACATCAGGAATGGAGTATGATATTCTTTTTTCCCATGTATCCAAAATTGTAATTGGATTGATAATTATGCTATTGGTAGGACTTGTAGATATTGAATTTTGGAAGAAAAATACATTTTATTTATACGTTTTTTGCCTGTTACTATTAGTTTGGGCTTCTTTCTATGGNTATATTGGAAAGGGTTCAAGAAGATGGATAAATTTCTATGGATTTTTCTTTCAACCCTCTGAACTAATGAAAATAATTATAATTTTAGCTCTAGCAAAATTTTTTGATGAAAAAAAAATTAAAGAAGCAAGAGATTATTTTTTTCTTATTCTTCCCATAACAATGGTTTTGATCCCATTTTCACTTATACTTTCGCAACCAGATCTTGGGACAGCCTCGATTTTTCTTTTCATCTGCTTTATTATTTTTTTTCTGGCAGGGCTAAGTTGGAAATTTTTTTCTTTTTTAGGTTTATTATTCGTAATNATTACTCCTTATCTTTGGGGATCTCTAAAGTACTATCAAAAACAAAGAATNTTAACTTTATTTAATCCAGAGAATGACCCACTTGGTTCTGGTTATCATATAATTCAATCGCAAATCGCTATTGGCTCAGGTGGAAGTTTGGGTAAAGGTTGGATGAAAGGAACTCAATCACATCTCGATTTTCTCCCTGAAAAGCATACGGATTTTATTTTTTCTATGTTGGGAGAAGAANTTGGTTTTTTAGGAACTATTTCTGTCATNGGACTTATCGCTCTTATAACTTATTTAACCTATCAAATTGCTAATAACTTTACTCATGATAATTTCTCAAGAATGGTAGGTTTTGGAATTATTTCAAATTTCTTTTTTGCTTCGCTTATTAATATGTCGATGGTAATTGGTATNTTACCAGTTGTTGGGTTACCTTTACCTCTAGTATCTTACGGAGGATCATCTATGATCTCATATTTCTTTGGTTTTGGTCTAATTTTAGCTCTACACCGATCATCTCGAATGTGAATTTAACTATTTACGTATTCCCTTTTCAGATAAGAAAATTGCAATTTTTTTAGTTTCCTTGAAGTTATTNAATATAATAAGTAATACAACCATAATAGGGACACTCAAAAACATTCCTGATACCCCCCAAATTTTCCCCATCAAGGATAGAAAGACCATTAATATTAAAGGACTTAAATTTAAGGTCTTACCCATCAGTCTAGGTTCAAGGAANTTTCCAAAAATTAATTGTATAAATAAAAGAAAGATAAGAGTCATAAATGAATTTAGAGGATCCATAAATTGGAAAAAAGAAAAAATTGTAGGTAATAGAATTGATAGCAATGAACCAATATAAGGAATAAAATTTAGAAAAAAAGTAATAACTCCAAAAATTGTGTATAAATCATTCCCAAGAAAGTAAAGAATTAAAAAAGTTGAGATTCCTGTCAAAAAACTTGTGAATATTTTAATTCTAAAGTAGTTGTATATATCTGAGTTAATTTTATGAAAAATTTGAATTTTGTTTTTATTCTCAGCTATCGCTATTATTTTTTTTTCAATGAATTTTTCTTCAAGTAAAAGGAATATTAAATAAACAAACACTAACGAAAAGTTTCCTGCAAAATTTGTTATATAATTCATAATTTGCTTTAAGATTTTTAAAAACTCGACGTTCTCCCCAAATTGATCTAGTGAAATAAACTTATTCAAATCACTCTCAGTCAAGATTTTTTTAAAAAAGAACAAATTCTGTTGATACTGTTCAACATTTATAAGTACACTATTCAAGTTGGCTTTTGATATTTTCAATGAAAAATAACAGATAAAGAAAGATATTAAAAAAACTAAAAATATTGAGACTCCATTATTAATTTTTATTCCTATATTAGTAACTAATTTTGATAGATCTTGTGATAGTGATTTAATAATAATGTAAATAAAGAGTGCTAGGAAAAGAGGTAATAGTAGGAATTTACCAACATAAAGAGTTAAAATAAATAAAAAAAGAAGTATTAATATATTTATTGAATTCATTTAAGATTACTTTTTCTTATAATCTTCTAAAAGTTGAACCATTTTTGTTGTACCGAAAAGATCAGTATCTGTCTTTTCTACTCTAACAACTTTAATTAACCCAACATTTCTTGAGTACCATTCTTCTGAGGTGATGTTTATATCTATAGTACCAATTTCATTATCAATAAATTTTGTTTGTCCTTCACCTTTTATAAACAAACAGTCTTTAAATTTTCCAAAGGGTGTTGTAACGGACTCATTAAAAGATATTACTTTATACTTTAAATTGAAATCAGTAGTTGCACGATAATCGTAATAAGGATATCTTCTCAGAATCAAATACGTTTTACTTTCAACATTCCATTCTTGGTTTAATTTCAGAGGATATGGAAGAACTATTCTTTTCTTCTTTTCAAGCGAAACTTTAGAATCTTTCAAATACTTTACCCCACTTCTGAAGATTCCATTAGGTAATATCTGATAGTAAAGTGATGTTCCGTCCTCTCTTAGTACTGGAAAGGATTTTTGATTTCCTTTCATTGATGCGATTTTAGTTTTACCTAGGGAAATATTTGTTTTTTTATAAAGCATTTTTTTTTCAACTTCAGGAAGAATTTCTACACTATATGACCAGGACTTAATTTTATCTAAAGGGAAGTAAGTTGTTTTTTCTTCAGAACACGAATATAAAAGAAAGAATAATAAAAAAAATTTCATTACTTTTCTGGTAATAATTGATTTGGCATATCAAAGAAATTTAGTGTTGTGCTTGTGCTTGATATCTTCTCTTTTTTTATAATTGCTGAAATTAAGCCTGTTTTTTCTTCTTCTGAACTTTCCCCCATTTGAGGCACGCCATTTTTCAGATTCACAAGAGATTTAGATACTCTTTCATGAACTTCCTTATTATAAGGAAGAGAATAGGATCTAGGTGTACTGAGTCCAGCAAGATTATCCATATCAGTGACCCAAAGGAAAATAGCTCCTTCTGAGTTAATGAGTGCATTCGGTTCATAGATTTGAGCAGCTACTAATCTAAATCTATCTGGAAGGGGGTTGTTTGATGGCCAGCCTACTAAGTTTGAAAAAGATTTATAAGTCAATAAGTAAAAAATGGTAACAATTGCAATCATTGACGCTTTGAGCAACCAATTAAAATTAGTTCTTAGGTTAAAGAGTACTAAAAGGAATCCTATCAGTACATAACAAATTATAATTACAAAAATTTCAGCGTTCATTGTTTCCTCCTAATTTTCTGGAACTAATTTTTTAAATAAGTTACCTGTGACATTAACAACTCCATCTTGAGTAATATTAAATCTTGTTGCAGTTTTTTCTACACCTTTTTTTTCTAAATTAATAGTACCATAATAAATTACTTCAAGTTGAGGGTTGACTTTTTCAACTTTAACATTTACGTCTACAGGTGAGTTAGTAACTGTTGCATAATAATGAATATTAACTATATACTCCCCAGGCACAACTGCTCTTAATGTAACTACTTCTTGGTTTAGTGGATTTTGAACTTTTTCACCATTAACAACGATTGTGTCATTTAACAAGCCTCTATCATCTCTATCTAAATGAACAAAACCTGCTTCCTTACCTCGAAACCAGACAAGATCACCGGTAGGACTTTGAACATATGTATCTATATCATCTGGGTTATTATCTTTCCAACTAACAGTAATTATATATTCAGCTTTAGGATTTATTACTCCAGTTTTTGGGATAGGATTCATAAATATAATCGCAAGAAACATTAATAAAGTAAAGGAAAGCAGGATATTAAATAGCAAATCAGTAAATGGATCTGTTCGTAATCTTCTACCAGAATATGACATATCACATACTACTATCGATACTTACTTCTGAGATTTGATTGAGCACAGAGAAAAGTTCCTCGCAACCACTTTCTAGATTGTAATATTGGACTGCTATCAATACACCTGTAACTAAAGCTGAAAGAGTTGTGTATAAGGCAACTCCCATACCGCTTCCCATCGTAGTCAAGACTCCTTGGAGAAGCGTGACATCAAAAGTGGTTATATCAGATAATGAGCTTAACATTATAATAAATCCAATGACTGTACCTATAAGCCCAAGTTTAAGCATTATGTCAGAACAAAACCATCCAAATTCATAATACCCCACCGTTTTTTTTATGTAAGAATCTAAAATTTGTACATGTGAAGATGCACCATTTTTTTTTAAGCCGATTAAGTCTTTAAAGTAGGCACAAACAATACCAGAGGTTATTTCTCCCTTAGAAGTAAGAATAAGGTTTTCCTCAATAATTCTTAATTTAACATTTTCATCCAGCAAACTTTTTTTAATTATATGAGCTTTATTTAATTCTTGGGAAATTAAGAAAGTATGGAAAGCACAATGGGTACTTACCAATAAAAAAGATACAATTATCAAACTGGTTATATAGCTTTTATCCGAAGACAAGATTTTAAAAATTAGACCTTGATCATAAACAAAGAATATAAAAAAAAATATAATACTAAACTGTAGAAGCCATTTAAGAAATAGTTTATGTGCTTTTGTCATAATTAATAATGAATAAGTGTCTCAGTTGGAATGTTAATTTTTTTAAATCCTTTTAGGAAATCTAATTGAATAATGCTAAAAAAGCAACAAGCAAAGCCTCCCGACTTTTCAATTAAATTTATTGCGGCCGAAGCTGTGCCTCCAGTAGCAAGAAGATCATCAACTAAGGCAATTTTTTTTTCCTTAGCATCAACATTTATTTCTAATGTATCACTACCATACTCTAATTCATAAGTATGACTTATCACTTTACCAGGGAGTTTACCTTTTTTCCTGATCATTATAAGACCTTTATCGAGTTTATAAGCAAGAGCCGATCCAAAAATAAAACCCCTAGCATCTATTGATGCGATATGATCGAATTCGTAGTTAGAAGCTATTTCTGCAAGATAATTAATGCAAGAGCTAAATGCATCTTTATTAAAAATCAATGTTGATATATCGTAGAATAAAATTCCAGGTTTAGGATAGTCAGGAATTTTGTTAATCAGATTTTCAATTTTTTCAATATTCATTGAGTTTAATATATTTATTTAATAATAAATTTTTTATTTATTCGAATTTCACAATTTTTTTTAATTTGTATTACAGCTATCTAAGAATATATATTAATATTTTAAAAACAACCAAAAATAAATGACAGAATTAAAAACTGAACATAAGATAATTAAGCTAATATTCAAGAAGATAGAATCTTCTGGATGGGAGAATTTTAATTTTAATGAATTTTCTAGAGAATATAAAATCCCAATTGTTAAAATAAGACATTTCTTTGTAAATAAAAACCAAATCATAACTAAATTTTCAAAAATGATTGATTTCTATGTTGAACAAAAAATTAGTGCTGATGATATCAATATGTCATCTATAAAAGATAACCTTTTTGAATTAATAATGCTCAGGTTTGAAGAAATGGAGGATTACAAAATTTCTCTTAGGATTATCACACAAAGTCTAGCAAATAACCCTTTACTTCTATCTAGGGTTTCGAAGAATATTTTAAATTCTTTAGACTTTTACCTCGAACTATCACAAGGATATGATAGATCTTCTTTAGATTTGTTTAAAAAAAATATTTTGTTTTTAGTTTATTCTTATTGTTTTAACGTCTGGTTGAATGATAGTACACCAGATTTATCATCAACTATGGCAGAGTTAGATAAATTACTTTCAATGGCAGAAAATTTTTCTAAAAAGTTTAAAGAATTTCTGCCAATTTAGATTTTTTTAGTACATTTTTTTGTCTTTTTGAAAGTTCATCCGTTTTGAATCCTTCTATCAAAGAATTAAAAATTCTATACCAATTAATTTCAGCATCCAGGTGAAGAAAAACTGAACCTAAACCGATTGCAGCTCTATCCATAAATACGAATTCGCGTGGTGGTTTTACTCCTCCAATTTTCTTTAGCTCTTTGTGAACTTTTGCAGCTGCCTCTGCTCCATATGCTGTTGAATTAGTTTCCTGCATTTTCCTTACTTTATCTTCGAGAAGAGGGGAATATAAAAATTTAGCCCAAATATTGAGAATATTTATTAATTCTTTATTAATGTTTTCAAACCCCCAACTCTCATAGGCGTGCACAGCTAGTTCCTCATTTTTATCCATTATTGCAAAATACAAATTAATAACACCTTCTACAAAAGATGGTTTAAATATTCTTACACATCCAAAATCAAGTAAATTAATTTGTAAATCATCATTAGCTGAATAGTTACCCAGGTGTGGATCACCATGAATAATTCCATATTTGTAAAATGGATGATACCAAGCATAAAACATATTTAGTGCTAATTTCTCTCTTCTAGAACTGGAATCATTCTTAAACTTTAATAACTTTTTACCCTCAAGAAAGTTCATACATAGAAGTCTTTTGGTCGAAATTTCATCATATACTTTTGGTATTATTACATTTTCTATTTTTGAGAAAACTGAATGAAATAAATTAAGATTAAGTTTTTCTCTTTCATAATCAAGTTCTTCTCTAACTCTAGAAGAAATTTCTTTTTGTATCTCAGTCGTATCTATTGTCGGATCAATTCTTTTGTATAATGAAAAAAGAAGTTTTAGTTGATTTATATCAGCTTCTACTATCGACATCATATCAGGATATTGAAGTTTACAGACTATTTCATTTTTTTTAAATCTTGCTTTATGGACTTGTCCTAATGATGCAGCTGCAAAAGGTTTATCATCAAAAAAATCAAACTTTTCTTGCCATTTTTCTCCTAATTCGCTTTTCATTCTCCTTTTCACGAAATTCCAACCCATCGGTGGTGCACTTGACTGAAGTTTAGTTAATTCTTCAATATATTCTTTGGGAAGCAAATCAGGTACAGTAGAAAGAAGTTGGGCAATCTTCATTATTGGCCCTTTAAGATTTCCTAAAATTTTAGTGAGGTTTTCGGCATTTTGCTGATGTTCTTTGTTAAATATCTTTGTACCAATAAAATTTAAAGCAATACTACCAGCTGATGTTCCTAGGTTGGTGTACCTTTTGAATCTTTTTGTAAATTTGTTTAATTCGTCCACATAATTAAATTAATAAAATTTTTTTTTTTTTAAATAGAAATTAAAAAAATAATAAAAAGTAATGTGATGACTAAATAATTTTTGGAAAAAAATTCAATCACTTTTACTTTAATGTAGTCGTTAGAATTAATAATTTTTGATTTCGCGAGAAAAATTCTGCAAAATTTATTCCATTTTAGCTATTACGAGTGATTAAAAATTCAATTATCGCGATTATTTTTTCTTTCTGCTCAGAGTTGGGAAACGTTCCAAGGCTATCTTTTGACATCAACGAAAAGTGTTTAGCCTTATTCATACAGTCATCCTTAATTCCGTATTTATTCATCAGTTCTATTGTCCACTTTAACTCATCATCAGTTGAATCTTGTTTATTTACTATGTGTTGAAGGAGTTTTTTTTCTCTTCTATCACTCCTCTTAAAAGAAAGTATGAGTGGAAGAGACATCTTGCCTTCTCTGAAATCGTCACCAACTTCCTTTCCTGATTTTTTTTCTTCTGAAAAATAATCTAATGTATCATCTATTATTTGAAATGCTAAGCCAAGATATTTTCCAAATTCACTTAAAGATTTTTTTTTTTCAAAATTTACTTCACAAATTTCTGAGCTAACTTGACAAGCGGCTGAGAATAATTCAGCAGTTTTACAATCAATAATCTCCATATATTCTGATTCACTAGTTTCGAAATCTCTAACAGACATAAGTTGTTTAACTTCACCAAATGAAATTTTCTCTGAAGTTCTAGAAATAATTTCGATACATTTTAAGGAACCGTCCATTGTCAAGATTTTAAATGCTTTGCTTAGCAGAAAATCACCAACAAGGATACTAGACTTATTTCCCCATAAATAATTAGCTGTATCTTTCCCTCTTCTTTTTCTACTATTATCTACCACGTCGTCATGAAGCAATGTAGCTGTATGGATGAATTCAATTACTGAAGCTAAATTAATGTGTCTTGATCCAGAGTAATCGCATAGCTTTGCCGTTGCTAATGTTAGAAGAGGTCTTATTCTTTTTCCACCAGAACCAATTATATGGCTAGAAAGTTCCGAAACTAGCTTAGAACTGTTTTTAAGATTATCTAAAATAACTTTATTAACTAAATCTAAATCATCTTGAAGCCAATTTAAAAAATCATTATAGGGTTTATGAGGGGAATTTGAATTTAAGCTTACTATTTTCATATTCTAAGTTAATAATATATTTTTATTCATAACTAATGTTATACTAATATAGTATTTTAAAATCGAATTATTATAAATTTCTGAACAAATTTTATGGNATTTATTTTCAACAAATTATCACAGAATTACAAAATTTTTGGATGGAAAAGGGNTGTCTATTATCTCAACCAATAGATATGGAGGTCGGTGCAGCTACATTCCACCCTCATACTGCTCTCAAAGCTCTAGGAAGACACCCATGGCAAACTGTTTTTGTTCAACCATGTAGAAGACCAACTGATGGACGATACGGCAAAAACCCGAATAGATTACAGCACTATTATCAGCTTCAAGTACTCATAAAACCAAGTCCGATGAATTCTCAAGAATTGTATATCGAAAGTCTAAAAAGAGTTGGAATTGATTGGAATTCAAATGATATAAAATTTATTGAAGATGACTGGGAAAGCCCAACGCTTGGAGCNGCAGGTCTTGGGTGGGAGGTACAATGTAATGGAATGGAAATAAGCCAATTTACCTATTTTCAACAAATGGGTTCTATAGAGTGNAAACCAGTGAGCTTAGAGCTAACATATGGTCTCGAAAGATTGGCTATGTTTATACAAAAAGTTGATAGCGTTTTTGATATTGTTTGGAATCAAAGCGGAATCACCTATGCTGACCTNTTTAAAAATAGTGAAAAACAGTTATCTTCATATAATTTTCAATATGCTTCAGAAAAATANTTACTAGAATCCTTNGCCAGTTATGAGAAAAAATCTCAAGAATTAATTGAAAAAAATTTACCTATACCTGCATATGAACTTTGTATTAAGGCAAGTCATTCATTTAATTTATTAGATTCACGAGGACTTATCTCTGTGTCTGAACGTCAAGCCTACATACTTAGAATTCGTTCTCTAGTTCAAAAATGTTGTAAATTAGTTTGTGAGAGTTATGAGTGAATTTTTGCTAGAAATTTACGGAGAAGAAATTCCTAGTTCATGTCATAAAATGATGAAGGAGCAGTTTAATTTAGTTTTTGAATCTTTTTTTTCTCAGGAGAAAATAAGCTTTTCTGAACTAGAAATTATGTCTACGTCGCGAAGAATTTCTGTATTGTCTAAAAAACTTTCTAGAGATAATAGAAAAGAAGATGTCGAAATAAAAGGGCCAAAAATCAACGCAGATTCTAAAGCAATAAATGGTTTTTTAAGATCTCAAAATCTAAATTCTATTAATCAACTTAAGAAGAAATTTGTAGGGGATTATGAGTATTATTTTTTCAAAAAAAATCAATCACCAAAAAATATTGAAGAGGTTTTAGAGAAAAATTTATATAAAGTAATCAGTAGCATTAAATGGAATAAATCAATGAGATGGTCAGATCATTCAGATAAGTGGATTAGACCCATAAAAAATATTTTTTGTTTATTTAATAAAAAAAAAGTTGATTTTTGTTTTGGAGGAGTAAATTCTAGTAACTTTTCTATCGGAAATTATCATTACACTGATGAAAAAATTAGGTGTTTGAATATATCTTCCTATAAAAATAAATTAAAAGATAAAAAAGTTATTTTAGATGGAAAAGAAAGAAAGAAAATAATAAAGCATCAATTATTAGATTTTTGTAGAAAAAAAAATCTTAATTGTGAATTAGATGAGAATCTTCTTGAAAAGGTTTCTAATTCTGTTGAATGGCCAAATGTTTTTTTTGGTGTTTTTGATAAATCATTTTATGAATTACCAGATTTTCTTTTGAAGACAATAATATCAGAAAAACAGGATAATTTTTGTTTTTACAATAACAAAAAGTTGAGCAACTATTTTGCTTTTGTTTCTAATAAAAGCTTTAAAAGTGAGAAAAATCTTATTTCTGGAAATCAGAATGTTTTAAAGGCAAGATTCAGTGATGCCAAGTTTTTCCTGGAGGAAGATAAAAAAAATAGTTTTGAAAGTGGACACAAAAAATTATCCTCTATAATTTTTTATGATAATCTTGGAACTTTATTTGAAAGATCAGAAAGACTAGTAGACCTGTGCCAAGTATTGGCCGATAACTTTGATTTTAATCTAGATCACTTTAAGAAATATCTTAGATATTCAAATGTTGATCTAACAACTGAAATCGTGAAGGAATTCCCTTCACTACAGGGAAGGGTAGGTGGTTATTATGCAACTATAGAAGGCTTTAAATCAGAAATAAATGAAGCATTTTCACTTCAATACGAAAATTCATTAGTATTTAATAAACTTANTTTAACAATTATCNTAGCAATAGCNCAGAAAGCAGACAGTGTNTTNGGTTTNTTTCTATCAAAAAAGAAGATATCTGGATCAGGCGANCCNTTTGGAGTAAGAAGAAATGTNTTGTCGATTATAAAGATTTTAATTGAGAATAANCTAAGCATCGACATAGAACATCTTTTTGANAAAACTAAATCCATTTATAAAAAGCAAAAGATAGACATAGAATTTGATACTAAATTAATTTATGATTTTTTTAAAAAGAGAATTGAAGTATATCTTTTGAGCAAAGGTTTTTCTCACTCATTGATTAGAGCAAACTTAAAATTAAATAGACTTAATCCTTCTCTTATTTATAAGAAAANAACAATATTAAATGAATTTCTTGAATCTGATGATGGGAAGGTTTTTTTTAGTGCTTGCAAAAGATTAGATTCAATAGTTGATCAAACTATAAAGAAAGAAAAAGTTGATGATTCTTTATTTCAGTTAAAGGAAGAAAAAATACTTTATCTAAGCATGAATGAATTAAAAAAGATTATTAAAAATGAACAAAATAAAACAAATTTTAAAATTTTTAGAGGAATATCAAAGCCAATCAATGATTTCTTAGATAATGTAATGGTTAATGTTCAAGATAAGAAAATTCAAAATAATAGAAAGAATCTTTTGTTAGAATGCCAAACTAACATAAATCATTTTTTTAACTTTTCGTCATTGTAATTTGAGTGATGAAAAGCTTAAAGAATAAAATCGAGTTGTCCAAGATTCTTGAATCGATAGAGGTTAATAAAGATTCAAAAGAAACAACAAAACAATTAGATGATTATCATTCTCAAGCAAAGTCACATGTTATCGGTGTGACCGGTCCACCCGGTGTGGGAAAATCTACTTTAATTGACAAATTAATAAAAAAGCTCAGAAAGGTAAATAAATCTGTGGGTATCATCGCAGTGGATCCTTCCTCTCAAAAATCTGGTGGTGCATTACTTGGCGATAGAACCAGATTTCTTCTTGATCCTAATGATGAAAAAGTTTTTGTAAGATCAATGGCAGCAAAAGATTATTTGGGTGGTATTTCTGAATTAACATATCCGTCTATGGTTGTAATGAGATCAAAATTTGATTACATAATNATTGAAACTGTTGGAGTTGGTCAATCGGAAACTAGCATAAAGGACATAGTTGATACAGTCATACTTTGTGTTCAACCAGGTGGTGGAGATACCATTCAATTTATGAAATCAGGAGTATTTGAAATTCCAGATATAATAACGGTTACTAANAGTGATATTGAAAAACTATCTAATCTTACTTTCTCTGATCTGTCAGGAAGCAAAGGATATTTTAAAAAAATAAATGATTGGTCAATAAATATAATTATGACATCTTCACACAAAAACTCAGGATTTGAAAAACTTCTAATAGAAATTAATAAAAGATGGGATTGGTTAAATGCNGATAAAAGACTTAATGAAAGANGATATGATCAGGATATTGAATGGTTGAAAAAAAGCCTTCAAACTGAGTTTGGGTCTCATGGTATGGAAAAGTTAAAAAATAAACTAATTTATAAAAAAAATCCATTCTCAACACTTTATAACTTAAAGAAAATGATTTTAGCTAGATAAATGTTTTATTTTCAAACCCACCAGGGTTCAATTATTTTTAATTTTGAATCACCACATTTAAAAACAAAGTTGTTATCATCCTCTAAGAATTCTGAGTTTATGTAGCCAATTCCATGTTCTTTTGTGTGACTCATCAAAGAACCAATTATCTTATCCTCANATAGAATATCTTGATTNAGCTCAGATTTGAAATTAATTGAAAATGATACTAACTTTCTTTTTATAATTTTTCTATATTTCATTCTAGCGGTAATTTCTTGACCTAAATAGCAACCTTTCTCCCAAGAAATTCCATTTAGTTCNTCAAATCGCATCTCCATCAATAATGATTTCTCCTTAAATGAGTCAACAGTGAAGTCTGGTATCGCATTTTGAATTCTTAGACTATGGTATTCATCATGACTTATTTCTTTGAAATCTAAATTTTCAAAGACTTTTTGAAATTCATTTTTTTTTATATATATTCTTTTAAAAAACTTCTCAAATCTTGGGTCAAAAAAAATAATTGATNACNCACTTAATTTTTCTCTAATTTCATCAGAATTATTTTTACTTGTAAGTATAATTTCATAATCAGTTAAAATTTCAAAACTAACATCTGATCTAAGTTTATATAAANTTAGTTTTTTAAGAATTTCATCCAAATTACTTNTGTTACATTCTAGAAAAAAGTCATNNCGATGATNTGTTAAAAAAAAATCATATAAAAATTTTCCTTGAGGGGTTAGTATAGAAGAAAAAATTGATGTTTTTTTTTTTAAAATATTAATGTCATTTGATATAATTCCTTGAATGAAATTNAATTTATCATNTCCTTTTATTTTTATAAGNCCATTATCTTTAAAATTAAAAAAATCTTTTTTTTCAAACATAATATTAACCTTATAAAATTCTTTGATTAAGACAAGAATATATTTAAATGAAAAAAATTNTAATTATTTCATCAAATAGACTTGGAGATAGTATTCTTTTTTCTGGATTAAATAAATATTATCGAGATTTTTTTAAAGATGCACACATTACTTTAGCCTGCGGCCCTATTCCAGCCTCTTTATTTAATTATTGTAGAAATATAAATAGGGTAATAATCTTCGAAAAAAAAAAGAATTCTATTCATTGGTTAATTCTTTGGTTTCAATGTTCCTTCAAANTATGGGATCTTATAATTGATCTTCGAGGGAGTATATTGAGTTATCTTCTATTAACAAAAGAAAGATTTTTATTTAAGGGCAAAGGTTCAAACTCGCATGTAGTTAAAAGAGTTTCAAATTTAATTGGNGAGAAAATATTAGACCCAGATCTNGATATTGAAATAAATNAAGACATNTCACANAATGATTTGAAAAGTATAAGAAAACTNAAGAAAAAACATGAGATTATTNTAATTGCACCAACTGCAAATTGGGTNGGTAAAATATGGCCTGCAGAAAGATTTTTAGAATTAATGAGAAGAATAGAAAATAATAGGAAGTTTAGAAACCCCTATTTTATAATAGTTGGATCTAGAGAAGAGAGAAAAAATATCAATGAATTACTGGTTAATGCTAATAATTTGAATCTTTATGATCTTGTTGGNAAGGTAACTCTTGTTGAAATTTTNCTTATCATGAGAGAGTCAGACTTGTTTGTTGGAAATGATTCAGGGTTGATGCACATGGCGGCACTATCTAAAATTCCAACAGTGGGTCTGTTTGGTCCTAGTGATTCTTCAAAATATCACCCCTGGGGGAAGAAAACTCTAGTTATCAAAAGCCCAAAAAGTTTTCAAGAATTAATGGGATTCAAAGGTTTTGATCATAAGAAAATTGNTTCNTTAATGACAGATTTAAATGTTAATAGTGTTTATAAAAAGATAGAAGAGTTTAGAAAAAAAATATGAGTTCATTATCTGTTTTGTTGGTAATTCACAATGAAGAAAAACAATTGAAGAGTTGCTTAAATACAATCAATTTTGCAAATGAAATTATTATCGTTTTGGATAAGTGCAATGACAACTCAAGAGAAATAGCAAAAAAATTTACAAAAAATATTTTTTCAGGTTCATGGGAAATAGAAGGTGAAAGAAGAAATTTTGGTTTAGATAAATGTAATTCTGAATGGATTCTTGAAATTGACGCAGACGAAAGAGTATCCAGTAAACTTAAANATGAGATACTAAATGTTATAAAAAAAAGTAAATTTAGTTGGCATATGATTAATGTAAATAATTTCTTAGGAGACAAAATAATTCGACATGGCTGGGGTGCTTATTTTGGTAAATCGTCATATGCTGGNTTATTNAGAAAAGGCTGTAAAATTTGGGGGAANCAGAGGGTTCACCCAAAAATAAAAATGATNGGAANAAATGGCCCCCGTTTAACTGAAAGACTTGATCACTNTTATTGTAAATCGGTTTCAGATCTTTTTNTNAAACTGAATTCCTATTCATCGGCNAGAGCNAAAGATATGAATGATTCAATGTTGGAGGAATCGCTTGTAATTAATATAAGACGGTTATTTTCAAGATTTTGGAAATGTTATATTTTAAGAAAAGGATATAAAGAAAAAAAAATTGGGTTTGTAATTGCATTAGTGGCTTCTCTTTATCCTATTTTGTCATATTTAAAGAATACTATTGAATTAGATGACTAAAATACTTTTCATAGATGATGGTATAGAGTTTGACTCAGAGATATTAAGAAAAAAGCCCTTGGGTGGTGCAGAAGTTGCCTTCGTTTCTCTTGTGGAGGAGTTAGCAAATTTAGGTTATGAAGTTGTAGTTCGTAATAACTGTACAAAGGAGGGTTTGATAAAAAATGTCCTCTGGAAAAAACTTAATGCCCAGATATATGAAGAAAAATTTGATGTGGTTGTTATAAATAGGGGGGACAAATTCTTAAACTTTAGAAGAGATTGCAAAAAAAGAATTTTCTGGATCCATAATCCAGCTTCATATCTATTAAAGTATAGATATTTATCAAAACTTTTTTTAAATAAAGCAAAAATCGTTTTTTCTAGTCAATACCATAAAAGAACATATCCTTGGTGGGCCCCCTCAAAAGAAAGAATTGTGATACCTTATGGAGTCGACAACTCTTTGTTTATCAATAAAAAAAAAAGATCTTGTCCAAGACCTCATGCAATTTTCACATCAAATGCTATGCGAGGGCTTGAATGGCTATTAGAATTATGGGTCACAAAAATACACCCTAATGTCAAAGATGGAAAACTTCATTTGTATACTGGATCATCTACGTACGGAAAATATGGACAAAAACATTTAAAAACCATCAACAGAATTATTAAAAAAGCAGAATCCTTCAAAAATAAGGGTGTTATATTAAATTCACCAGTTACTAGGAGTAAACTATTTCAAAAAATAAAAAATTCGAGAGTTTTTTTATATCAAGGTAGTGATGATGAAACTTTTTGTATGTCAGCTGCTGAATCACAGGTTTTGAAAACACCTGGGATTGTTAAAAATTATGGTTCATTAAGCGAAAGAATAATTCACAATAAAACTGGTTATATTTGTAATAATGATAAAGAATTTTGTTTGAATACAATTAAACTCTTGAATGATAATAATTTATGGATGAAAATGCACAAAAATCTGCTAATAACGAATAATCATCACACATGGTCTGAAGTAGCAAAAAAATGGACAAAAATAATAGATTAAAAATTTTAAATATTCTTGGGGGTTCAAAAGATGGTGGAGCAGAAAAATTTTATGAAAGACTTGCAATAAGTTTAGAAAAAAAAAGTTTTATAGATCAAAAATTAGTTATTAGAGAAAATGAAAAAAGATTTTCAATTCTGAGATCTTCAATTAAAGATATAGATCAGATAAAATATTTTTATTTTTTTAACCCTTTTTGTCATTTAAAA